>CALEAW010000102.1 GCA_937943605.1 uncultured Sutterella sp. | reverse complement strand
CCCAAATTTTGCAAATCTAGTTCAGTAAGATCTGACACCTAAACACAAAGCGGCAAGAAACACTGTGATTCAACCAAATCCAGGTTGCTTGCCGCTTATTTATTTGTTATACTAGTTACGTAATTAGATGTAACTAGGAGATTTCTCATGTCTGCCTATACAATCCCTGAACTTCCTCGCCTCATCGTTAACGGCTCTGGCAAGTACAAGTACGTTTTCACCTACAAGAATCATTGGGTAAACGGCATCTCTAGCCGCGGGCAAGGCGATACACACAGCGTGGGCAAGTACGTTCCAGTGGAAGGGGTAAAGGACAAAGGTGAGATTTTCTTCAACGAAGCTTTTATTGCACAACATCCAGCTCTGGAACACCTTCGAGTATTCCGTTACAAAGGCGGCAAGCTTGAATTCAAGCCGAAAGAGGAAACGGATAACCTTGTTAAGGGGCAGAACATCGTCAAGCTTCATGCTGGGGCAACCTGGGCGCTCCACACAATGCTCAAGGACACGCCGGTAATGCGAGCTCTCGCCAAAGTGTTTCCAGAGCACGGGTCGTATCTTCGATTGCTTTCGCTAGCCTATTACCTTGTTTTGCAAAGCAACTCTTCACTGTGTGATTTTGAAGAGTTCGTAGACTGCACCTGGGTTCCGTACTCTCGAGGAAAAACTGGAGGTGCTATCAGTCGTTTCCTAGGAAAAATTTCACGAGACAAAATCGATCGCTTTTTTAAGACTTTGCAGGTTGAATGGAATAGAGACAAGAAAGAACAAACCGAAAAACACCAATTCTGGGCCTTAGATTCCACTTCAATCACTTCGTATTCGGAAGGCATTTCTTCTGTCGAATATGGAAGAAACAAGGATTTAATCGACGCCCCTCAAACGAACGTTTTGCTCATCATTGACCAACGAACTGGGCAACCAGTTTATTTCCGAAACTTCAACGGAAATGTCCCAGATGTCAGCACGATTCGCAATACGATTTCCGAACTGACAATTGCCAATATCGATTTCAGTCAGGTCGTTGTTGTGATGGATAAGGGATACGGTTCCAGCAGGAACTGGGATGACATGTTGAGATCCAACATGAGTTTCATTTGCAACGCCAGACGAAATCTCAATGCTGCCATTACTGAAATCATCGACAAGAACTATGTCCAACTCCTAAATTGGAACAATGGTGTCAGCTACCTCAATCAGAACGCAGTAACAGTGCCAGTCTTATGGTGTTACGACGAATTTCCAGTTGCCGGCAAGCGTTCACAGAAGCAAACGAAGACAACGCTTTATGTCCACCTCTACTTCAGTAAGGATATTGCTGATGAAATGGCTCGAAGACTTCAGACACAGCTCAATGCTGCTTTGGATTTAAAGCGAAGCGAGCCAGCAGCCTTGAGCGAGGCTCAAACAAAGCTGATTGCCACATACTGCGACACAGCAGAAGATGGAACAGTGACAATTAACATGAAGAAGGTCGAGGAAAAACTGAAATATGCTGGCATTCGTGTCTTAGTCAGCGACACCATCAGTGACGCTGTCGAATGTTGTATCGCATACGAAGAGCGCAACGAGGTTGAACACGCTTTCAATACTATGAAATCTCGCCTAGCATGCAATCGTACTCAAGTTCATTCAACCGAATCTTGGGATGGGAAGTTGTTCGTGCAACTCTTGGCTACCTCTATCAGTGCCATGATTCGAGCACGCATCAAACTTTACAACCAAGGGGCTGTAGGATCGGAAGGAACCAAAAATTATCGAGTCTTCTACGATAGCGATCACAAACTACTGGCGAAGCTCAACAACATCTACATGACTCGTTTCAAAGACGGTTGGATTTTCGATGAGGTCGTCGGGAAAACGAAGGAACTCTTCAAAATTCTCAACCTACCCTTGCCAACGTGTGAGCTGATCGTTGACAAGAGTGATGAAACAGGAGAGCCACAGGATCAAGGTGAAATTGCGGATATAGAGGAAATTGCACTGGAGACGGCAGAAATAGCCATCACAGATCTCTAAAACAAGACCCCCTGGCCTCAGGTAA
>CALEAW010000101.1 GCA_937943605.1 uncultured Sutterella sp. | reverse complement strand
GTAAGGATCCAGGGGGAGCTTTTCATAGTTCCACAAAATCGATCACAATTTCGGGGCGCTGGTGCAACGGATAAAATTTGGATAAAAAAATAGGGACATGACTAATTTCATGTCCCACGCTTTGTGGATTGTGGCTCTAATCACTTCGAGCGTCTTTCAAGCTCAATCTACACAGCAACGACGGTAGATTGAATGGACTCCCAACAGCGACTTAAAGTGCATCGAAGATGATCAGATACGCAAGTAACCACAACATCCACAACACGTCAACTATAACAGGCTTCAGTTTCTGATGCAACCTGAAAACTCTAAGTGTTTCAAAGACTTACAGTTTTAACAGTTGGTCCTCGCGTCTCGTGAGGTCTGTCTTGCTGACAGAACGAACTATACATGAAGTTGAGTGACTTGGGTGGCCAAACGGCCACTGGTTAACAAAGGCTTTCAAAGTCATGGATAAGACATCGAGCCGTCATCAAGATGAAACAAAACCCGACGATTTTCACCGTCGGGTTTTGGTTAGAGGTGGTGTTCTTTAGCGAACTGCGAAGATCGGGATGACCTTACGACCCGTGCCGCCGTGCTTCTTTGCGAAGCTCTTCATCCAGAGGATCATGCCACCCAAGAGGGCCAGGCAGATCGTGATTGCGGTGGCAGAGTAGACCGGATTTTCGGCGAAGGTACCCAAGCGGTAGATAATCGTGGCAGCGCTATAACCTAAGCCCGTCGTCCAGGCGCAGAGGAAAAGTGTCCAACGCGTCCCAGCTTCACGCCAGACGGCAGCCACAGCCGCGCCGCAAGGCATGTAGAGAAGTACCATCAAGAGGTAGCTAAAGGCAGCGAGCGAACCACCAAAGAGTTGCTGCATCATGCCGATCGTATCGAGTGCAACTTCTTGCTCTTCAGCTGCGGCCGCCGTGTCAGACAAGTCGTCCACATGAATGCCAGCCGGGTCAAGGAGCGCACCACCAAGATCAGCCAAGTTATTTTTGACGGCCGTCGTGGCTTCGGTCACGATCGTCGCAAAGGACCAACCAGCCTCTTCTTCTTCGCTAGCTTCAGCTGCAATACCTGCTTCGGCGTTGGCCGTACGCGCCATGCTGTCATAGAGCGAATTCATCGTACCAACCACGGCTTCTTTGGCAAGGACGCCCGTGAAGATACCCACGGCAGCCGGCCAGTTTTCGTTCGAGACCCCCATCGGTTCAAGGACAGGCACAATCGTACGACCGATTTCGGATAGCACCGAATTCTTGCTGTCTTCGTTACCAAAGGAACCATCAGTACCCATGGAGTTAAGAATCGACAAGCAGGCAACGATCACGACGATCAAACGGCCAGCGTGCATCACGAAGGACTTCAAGCGATCCCATGTACGAAGCATGACGCGCTTGACGGTCGGGACGTGATAGGGCGGAATTTCCATCACGAAGGCTGAAGCGGCACCTGGGAGAGCAACCTTCTTTAAAAGGAGCCCCGTCATGATGGCGGCCAAAATGCCGATCAAATAGAGCGCGAAGACGAGGTTCTGACCATTGGTCGGGAAAAAGGCCGTCGCAAAGAGAACATAGACCGGTAAGCGAGCACCGCAACTCATGAAGGGAGCCATCATGATCGTGATGATGCGGTCAGAGGCGCGATCCATCGTACGCGTTGCCATGATAGCTGGCACGTTACAGCCAAAACCCACAAGAAGGGGTACAAAGGCCTTGCCTGGCAAACCTAAAGCGCGCATCAGACGGTCCATGACAAACGCAGCGCGTGCCATGTAGCCAGACGACTCAAGGATCGCCAAGAAGAAAAAGAGGAAGAAGACCACGGGGATGAAGGTGGCAACGGTCTGCAAACCCCCACCCACGCCGTTAGCCAAAATCACGCGAAGCCAATCAGGGGCACCCATAGACGTAAGGAGAGCGCCGACCCCATCAACCATCACACCGCCCACCAAAATATCGAAGAAGTCGATAAAGGCGGCGCCAAGGTTTTGCGTGAAGAGGAACATCACGTACATGACGAATAAGAAGATCGGAAGACCCAACCAACGGTTGAGCACAATGCGGTCAATCTTTTCGGTCAACGTGGACTTGACTTCGCCTGTGCGCACAATGACTTTTTGAGCAATCTGCTCGACGGTCTGATAGCGTGCCGTCGCGACCACGATGTCAAGGTCGTGATCGAATTCGGCAGACAAAGGATCGAGTATGGGCTTGACGCGCTCAAAGGTGCCTGCCGGCAATTTTTCATCAATGCCAGGCGCATATTCCACCATCTGAAGCGCAAACCAACGCGGACGAGCGACATTGGCAACAGCCAATTCGGCTTCAATCTTGTCGAGCGTTTCACGGATGCGTTGGTCAAAGCGCACTTGAACAGGCGGTACGACCGGATTTTCAAGGAACGAATGAATACGATTTTTGAGTTCGTCAATGCCGCTATCGCGAGAGGCAACAATCCCAACGACCGGGCAACCTAAGGCCTTTTCGAGTTCGTTGAGACGGATTTCCATCTTCTGCTGCTTGGCTACGTCGAGCATATTCACAACGACCATCATCGGAACGCGCATTTCGATGAGCTGTTCGGTGAGGTATAGGTTGCGCTCAAGATTTGAGGCATCGATGATATTGATGACGCACTCGGTTTCACCCGTCAGGATGTAGTCACGTGCAACGCGCTCGTCTTCGCCTGAAGCGGCAGACGGTGTGATCGAATAGATGCCAGGTAAGTCCGTGATTTCAACGTCTTCATTCTGCCAGGTGTAGTAACCAGTCTTCTTTTCAACGGTCACACCAGGCCAGTTGCCTACGTCTTGCTTGGCGCCTGTGAGCGCATTAAAGAGTGTGGTTTTACCGCAGTTCGGATTGCCGACCACGCAGATCGCTTTTTTATTCGTTGTCATAGTGTTGCTTCAAAATGAGGGGTGGCAAAGATTACTTAAGTGCTTCAACTTCCATGATGCTCGCTTCGTCTCGACGAACGCTGATCATGCTGCCGCGCACGCGGATTTCAACGGGGTCACCCAAAGGGGCAATACGCACCACTTCAAACGGCGTGCCAGGTACGGCACCTAAGGTCAACAGACGACGACGGTAGTCAGGCGAGGCTTTGCTGTAGGCAACGACGCGACCGCGGGTACCTGGTTTTAATTCTTTAAGCAGCATGATGTGCCTTTATTCAATGAAGTTTTAAATGAGGTGGTTAGGCGCTCAAGCATGGTTTCGAACGGCCAACCGAATCTTTCCGTTTAGTCAAAACGGGGCTTAGATGAATATAACTGAGAATCATTCTCATTGCAAATCCATAGTAAAAATAAGGTTTTGGGTTGGAATCGTCTTGTAGAGAGGGAAAGTTATGGATTTTTGTTGCTAGGTTTTGTAAACGAGAGGTTAAAAAGTTTGATTTAGGTTAAATGAGAATCAATCTCATTAATTATAAAAGCGAAGAGATCAATAGAAAACGTCAATCGAAAAAGGCACTTACGGCACTTCAAAGGCCTCGGTACAATGTCAAGACGGACGCAATGACAAAAGGAGGTTTGAGCTCATGGCTCGACGTGATATTCAATTGTGGCTTCACGAAGGCACGCTCGCTGGGGCAAAGACGGCCTTTGAGGGTGAGGTGTTTTATTCGGTTTTGCCTGCCAAAGGGGTAGGTCGTGAGGCGTTGGCTGAACTCGGGCACCGTGAAGCTGTGTTGGTATTAATGGGGCCTGATGCGTTGCCAGGACGCATGGTCGCAGCGGTTGCTTCTGGGGTGGTCGATGAGATGGTCACACAGTATTTGCCCGAAGCGGGGCGCACGCCTTTTACGAGTGTCACGGTTTTGGGTTGCGCCAATGCTCAACAACATGAAGCGACCGTGCGTTATCTTGTGAGCTTACTGCCTAACGTCGCTTTTTTAGATGGCCTTGCAACGGATCCTGTTCAATCATCGTTACCTCAAGCGTGGATTGATTTGGCGACAGTGTTTGGTGATGTACCGGCGTGGCTCACGGTACGCGCTCAAGATAGCGCCGATGCTTATGGTGCGGCACATCCTGGTTTAGCCCTTTATTGCCATGGACGTGGGGCGGACGCGAAAGCTGAGTTATTGCGCGCTGGCATTAAGATTTTGGCGGGTAGCCGCTGTTCACCCATGGATGCGACGCCGAGTTTGATTGCGCCTGTGCGTGAAGCCATTAAACGCTTGGTGGATGATGGATCGCTCGTAAAGATCGATGGCGTTTGGCAATTTGCGCGTGATGTGTCCCTTAGGTCTCATATTCAGGCGGCCTCGATTGTGATGCGTACCTATGCGAGTGCGAGTTATTGGGAAACCGGTGAAGGCGACACGTTGGTGGATCGCTTGAATGCTCGTAACGCTAAACGTTAAGTTAAACGATATTCATTTGACGACATCCAAAAAACAAGAGGTCGATGGCATGACACCACCGACCTCTTTTGATAGGCTGAACTATTCAGTCGCTTAGTAGAAACCACGCTTAGATTCGTTGAGCGAAATGAAGATGTTCTTCGTCTGGCTGTAGTGCGAGAGCATCATCTTGTGGGTTTCGCGACCGATCCCCGACTTCTTGTAACCGCCGAACGGGGCGTGTGCCGGGAGTTCGTTATAGGTGTTGACCCACATGCGACCCGTGCGAACGTCGCGAGCGACACGCATGGCGCGGTTGATGTCACGCGTCCAAACGGCGCCACCGAGACCATATTCGCTTTCGTTGGCCAAACGAACGACTTCTTCTTCGTCCTTAAACTTCACGACCACGGCGACCGGGCCAAAGATTTCTTCTTGAGCCACCGTCATGTCGTTTTTGACGTCAACCAAGAGTGTGGGCTGCATGAAGGCCCCCTTGTCACCATGACGCTTGCCACCCACAAGGACGCGTGCGCCTTCCTTGACGCCGACATCGATGCAAGCGCAGATCTTGTTGAGCTGACCTTCGTTAATCTGGGCACCCATCTGGGTTTCCATATCCGTCGGGTCACCCACCTTGATCTTCTTGAAGGCTTCAGAGAGTTTTTCAAGGAAGGTGTCGTAGATACCTTCCTGAACGAAGATTCGAGACCCAGCGCAGCAAACCTGACCCTGATTAAAGAGAATCCCGATCTGAGCACCTTCGATGGCCTTTTCAAGCGGTGCGTCATCAAAGACGATGTTGGCAGACTTACCACCGAGTTCGAGCGTGGCAGGCACAAGACGCTTGGCAGCGGCTTCGGCGACCTTGTAACCCACTTCGGTCGAGCCCGTAAAGGCGAGTTTGTCAAAGCCAGGGTGATCAAGCATGGCCTGACCTGCACGAGCACCGCGACCCGAGATGATGTTCACGACACCAGCAGGCAACACTTGGTTTAAAAGCTTGCCAAGTTCAAAGAGCGACACAGGCGTCGTCGACGAAGACTTAATCACGAGCGTGTTACCTGCGGCTAAGGCCGGGGCAATCTTCCAAGCACCCATGAGAAGCGGGAAGTTCCACGGAATCACCTGACCAACGACACCGACGGGTTCGTTGACGACGATGGACATCGTGTTGTTGTCAATCATGACAGCAGAGCCTTCTTCGGCACGTAAGCAACCCGCGAAGTAGCGGAAGTGGTCAACAGAAAGCGGCACGTCGACGAGCGTGGTTTCTCGAATCGGTTTACCGTTGTCGAGCGTTTCAGCCATGGCCAAACGTTCAGCATTGGCTTCAATCAGGTCGGCCACCTTCAAAAGGAGGTTGGCGCGTTCAGCAGGAGCGGTCTTAGACCAGGCCGGGAACGCAGCACGTGCGGCTTCGACGGCGCGATCAATATCGGCCGGAGACGCATTGGCACAGTCGGCCAGCTTTTCGCCCGTGGCGGGATTGAACGTTTCAAACGTTTCGCCACCTTCGGCAGGTACCCATTCACCATTAATCAGCAGGTCGTACTTAGCATCAATGTAAGACATTTTCAATGTTCCCATAGAAAAGTTTATTTGTGCGAGCTGTATGAGCAGTCGGGTTTCAGTCGTGATTTACAATGCTCTTGGCTCGCGATTAAGTTCAATATAGGACGCAGAAAAAGCCTTGTCATTGGCTAAACGGAGTGTTTTGACTAACTTTTAGGCCTAGTTAAAAGGAATTAAGATAAATAACCTGCTACAGCCAAACCGAAGCTGAGCAGTCGATTAGGTCGAAAAAATGCCTAGGTCGTCATGTTAGTACGACAATAGAAGTTGTTAGAAAATATAAAAATTTATATTGCCGCTAGGCTTGGCCTATCCAAACATAAAAAAAGAAGGTCCTGACGAATCAGGACCTTCGAAAGCGCCTTTATGCTTTGGCGAAATCAGTGCTAACGGATTACTTCTGAGCTGGTTCCCACTTGCAGCGAACCGGAGAGACAATTTCGCCCGTCTTCTTCATAGCAGCCATGGCCTTATCAACGACCTTACGATCAAGACCGGTCAATTCGGCAATCTTGCCTGCATTAAGCGGTTCACCGGCCTTTTTCATGGCTTCTAAGATAATGTCCTTTTCTTCCATTTTTTGCTCCAAATGTTGAGTCTCAAGCGTGGCTCACCTGGACTGAGGCACGCTGACAAATCATGATGCTCATAAGCATAACGAAGGCAAAGTGCGGCGTGTGACGCTCGTTACGCACAAAGCGGCAAAAAAGATAACTGAATGTTGCTTAAAGGCGCCTTTGGTTTGCGAGTGCATCCCGGTATCGTGTCTTGAAAGGCGTTCTTTTGACCGTTCAAATGTTCGTTTTAAGGCTTTGAGTAGCTTCTCTCAGTAGGGAAGAGGGCGTATGCTTTAGTCATGATTGAGCCTTTTGTCGTTCGATCAAAAGGCCGTAACGGTCAGCGATAGATAAACCCAATGAGACTCATAATGATTGTTTATGAGTGTGCTTGTGAAGGCGCTTGAGAGTGTTTTGCCTGATTTAAGCGTTCTCGGCAAAAGCCTCAAGAAAAGCAGGCAACGGATCAATATCTGGTGTCGCAAAGACTTCCATGCGCTTAAAGATGAGTCCTTTTCGAAATAGACTTTGCGGCATTTTTTCCCAGAGAAATCCTCGTCCTTCACGCGCCTGATCCATTTCACGCAAGTAGATGAACGGGTAGCGTGCCGCAATTGATGTCATCAAGCGACGAAAGACGCTTTCATGTGCCATGGCGCAACTCACCACTAAAACATCGTGGCTGTCGATGCGATCGATGGTGGCCGGACCTTTATGGCGTGCGTTTTTGCCGATCAAAAAGCCTGCATTTCGAAAGACGTCGTAGAGCATCCGCAGATCTTTGTTTCCTGTCGGTGCGATGAGCCAAAAAGCGGGACGCTGCGATAATGCCCAGGTGGGCTCATATTGCAAGACACGAATCCAATCGAGCAAATGGCGCATGAGTCGTTGCGCCAAAGGATGCGATGGTGCGAAGCGGTAAAGGTCATAAAACGGATCAACGACTTCGTGCGGTGCTTCGAGCCAACCGTCTTCTGGGCCACCATGGCGTTCGGCATGGTTGATGAGATCCAAAAGCCTCAGGTCAGCGACGGTCAAGAGCGCATAGCGTTGCGCGTCGGTTAGGGCTGTAAGGTTCTTTGGATCCATCATGGCTAGCGCCAACTTAGTAGCTAGCGCTAACTCATCGGGCGTCGCAAGCGCTTCGATGTCGTCCGTATGAGCTTTAATGGAGAGGGAAAGTAGCGTAACTACGCACTCACTTTCTGAGCGACCTTCGTCGAGTAGTTGGCTAATAACACGCACAAAAAAAGCGACTTCCTCGATCGTTATGACGGGGCCAAGCGCACCGATCAGCGCTCTCAAACGGTTTGATAGTCGGGTCGCATTGGGTGGGATTGGCAACATACATCACTCAACGAAAGGTCACAAGAAGGCTCAAGTCTATCGGATTTTGCTGAACTTCAATTTGGCAAACGAAGGGCTTTTAAGATTAAACGACCACTCTATGCCCCCAAACCGGAAATTGTGGCAAGTTAGGACACGCTTTAGCGACTTCTCGAGGCACAAGAAAAATGACAGGATGGTCGCACTCGGTCGGAAAAGTACCCCAACCATCGGTAGCGTGGATGATGGCCACGGGTTCGTCAGAGCGATGCTTTTGAACCCACCGATAGCATGGCTTAAAGTTCGTGCCGCCACGACCGCATAGTTTGATGGCCGTCTCGTCAAAATCTTCATAGGGCTCGTAATCATCAACGCGCGTAACCTGAACGTCGGCTTGTACGATTGTAAAGGCGGTCGGAAACGTATCGCGAAAGCTACGCACTTCGGCAAAAATGCGTTGAAGCATCTCGTCAGACATGGAGCCTGAGGTATCGATCAGCATGACCAAACGAATCGGTGCTGGGTGACCTACGCTAGGCAGATAGAGTCCACGCGCAATATGCTTTTTGGCGGGCGGCCAAGTACTCCAATCGTCTTTAAGTGTGTCATAAAGCCAGTCGGCAAGGAGCGCCTGCCAATTCACCGATGACCTATTACTCGCCTCAAAGAGCTGGCTAAATGCACCAGGCAATTTACCAGCCTCTTGGAGTTTTGTCTTCGTCTCTAAGAACAACGATTCGGCTGTCTCGCGAATTTCTTCTTGGTCTGGCGCGTTGGGAGTAAAGGCACGGCATCTCAGACCTTCAAGCGAATTAGGATCAACGAGGTCGTCGGAGAGCGCAGGGACAACGCCTGCTTGTCCTGTGTCGTTTGACGAAGGCTGATCCTTTTGCCGACATTGCTGTGATATGTCTTTGGCTACATTCGAAGTCCCTTGCTGCTTCTTGGGTGAGGTTTTTTGACCATTGGACGCTTCTTTGTACAAAGTCTCATAGATTTCTTCGGCAGTGAGCCTTGAGAAACGTAGATCGAAAAGCGCGTCATCAGGCAACTTAAAGCCAAAGGCCTTGAGGACAGGATTGATGGCATAGTCTGTCGCTTGGCGCCATAAATCCATGCGGCGTCCTTGGCGACGGCCAACGCTTTGCGTCAAGATATGCATTAGGACATGCGCAAGCGCCCCGCGCAACTGTTGGTCGTTAATGGACTCAACGTAGGTGCGATTCCAAAAGAAGTGGTAGCCATCCGTCGCTATATCTTTAACGACTGATGTTTCGACCAATGGAAATCGCATGAGAGCTGAAGCCAAGTAGGGTTGCTTTAGACAAAGCTGCACACGTGCACGTTGAAGTCGAGTGTCGGTATCAAGCATAGCGGTCTACTCAGAATAAAACGATCTTATGTGTCTTGATAAAGTCGATAACGGCAGGATGCTTGACGACCACAGGCTTCTTTTTGATGAGGTCTCTAATCAAGACCATGGCAAATTCGGTAGGCAGTCGAGGTAATACTGCGACACAAGCGTCAAGTACTTCATCCTTGGTGCACTGAGCGGTTAAAAAGTTTACGAGTACCCAAAGACGATCGAGTTGGTCAGGAAGTGGCGCATTGGTCGGATCGGCAATGAGCGCATCAATTTCTTGGCGCATCACAGACTTCTTGGCAAAGGTCATGAATTCAACCGCGGCGCTCGGACCAATGATGCCTGGCAACACGTCGCGTGCGTCAACGATGGCACCAAACTGCTTGATGACGTCGCTCGCCATCTCCCACGTTCTTGGTGTTGCAAAGGCTTGTTGGCCGTCCGCTTTCGCGGTCAAAAGCTGTGGTCGATATTGTAAGAAAGCTGTGATTTCTGGAATGATGCCTTGTTTGACCGCCCAATCATGCCAGTCGTCATGATCGATCTCCATATTGAGATGAATGAAACGATTCGCTAAGGCGCTAGAGAGCTTAAACGTGACCGCTTGGTCTTCACGACGGTTACCAGCGGCAATGATGTGCCAACCTTTCGGTAACTCGTATTCGCCGATGCGTCGATCCAAAATCAGCTGGTAAAGCGCTGCCTGTACCAAAGGTGGTGCGGCATTGATTTCGTCCAAGAAGAGGATGCCAGGCACCATGTCTCGTGTCGGCAAAAAGGAGGGCGGGCACCAAACGGCACGATGGTTTTCAAGCATCGGGATGCCTCGCAGATCCGTTGGATCAAGCAACGAGGCGCGGATATCAATAATGGGCAGCTGATGACGCTCGGCGACCTGGCGGACTAACGAGCTTTTGCCAATCCCTGGCGCGCCCCAAATAAACACCGCCCAGGGTTGCGTTAGCAGCGTGTCGAGGACATGACTTAAGCGTGAGGCTTTCACAATAGAACTCCTAAAAAATGAACGATGGAGGGATTGTAAAAGTCGCGCAATGTCGCTTTAGAGTGATCCTCTAAAGACCTGTTTGACGAAAGTTGATGTCTTTACTCTCAGAGGATTTGTTGAGGGTTTGATCCTTCAAGTAAAGGATCATTTGTAGCCAAAAGGTGCGCTTTGATCCTTTACTCCAAACGACCTTAAAGGTCAGTGACGCGGGATAATTGTGACGTGAGGCTTGGTCTCGGTGTTGTTAAGGCGCAGGCGATACTCGTGCCAAGTTTGAACGCCTTGTAGCAAATCTTGGGCGGCTTTGATTTCAGAGGGATGCCAATTGTAGTTGCCAAGGGCTTCGCCGTCCTCTAAAGCGGCCAAGACGTCGATGGGAGTGCTGTCATCTCCTTCACTACGTAGTGTGTCGATGATTTGACGGGGTGTGGTCATGGTTTAAATCCTTAAAACGACAAGAGTGACTGTGTTTTAAAGGATGAACTAGCGGGCGTCAAGCGTCGTACACTAAGAGAATTGTGTCGAGCCTCAAGGCGTATTCAGCCTTTAGAGCAAAAGCGCCTCTCACGGCGAAGTGATTGAAGTCAGAATTTGTTACATTGGCGCGTCAGGTGACGCTTAAATTTGATAATGCTGCATCACAAGGCTTTGGTGGTAACAAAAAAGCCTACAGCGACACGAAAGATCGCTATAGGCTTTGAGTGTTTAGCTAACGACTAAGTTGTCGGTCGGCTTAGTAGTTTTCAGCGCGAACTTGGAAGTAGGCCTGGCTATAACCGCAGACCGGGCAAACTTCAGGAGCCTTCGTGCCAACGACGAGGTGACCGCAGATGCGGCATTCCCACATGCATTCACCAGCCTTTTCAAAGACCTGCTGCATTTCGACGTTCTTGAGAAGCTTGAGGTAGCGTTCTTCGTGAGCGCGTTCGATCGCACCAACGGCACGGAACTTGGCAGCGAGTTCAGGGAAGCCTTCTTCTTCAGCATCCTTAGCGAACTGGACATACATGTCGGTCCATTCGTAGTTTTCGCCTTCAGCGGCAGCCTTGAGGTTGGCAGCGGTACCGTTGATGCCGCCGAGCGCAGCGAACCAAAGACGAGCGTGTTCCTGTTCGTTACGAGCGGTGCTCAAGAAGATTTCAGCGAGCTGTTCATAGCCTTCACGCTGGGCGACTTCAGCAAAATACGTGTACTTGTTACGAGCCTGGCTTTCACCGGCGAAAGCGGCCTGCAAGTTCTTTTCGGTCTTGGTGCCAGCAAGCGTCTTTTCGCCCTGAGCAGCCGGAGCCTTGGGTTCGATCTTTTCGAAGACTTCGGTACCCTTATGGCAAAGCGGGCAAATGTAGCCTTCAGGCAATTCATCGCCTTCATAGATATAGCCACAAACCTTGCAGATATAAGACATTTTGTTTTCTCCTAAATCGCGACTTCTGTCGGTATACGAAGTATGAAGAAGTTCTTCGGCTAGGGGGCTCAAAGGCTCGCCAAAGAAATCTCGATACAGGGCTTTGATTTCAGGATTGTCGTCACTTGTACGGCAATCCATGGCGCGATCACGCGCATAAAGACTTTCAATACGGGCTTCACGCTGAGCGTCTGCAGAAGCACCAAAGGTAGAGGGTTGACCACCACCAGAAATGCAACCGCCCGGACAAGTCATCACTTCAACGAAATGATAGACCTTCTCGAGTTCGCCTGCACGAAGCTTGTTAAGGAACTGACCAGCAGCGGCCGTACCGTAGATGACGGCGACATTGATGTCGTTGCCAGCGATGGAAATTGTGGCGTCCTTGACATCCTGAAGTCCACGTACGGGCGTGAGTTCATAGAGTTGAGCGGGGGCGACTTCGCCAGTTAAATGACGGTAGGCCGTACGAAGCGCGGCTTCCATCACGCCACCCGTGTTGCCGAAGATGACACCTGCGCCAGAGCCTTCGCCCATGAAGCGGTCGTATTTGCCATCGGGGAGCGCCTTAAAGTCAATCTTCTCGGTCTTTGCCCAATCAGCCAATTCGGTCGTCGTGATGACGTAGTCAGTGTCGCGCATGGCCGGATCACCCAACAGGCGACCCGCGGCATTCATTTCGTCACGAAGAATTTCAGCTTTTTTGGCCGTGCAAGGCGTGACTGCTACATGGACAATGCGCTTGGGATCCAAGTTCATCTTCTTGGCGAAGTAGGTCTTGACTGTGGGACCCTGCATGCCGATCGGACTCTTGGCACTCGAAATATGCTCAATCATGTCCGGGTGGAAGGTTTCGCAATAGCGAACCCAGGCCGGGCAACAACTCGTAAATTGGGGCAAAGGACCTGTTGCCTTGGTTACGCGCTGAATGAGTTCAGCCGCTTCTTCGCAAATCGTGAGGTCAGCAGCGAAGTTCGTATCAAGGATATAGTCGCCACCGATACGACGCAGCAATTCGATCATCTTGCCTTCAACAAACGCCCCTTCATCCAAACCGAATTCGTCACCGAGCGCAACGCGCACAGAAGGACTCGTCGAGAAGATGACAATCTTGTCGGGGTCTGCAATCGCGCGAGCCACCTCATCGCGAGAAGATTTGACTTGAAGGGAATTGGTCGGACAGACGGGGATGCACTGGCCACAATGAATGCAAACAGAGCGGTTATTGGTTTTGGCGAGCTCATAAGCGCTATTCACACCAATATATTCGTTACATACCCCCGCGCAAAGTCGGCA
This sequence comes from uncultured Sutterella sp., assembly GCA_937943605.1. Classification (GTDB taxonomy): domain Bacteria; phylum Pseudomonadota; class Gammaproteobacteria; order Burkholderiales; family Burkholderiaceae_F; genus Sutterella. The sequence goes on along the minus strand of CALEAW010000101.1, from coordinate 42,103 downwards.
AGTAACACAAAGCGCTTCATCTCGATAAATGGCAGGGTTGTTCTCGTCAATGGCAACGCGAACATCCTGCGGCATGTGCTGAGTCATGCGATCTCCTGTCAATCAATAAGAGGCGGGAACGCTGAGGGTTGGGCGTCCTACCGCAAAGTCACCGATATTGTAATAACTGTTGCGTCTTTTTGGAATATGACACATGAGCCGATATCAAGTCTTGAGTGACGCTTGAGACATCTTTAGAAACAATTAGATCAGCGTTTGCCCGAGTCGTCATTGCGAAGGGTTAAAACGCGGATCTAAGATGAATTACCTAAATCGACAGGCTGACGATTCACTTCGTTTGTTGTCTAGACTGGACCGCCACCTCAGATCGCGAAAATCCAAAAGTTGCCTCACGAGAGGCGTTCACCCGTGATTTACATGAATCGTTGGACTGCCCACGGTGCGAACAGGATGGAGCTCTGAGTCTTGGAATGTCAGGCGCAAACACCGCCTCACGCTGATATCAGACCAATAGATCAGCGCGTAGGACTATAAGGAAAGAGACATGCTTTTTCGTAAACTCGCTTTGGCTGTTGCGCTAACGAGCGCACTTTCTGCTTCTGCTTTGGCTTGCACGACCGTGGTCGTAGGTGAAGGCGCAACGGCTGACGGTTCGTTCTTGATTGCGCGTGCTGCAGATAGCTCGGCACTCAAGGCACAGCACTTCGTGATCCATCCGGCTAAGACCAATCAGACGGGTGTTTATCGCACGAAGGACCATGATGGCGCAACGAATTTTGAGTATCCCTTGCCAAAGAACAGTATGCGCTACACCACCGTGCCTAACTGGAAGACGCAGTTGCATGGTGCCGTCGGTTATAACGAAGCTGGTGTCGGTATCTCGGGCACTGAATCCATTTTTGCGCGTGACGATGCGCTGAAGATCGATCCTTATAACGAAGCAACGGGCATCACCGAAGACGATATTCATGACGTGATTTTGCCGCGTGCCAAGACCGCTCGTGAAGGCATCAAGATTTTGGGTGAAATCGTTGAAACAATCGGTGCGGGAGAAGGCTTTGGTGTTGTCTTTGTCGACCCGAAGGAAGTTTGGTACTTTGAAACGGGTACGGGTCATCAGTGGATGGCTCACCGTACGCCAAAGGACATGTATTTTGCCTCGGGTAACCAGGGTCGCTTACAAGCATATGATCCGAAGAGCGACGAATTCATGGGCTCTAAGACCTTGATCGAATTCGCGACGAAGCATGGTTTCTATGATCCGGCCAAGGACGGCGCATTCAACTTCTCGAAGGCCTATTGCCGTGACGACGGTCGTGACCGCGTCTATAACGACCCACGCGTGTGGCAGATTCAGAAGCTCTTTAATCCGTCGCTTGAACAAAAGCCTGACGAAGGCCGTACGTATCCGGTCTATCTGAAGCCAGAAAAGAAGCTCACGGTTGAAGACATGAAGACGGTGCTTCGTAACCATTATCAAGGCACTGAACACGATCCGTACAACCCGGTCTTAAATGGCAAGGAACCGTGGCGTCCAATTAGCGTCTTCCGCACGTATGAATCTCACGTCATGCAGGTTCGTCCGTGGTTGCCGAAGGAAATCGGTGAAGTGGCTTATGTTGGTATCGGTATGGCCGACCTTTCTTGCTACGTGCCTTACTACCATGGCCTCGAAAGCTATCCGGCGCACTACGGCATGGGTACTGATAAGGCTGACAGTGAATCCATCTACTGGAAGTATCGCAAGCTCCAGACCTTGGTTATGACTGACTACCAGAAGCTTGCGCCGATCGTGCAGGCTGCCTACAAGACCTTTGAAGCGGATACTGCCAAGGCTCAGGCCAAGATGGAAGACGAATACATGAAAGTTGTGAAGAAGGATCCGAAGGCTGCGAAGAAACTCTTGAACGACTTCAACCTCAAGGTGATGAATGATGCTGAAGCCTTGACCGAGTCGCTCACGAACCAGGTCTTTACGATTCGCACTGAAGATATTCAGGCGGCTAACTTCTTTGCGAACAACAAGCGTAAAGACTAAGGCCAAAACAACAGATCGCTCGTGATAGGTTGTTAAATGCTTACGGTGGCACGGGAAGTCAAAAGCCCGTGTCACTTTTTTATGTATTTCGTTTTTTTGCAAATGTGTAATGAAATATATAGAAGTCGAGCAGTAATCGAACAAGCTTAATTAAGAGGACTAAGATGGTAGCCTAAATTTCTAATAAGACCAATATGATCTGGAGGGCTCTTGATGAATCGTCGTTCTTTATTGCTCGGTGCAATAGGTGCCGTATGTTTTTCTACTTCGCTCGCGCACGCGGCAGCGGTTGAAGGTAAACAGTATGTGAGGCTCGAGACACCGATTGCAAATGCTCAAGGTACGATCATCAAACTTTGGTCTTATAGTTGCCCCTTTTGCTTTAGGTTTGATGAGGCCTTTGACCCAGAGGTGATGCCACGTATTGCTAGCGACTCACACCTCAAGCTTGTGCCTATTCATATTGAGAGTAAGGGCCAGCACGGCCGATTGGCGAGCCAAATCTTGGCTAGTCTGTGGCTAGAAGACGAAGCGGCTGGGCGTTCGGTAAACGATACTACGTCGCTTTATAGTCGAGCGAAGCATGCGTGGTACGAGGGCTACCATCGTCAAGGTCAACGTTGGTCAAATAGCACGGATGGGTTTGTGTTGGCTGCCGCCAAGGCCACGGGGCTCGAAAAGGATGTGCTACTCAATAAAGCTAATCAACCTGCGGCGATTCAATTGGCTGACGAGTGGAAGGGTTTAATAGAGGTGGCCAAGATCCAAGGGATTCCAGGCTATGTTGTCAATGGTCGTTATTTGGTGATGACGAAGGCTATTCGCGGTGTGGACTATTTTGTCGACCTAGTGCATGAACTGGCCCAAAAGAACGATTAATAAGGGCGTTCTCTCATGAGTGCGCCCTCTGAATTTTGGCGATCGATGTCGTTAAAACGTGACATTTTGCAGGATAAACCAGCCCGCAAAGCCGCTTAAGGCAAGCCCAGCTACAATCAAAATGGGACCAATGATGCCCATGGTGCTCCCGACAACAGGGGTCGCTAAAGTCGGGCGGTCTGGGTTATAGCGAATCTCGATCCTATCGCCGATTTGCCCACGGTGTTCGCTTTCGTTCTTTTCGGGGAGTTTAATGACCATCACTTGACCGTCCCAGGTCGTATATTTCACCACCTCTGTGTAGTAGTACACGGTGACCGGTTGGTCGTCACGATGCATCATCGTTTCACGCACATCGACGCGCTCAATGGTGGCTGTGGCTTTAAGACCTTTGGTGCGTAACGTCATGGCGTTAAAGGTATGTTTGATGCCAGTCACAAAGAGGGCAATCCCGGTGATCAAAGCTGCACCACCAAAAATGGTCGGAAAAAGGTCAGACATGCGTGCCTCTTGAAAAAAAGCCTACGGATGATTCACTTTAACAAAAACGAGAGGATGCTGTCTTAAGCACACGAACGTTGCGACAGAATGGCGAAAAAAAAGGTCGATCAGCATGCCTGCCGATCGACCATCAAAATAGCTGTAACAACGAATAATGTGCAGGAGATAAAACACATTACAAGGACGATAACCAGAACATTCTGATTTCTTGCCAATCCCGACCCCTCAGGTTTCGACAAGATGTCGTTGTTTGTTGGAAATAAATATATCGTAAATGAGAACCGTTCGCAACACTTAAACAGAACTAAATTCGTGAAAGATGTAACGAATGTTAAGCGTTTTGGTGATTCTGACGACCTTCGGGCGGTCTGAGTGAGGCTCATAAATTTTTCTTATCGAGTAGATAGAAAGAGGGATTTCCATTTTGTCGTTTTATGATTACAGTCATGCGTTAGTAGTCCTTTTTTGGAGGTCGTGTGATGAATATGGCTCGCGTTCGAGTGAATGAGTTTTATGTCCTAAATCAAGCATTGAGTCGCTCGCCGTCGATTGCAGCTGATGATCTGATGGCCTGTGCCATGTTGGGCGAATTTTGTGGCGAACGACCTTTTCTTGAGACGCTGAAGCAATACGAAGGGCGTTGCGAGGCGGCCGCCAGATTTTTGCGTGCGGCCCATGGCCTTGACGCCCTGACACCAGACACACCAGTAGCTCAACAAAGAGCCATGGCCGAGTCAATTTATGCGGATGGTCGCTGGCTCTTTTATTGTGTTGATCTAGATTTACAACCTCTTGCGCGAGCTATGGTGGAAGGCTTTGTTAGAAAGCTCCTGGCAGCGTTGCCTCAAGAGGCCAAGCAGGCGAACTATCCTAATGATTGGCTAACGCGAGAAGGTTACGAGCTTTGCGTACAGCTGGTTCGACTTTGGATTCATCAAGGCCTGTCGGCAGAAGCGGTTGCTAACGCAATCGTGGAGATGTTTGGAGAAACACCGTTAGCTCGTTGCATTGCGTTTGAAGTTCGGCGCTTCTTTTGGTATGAAGTGAAGGCCGTGAGTATCGAATATCTTGAGGCCTACGTAAAGGCACTTCCGTGGTACGAGACGTTGCCACTCACAAACGACATGCTCGAAACGCTCAATCCTGATCTATATTGGCTTGCGAGTATTGGAGAGCCGTTCGCGGTTGAAGAGGTCGCTGCGCGCGTGGAGGCGCTTGGATCACTCGAAAACTTAAAGCAAGCGGCGAGTATCTATCACTTAGGCGCTCGAAATGGCTCACCGCAATGTGAGGCTGCACTACAGCGCTTAATGGCGGCTTTGCCGAATGAATGAGTCGCTGCGCTTTTGATCGAAAAAAAAGGTCGATCAGCATGCCTGCCGATCGACCATCAAAATTGCTTTCAACAACGGACAGATCGCTGGAGATAAAAACGACTGTTGGCCTTGCACCGAATATTCGGTTCACAAAGAATCCTGACCCCTCAAGAAAACTTCGTTGCCGTTGTTTGATGAGTTAACTGTATCGGAAATGAGAACTGTTCGCAGAAACTAAAACAATCTTTTACATTCGACGGGAGATTGTTACGCGGAGGCTTAAGTGGTCATGAACGTCTGAGGGGGGCTAGAAAAAAAACGAAAAAAAGAGCGACCGGTATGCCTACCGATCGCTCTTCCAACCCTCATAAACGACAGCGGATGCGCAGGAGAAAACACACATCATTTCGGCTAATCGATGCTCATTCGATTGTCCCACCTTGCCCGACCCCTCAGGCGTTTGCGGTGGTAAGCCGTCGTTCGTTGAAAAGAAATATATCGTAAGTGAGAAACGTTCGCAAATGATAAAGCCCCTTTTTTCGATGGAGATTTGTAAAGAAAATTTGCGCCAATGAGTGACTGAACGCTTGTACTTAAACCTATTCCTCTCTGAGCGGTGTTTTAGGGTTTTCGAGGGTATTTACAATTGTCACGAGGGGTGCCGGGTTTTGGCTCACGCGATCGAACAATGGCGATTTTGCGAGCCAATATGCCGACCCTCTACAATAAGACTTAAAGTGACCGAGTCAGATGTCGACGGTTGCCTATCTTCTTTGACTCATAGTTTGGAGCCCCCCTTGCGTTTCTTGCCATTGACTGCTTACCAAACCCGTTGGTGGCTTGCACCAACGCGGATGCGTTGTTGCCTGCGACGGCTAACGCGTCAAGGTTTTGTAGCTTTGGCGAGTGCGGTGGCGTTTGGGGTTGCTAGCTTTTCGATGCCGACCTGCGCCAATGAGGTCGTGCCTCAAGTCGTTCAAAGTAAAGCTGATCGCCCTACATTACGTGTGGGTATTTTGGCTTATTCGCCGCCCTGGTATGACGGCACGTTTATTGACGAGTCGTTTCGATATTTGGCCTGGAAGTTGCCTGGTGTTCAGTTTGACATCAACTATATGGGGCCTAAAGCCTTAAGCGCTAAGATTGAGGCGGGTGAACTCGACTTAGTGGCAACAAGCGCAGCACTTTATTTACAAGAAGCTGGCAAATTGCGTGACCTCGCCTCGTTGGTTTCAGATACGGCTGAGAGTGCAAATACTGGGGCAGGGGCTGCTGTGGTGGTGCGCGCTGAACGTGAGGATTTACAAACCCTCGAGGATTTAAAAGGCAAACGCTTGGCAGCGATGACAGACGAGTTAACGCCCGGGATTTGGGAACTTAACGCTGAACTGGTCGCTATGGGTGAAGAGCCTGATCATTTTTTTGGTCAAATTGTGCGCGAAGAGCCCCTTCATATGCGTCAAGTGATTGAACGCGTTTTGAAAGGGGATGTGGATGCCGGGGTGGTACGTGCTTGCTACTTAGAAGATTTGTGGCGTGCGGGTAGCGAAGATTACCGTAACGAATTGCGAGTCATCGTGCATCCAGGGGGGGACGATGGCCTTCGATGCATGCACTCGACCGAGGCATATCCAGGCTGGTTATTAGCGTCGACCGATTCGTTACCTGAAAAGACCGCTCGAGAGGTGACAGCTTTATTACTGACGAAGCCCGTCAATGCTTGGGGTCAGTATTGGAGTATGACGACCGACTATTCGAGAGCGCTTGATATGTTAAAGCGCCTCAAGGTGGGTCCTTACAGTTATTTACGCGAGTGGACTCTAGCGCGTATTTGGCGAGAGTTCTGGCCATGGATTACGCTTTTAGGCTTCATTTTGATGGGGCTTTTTGTGCGCGGTGTGGTGGTTGAAAAGTTGGTGCGTCGCCGTACGGCTGAACTTGAACGCGTGCACGCCATGCAACAGGCTGCCGAACAACAAGCGAGAGAGACGACAGAAAAATTTGAAGCCCTGCAACGTTTGGGGGTTGTGGGTCAGATGTCAAGTATCGTGGCACACGAAATGAAGCAGCCCTTGGCAGCCATTCAAAATCTCTCACGAGGCGCTCAACGCGTGATTGAAGATGAACCTGAGACCTTGGAGGATGTGTCTGATGCGATCGATCGCATCAGTCGTGAAGCAACGCGCGCAGCAGCGATTTTGGATCGTGTTCGCTCATACGGTCAGGGACACTCTAATCGTCAGCCGATGCCTTTAGGGACGTCGGTGCAAAAGGTTCTTAAAGACTTTCGCGCTTCACGAAAAGCGCGTATGGTACATGTCGAAACAGGCGAGATGGCTGACCCTGTGGTCGTGATGGATCCGATGGATCTTGAACTTATTGTGATGAACTTAGTCAAAAATGGGGCAGAGGCCGCAGCCAATCAGCCCGATGCTTGCGTGCGAGTCGCTGTGAAGATCAGTGACAACATGGCTGTCTTGACGGTCGAAGATAATGGCCCAAGATTGACGGATGAAGCGTTTGACCGGTTAGGTGAGAGTGTTCTTCGGACGACCAAAGCCAATGGCCTGGGACTCGGGGTCATGATTGTACGAAATTTGGCCGAAGGCTATGTGGGACGTTTAACCTTTAAACGTGCCGAGCCGCATGGTACCAAGGCGATCGTGACGTTGCCGATTGCCAAGACGAAAGAGATTGAAGCAAAAACCAATACGACCAGTGTCGTAAACCAAGAAGGATAAAAAGATGAGAGGCTCTAAAGGTCCGTTGATTCGCATTGTTGATGATGAAGAAAGTGTTCGAGAATCTTTGGCTTTTATGATTCAACAAGAAGGGTTGCAGACAGTGACCTATCCGGGCGCTCGTGAATTCTTGACGGGTGACAGTCCCTCTGTGCCGGGATGCCTCTTGTTAGACGTTCGTATGGATGGGATGACCGGGTTGGAACTTCAAGAAGAAATGATTCAGCGCGGGATTGCGCTACCGATTGTCTTTTTGTCTGCGCACGGCGATATTGATATGGCTGTCGATACGATGCAAAAAGGAGCGGTGGCCTTTGTGCAAAAAACGGCAGATCGCGCGCGTTTAATGGAAGCGATTTATCGTGCGTTAGAGCGTTCTAGTGGTCCCACTTCAAACCCTATGGAAGATATGGCGCGTTGGCAAACGTTGACGCAACGAGAACGTGAGGTGGCTGCCTTGATTGCTGAAGGCCTTTTAAACCGTGAAGTCGCTGAACGTTTGGGTGGGTTGAGTTTTAAGACCGTGCAGGTGCATCGCTCTGAAGCGTGCCGTAAGTTGGGTGTGCGTGGGGCCGCGGGGTTGACGCAAGCCGTGCGTCGTATTCGTCAGATTGAGGCGGGAGGCTTTTAAGCGATGAATCACTATGCCGATCTACGCCGTGGTGCAGCGAGCGACTATGATCGCGCCTGGCATCAACCTCAACCCACACGACTACCCAATGAAGTCTGGGATGTGATCGTTGTGGGTGCCGGGGCAGCGGGGTTGGCAGCGGCGCTTGAAGCTAAGAAGTCGGGAGCGCAGGTGTTGCTTATCGAAAAGATGGGCAATATTGGCGGCAACTCTGTGATGAGTGCAGGTATGATGGCCGTGCCAGGCACGCCCATGCAAATTCAAGCGGGGCTCAATGATTCGATTGAACGCTTTGAGCAAGACCTACTCACTCTCGGGTCGATCAACCAACCTGATCGCATTCGCATTTTGGCCAACAAAGCCCTTGAAACCTTTTTATGGACGCAGCAGGAACTCGGTGTTCAGTGGTATGACGACCGTGTTGAATATGACGAAGGCCATAGTGTGCGTCGTTGCGCGATTCTCAAAACAGGGTCTGGGGAAGGGCTTATTTATCCGCTTTATGAGCGTTGTGTGGCGATGGGTGTTGAGATTCGCCTTAATACGCAACTCGTTCATATCGTGCGAGATCCCGATACTGGCATTGTAAGAGGGTGTCTTGTGAAGGACGGTTCAACGTCCGAGTCGGGACCTGGGCGCTACTTAGGGACGCGTCGCGGATTAGTCATCACGTCAGGCGGCTTTGGAACTGACATCGGTATGCGTATGATGCAAAACTGGCGTTTGTCAGAACGTGTTGGCACGACGACGCAACCGGGCAGCACCTCAGAAGTCATTCGAGAACTCTCTGCCATTGGTGCTTGGACACTACATCTTCAATATATTCATTGTTTTCCAGACGCGAGCCCAGACGAAAAGGGGCCTGGCAACGCTTGGCGCTTTGCACGCTATTGTGCTGCGGCGCGTGGCGTATGGATCCAACGAGAAACGGGCGAACGGTTTGTGAATGAACGCGCAGCAAGTAATGTGCGCACGCACGCTATTTTGGATGTCTTAAGTCAAAATGGCCATTGCCATGCGTTAGCTGACGCCAGAGCCGTCGAGCGACCTAGAAGCGTGATCTTTAGCGCCAAAGACGTTGAAAAACTCGTGGCGCGCGGCTTAGTGCGACGCTACCCGACGTTAGATGACCTCGCACACGATAACGGGATTCCTTATAAGCGTTTATTGGCTACTTTGAGAGCCTACAACAAAGCTTTGCAAGCGGGGGCAGACCGTGATGCCATGGGACGACCCATTGAACGCGATGCCGTTGCGATTGAAGAGGGGCCTTGGTACATCAGCAATATTTTGGCAAAGGTGCATTTGTGTGGCGGTGGTGTGGCGATTGATCGCTATGCGCGCGTACTTTCGATTGAAGACGATCGACCGATCTCAGGGCTCTATGCGGCGGGCGAAGTGACGGGAGGATTGCACGGTGTGGCACGTCTCACGTCTTGTGGGCTCTTAGATGCCTTGGTCTTTGGCCGGATTGCGGGCATGATGGCGGCCGATGGCTGGTAGTTGCTTCAAAGCGACATAAGGTCGTGCGCACAAAAAAAGCCGGCCCAAGGACAGCCTTGAGCCGGTAAAAATTGATCAGCTAGGTTAGGAGGAGAAATTAACCTAGCGACCGATCCGAAACTTTTACGTTGGTGCACGTATCGCGACCTCTCGTCCGGCAATTCGTCCGTTGACAAGACAGTCAAGCGTGGCACATGCACCGAGGCGAACGGCGCCATGAACGCCAGACGTCGCCTCTCCAGCGGCATAAAGCCCTGGTATGGGAAGGCTCGTCGAGATGTCTAACACTCGACACTGAAGGTCGGTCACGAGGCCGCCGATACAGTCATGAACCTTCGGACTCATTTGAGCCACGTACCAGGGACCTTGAATCAAAGGTGCTTGCACGCGGTTAAACGAGCGGTCGAAGTCGGGGTCATGTTTGTTGACCACGGCTTCGTTAAAACGGTCGACGGTATCCCGAAGCATCGAAGCGGGAATTTTGAGCGCTTCGGCGACATCGGTGAGCATCGGATAAACCTTCACAATGCCCCGTCTCAATAAGTCTTCAAGCACACCTGGGCGCGATGCCCGATAGGCCTGAAGGTTTGGTTCGTTGCAAAGCGCAAAGGCGCTAAAGCCATGAGCTTCTTGCGCCAAAATCGCATCAGAACAAACCTTTCGGTTAGCGAGTTCATTCACAAACCGCTTACCTGACGTGGAAACCCAAAGCCCATACTCAGCAGCCCCAGACTGCGAGAAGGTCCAACCGAGTCCCATGCCTATTTCGTCAGGGTGATTCCAAGGTGTGCATTGAATCCAGTCGTTATGCACTTGCGCGCAACCTATGCGACTGGTTTCTCGCCACAGCTCAGCGGTCGCCCCCGGTTGATTGGTGGTGTCGATCGCCTTGGTGAGCTTGGGATCTTGCCTTTCTCGATAGCGAACATCAGAAGCAAACCCGCCGTAGCAAAGCACGATGCCTTTTTTTGCACGAATCGTTTTGGTGACGCCAGTGTCTTTGTCGGGAAACTGCCAACCTTCGCGAACTTGAACCCCAACGATCCGACCTTCGTCGTCTTTAAAGAGGTGTTCAACGTAGGTGGCGCACCGAATGTCTGCCCCCAATTGAGCCACTTTGTCGAGCATCTTCGTCACAATGTCAGCACCTGTGCCGTTTTTTGTGACGACATAACGCGGGACGCTATGGCCGCCCTCTTGACCAATAAACTTGTCGTTATAGGTCACACCGAGCACATTCACCGTCCACTCATAGTTGGCTAGGGCATGGTTAGCAACGAAGGCAACCTTTTCAGGCTGGCTCATCTGCATCCCTGCATCTAGCATGTCTTTGGCTAAGAGCGTGGGTGAATCGTCAATGCCCAGCTTGACTTGCTGTGGACAGCCTGTCGCAACCAACATGCCACTGTTAATGGCTGAGTTGCCGCCGGCTTTAGGCATCTTTTCAAGAATGAGCGTATCGGCGCCAAGGGCTTTCGCCTCTATGGCAGCGGCTAATCCTGCAAAGCCTGAGCCAACGATGATGACGTCTCGCGTTTCGTCCCAGGTGGTGGGTAACGGTCGCGGCGCTGACACGGCAGGGCGGCCGACCAACGACGTTGCGCCAAGCGCAGCGCTTCCCTTAAGGAAGGTTCGGCGACTCCATTCAGTCATGACGTGCATCAATCACAGGGGTTCCATCGCAGTGCGTCAAAGCAGAGGTCGAGAGAACGATGTTGCAAAAAAGGCTTGAGACTTGAAAGCCCCAAACGGTGGTTATAAAACCACTCATGCCATTATCCTGATTAGATGTCCTAGGACATTTGTTAAATGGCAGGAGAGCGCCATCTTTTTGGTTTGGCCACGTAAAAGGATTTTTGTGAAACAAAGGACGCATGAGTTAAATCGAATCGGTAAGATGAGGTCATGAAGTTTGGCGACAGACCTTGGTGAGGTCGCTTAACCTTAAATTTGGATTTTAAAGGGAGAACTCTATGACGTTCATCCGCGCGACGGTGGCGCTTTTAGCTACCGCGGTCGCTGCAGGCGCATTGGCTGCAGGTAACACCACGAATGATGATTTTCGTGACGCTAAAAAGATGCTTGAACGCAAGGTCTATATGGACCATCGCGTGACGCTTTATTGTGGTTACGCTTTTGATAAAAAGAAAAACGTCGATTTACCATCTACCTTTACGACGCCTGGGCACAAAGAACGTGCAACGCGCGTAGAGTGGGAACACGTTGTGCCCGCTGAAAACTTTGGTCGTGCCTTTAAAGAGTGGCGTGAAGGCTCGGGTCAGTGCATTAATGATAAGGGGCACTTCTATAAAGGCCGCCGCTGCGCTGAAAAGCTTTCGCATGAATTCCGCTTGATGCAGGCTGACATGTTTAATCTCTTCCCGGCTGTGGGTGCCGTGAACGCTATTCGTTCGAACTACAACTTCGAATTGATGCCCAATGTGGCCAATACGTTTGGTTCATGCGAAATGAAGGTGGACGGTCGTCGTGCTGAGCCGCCAGCCCGCGCGCGTGGTGAGATTGCGCGAGCCATGCTCTATATGGAAGGGGCTTATGCGCCTATCTATAAGATGAGCAATAAGCAACGTCGCTTGATTGAAGAGTGGAACCGTCAGTATCCCGTTACGCAATGGGAATGTACGCGTGCTTCTCGTATTGCGAAACTTCAGGGTAACGAAAATCCTGTGGTTGCTGAGGCGTGCCGCAAGGCTGGCTTAGATTACCGTGGTCTTTAAATTGCACGGATAAGGTGATTGAGGCTCGGGCGACTGTTTTCGCTCGAGCCTTTTATCATTTTGGCCTCTCATAGTGGTGCGTTTGAGGTCGTGGTGCATACAAAACGCCCGTTTTGTATAAATATAAGCACTTTCCCATAAGGAGAATGTCTCACGAACCTTGCGCCATACCTAGAGAACCATTAAATCTTAGGCGCACTTTGTCACATCTTGGTACACTTCGCTTCAGCCTAAAATCCGCCCATGTTGTCTGCGCTTTGATCCCATTTTTTTAAAACGCAGACCACAAGGTGGTGGGTCTTAAATCACACAATATTTTTCAATCACGAAAGGTGAAATGAAGCGCCCTTTAAGTCATAGGAGATCAAGAGGGTGAAACCAATGGTTGTTCTTCGTATTCACCATTGACAGAGGATTTCGGATCTCATGGAACCGTTTAACGCTGGATGGCTCTCAATCGTCCCTCCGATTGTGGCTATCGTACTCGCGCTCGTGACGAAGGAAGTGTTGTCTTCCCTCGTACTCGGCATTCTGACCGGTACCCTTATTTATACGATTGGCATGGATGGCAATGTCCTGATGGGCACGCTTGAAAGCGCCTTTACCGTGATGGGTAACAAGGTCGACTTCAATATTTTGATTTTCTGCTCCCTTTTGGGCGCTTTGGTGTACGTGGTTGCCATGTCTGGTGGCACGAAGGCCTATGGTAACTGGGCCGTCAAGCGCATCAAGGGTCGTAAGAGTGCCTTGGCCGCGACCTCTGGTTTGGGTGTTTTGATCTTCATTGACGACTACTTCAACTGCTTGACTGTGGGTACGGTGATGCGTCCGATTAGCGATCGCTATAAGATTGCCCGTGCCAAGTTGGCCTACATTATCGACTCGACGGCTGCGCCCGTGTGTATTATTGCGCCGGTGTCTAGCTGGGCTGCGGCTGTGGGTTCTTCGTTGCAGGGGTCGTCCGCTTTTGAAAGCGACATGGCAGCCTTTATTGCCACGATTCCTTGGAACTTCTATGCCTTGCTCTGCCTGTTGCTCGTCTTCTTTATCGTCGTGACCGACTTTGACTTTGGTCCGATGCGTAAGGCTGAAGAACGTGCTGCGTCTGGCGAAGAATTGACCGATTCGACGAAAACGGCCTCTGCCGAGCCGCCTAACGCCAATCCGCGTGGCACGCTTTGGGACATGCTTGTGCCGATCTGCGCCTTGATTGTCTTTGCTGTGATGTCTTTGATGTATTCCGGCGGCTATTGGGGTGACGATCCTGCGTACCATACGTTCCAGTCTGCGCTTGGTAATTCGTCTGCTGCGCCGTCTTTGGTGTGGGCTTCTTTCGGTGCCGTGGGTGTGGCCTTCCTGATGTATGTGCCGCGTGGCCTCGTGCCCTTTGCTGACTTCATGAGTGGTCTTGTCGAAGGGATGAAGTTGATGCTCCCTGCCAACATCATTCTTGTGCTCGCTTGGACGCTCTCTGGCGTTTGCCGCGACCTCTTGCAGACCCCGTTGTTTGTTCAGGGTATCGTGACGGCGGGTGGTGCTGATTGGTCGATCTTCTTGCCTGCCATCATCTTCGTGATCGCTGCCTTCCTTTCCTTCTCGACGGGTACGGCTTGGGGTACGTTCGGTATCTTGATCCCTATCGTGGTGCCAGTGGTTCAGGCCATCGACCCGGCCTTGACCGTGGTGGCGCTCTCTGCCACGTTGGCGGGCTCTGTCTTCGGTGACCACTGCTCGCCGATTTCGGATACGACGATTCTCTCGTCGGCAGGTTCTGGCTGTAACCACATTGAACACGTGGCAACGCAGACGCCTTACAGCTTGCTCGTGGCCTTCTGTGCTGCGGTCGGCTACGTCGTCGCAGGTGTCACGCACGGTAACTTGGCCTTGTCCTTGGGTACCGCCGTGGTCTGCCTCTTGGGTACGGTAACCTTGCTTCACTTCTTTCAAAAGAAAAAAGCAAAGCCTGTCGCTGCCTAAGGCGAACACCATTAGCGATTAAGCTTTAACGAAAGTCCGGTTCTCTTTTAGGGATCCGGACTTTTGTGCATTTGGGCTTGAGCGTGGTGTGCGCGTTGGTGATTCGGACGTTGAGAATCGACGTAGTGACTTTTTGGGTGCAATCGGTACGCTTGGAGAGCCAAAACGCGGGTCGCTGATGCGTCGAATCCTTTATAATGCCGTCAACGCTTTTTCTTTTATTTTTCCACCCCGCCGCGTGGCGCACTTGGGGCGCATTTCGTGGTGAATTAGAGGAAACTTATGTCGACCTGCAATGGTATGGTTTTTGAATTGAACGGCGCTCGTGCGCTCTCGGACTTCCGCGCCGCGCGTCTTCTTGCAGCCCTGCAGCGTGTCTCTTCCAATATTGAAGCGGTCTCTGGCCGCTTCGTCCATTTCGTGCACACCTCGCGCGAATTGACGGAAGCTGAAAAGACGCGTTTGGGTTCGCTTCTTGACTACGGTGATGCTGCCGAAGATGTTCGTGGTGATCTCACCTTTATGGTGGTGCCGCGCCTCGGTACGATTTCTCCTTGGGCTTCAAAGGCCACCGACATTGTGAAGAACTGCGGTATTGAAGGTGTGCTCCGTGTTGAACGCGGCACGATCTTTAATCTTGCTACGACGGCTACGCTCTCTGATGACGAAAAGGCCGCTGCCGCTGCTGTGCTTCATGACCGCATGACGGAATCCGTCGTGGCTGAAGACTTCCCGGCCGAACAGCTCTTCGTTGAACTCGAAGGCCGTCCGATGGCAACTGTGGCCCTCGTTGAAGAAGGCCGTCCTGCGCTTGAACGCGCGAACGTTGAAATGGGTCTTGCCCTTTCTGAAGACGAAATCGATTATTTGACCGATGCCTTCACGAAGATTGGCCGCAACCCGACCGACGTCGAACTTATGATGTTCGCGCAGGCGAATTCCGAACACTGCCGCCACAAGATCTTTAATGCCCGTTGGACGATTGACGGCGCTGATCGCGAAGAAACGCTCTTTGGCATGATCCGTCAGACGCACAAGATGGCGCCTCAGGGTACGATCACGGCCTATGCAGATAACGCTGCTATTTTTGAAGGCGCTGAAGTGACGCGTCTTTATCCGCGTCCGGGCTCTGGCAACGAATTCGGTCGCGTCTTTGAGCGCGCCGACGAAATGACCCACACGGTCTTCAAGGTTGAAACGCATAACCATCCGACCGCTATTTCGCCGTTCCCTGGTGCCTCGACGGGCTCTGGTGGTGAAATCCGTGACGAAGGTGCCACGGGTCGCGGTGCTCGTCCGAAGGCTGGTCTTTGCGGTTTCACGACCTCTAACTTGAATCTCCCTGAATTGCCGCAGGGCTTTGAAAACGATACCGATACGGTGACGGGCGAAAAGACCGATGCGAAGTACGGTGCGCCTGCCCGTATTGCCACGCCGCTTTCCATCATGACCGATGGTCCTTTGGGTGGCGCTGCCTTTAATAACGAATTCGGTCGTCCGAACATTCTCGGCTACTTCCGTACGTTTGAAGCTAACGTTGGCGGTACGCGCTATGGCTACCATAAGCCCATCATGCTCGCTGGTGGTATCGGTAACATTCGTGACGACCAGACGAAGAAGGACGTGCCACCTGCGGGTAGCCTCTTGATCGTCTTGGGTGGCCCTGGCATGCGCATTGGCTTGGGTGGCGGTGCTGCTTCTTCGATGACGACGGGTTCTAACTCTGAAGCGCTTGACTTTGACTCCGTGCAGCGTGGCAACCCTGAAATGGAACGCCGTGCTCAGGAAGTCATTGACCGTTGCTGGTCGATGGGCGAAGAAAACCCGATCATCGCTATCCATGACGTTGGCGCTGGTGGTCTTTCTAACGCCATGCCTGAATTGGCTGACTTGTCTGGCAAGGGTGCAACGTTTGATCTCTCCCAGGTGCCGGTTGAAGAGTCTGGCATGAGCCCCTTGGAAATCTGGTGTAACGAAAGCCAGGAACGTTACGTTATCGCTTTGGATCCAGCCAAGATTGACACCTTCCGTGCTTTCTGCGAACGTGAACGTTGCCCGTTTGCTGTGCTCGGTACGATTACCGAAGAAGCCGAATTGAAGTTGACCCGTCCGAACGACACGTCCGCTGTGGATATGCCGATGGAAGTCCTTTTGGGTAAGGCTCCGCGCATGCATCGTGATGTTAAGCACGCTGACAAGGCTTTGACGCCCTTTACGGCTGAAGGTCTTGACGTGGCAAAGGCCGTGAAGGACGTGCTTCGTCATCCGACGGTGGCCTCGAAGTCCTTCTTGATCACGATCGGTGACCGCTCTGTGGGTGGTCTCGTCTCTCGTGACCAGATGGTGGGTCCGTGGCAGGTGCCTGTGGCCGACTGCGGCGTGACGACGCTTGGTTTTGAAACGAACCGTGGTGAAGCCATGGCCATGGGTGAACGTACCCCGGTGGCTGTGATTGATGCCGCTGCTGCTTCTCGTATGGCTGTGGGCGAAGCCCTCACCAACATTACGTCCGCTGACGTGAAGCTCCCCGAAGTCAAGCTTTCTTGCAACTGGATGGCTGCTTGCGGTACCGAAGGCGAAGACGCCAAGCTCTTTGACGCTGTGAAGGCTGCAAGCGACTTCTGCTGCGCCCTCGGTATTTCTGTGCCGGTCGGTAAGGATTCGCTTTCTATGCGTACGGCCTGGGATGACCAGGGTGAAAAGAAGTCCGTGACGAGCCCGGTTTCGTTGATCGTGTCTGCCGCTGCTCCGGTGGGTGATGTGGCCTTGACGGTGACGCCGGAATTGCGTGACATCCCGTCCGTAATGGTCTTGGCTGACTTGGGTTGTGGTCGCGCTCGTATGGGTGGTTCGATCCTTGCTCAGGTGGCTCAGCGCTTTGGTGATACGGCGCCTGACTGCGAAGATCCTGCCATGTTGGCTCGCTTCATGGGGGCTGTGCGTACGCTCGCTGCTGAAGGCGCGATCGTCGCTTACCATGACCGTGCTGACGGTGGTCTTGCTAGCACCGCCGCAGAAATGATGTTTGCTTCTCGCTTAGGCATGACGCTCGACTTGACGTCGCTCACGAAGGACGCTGACCTCTTTGCCGCTCTCTTTAACGAAGAACTCGGCGCTTTGATGCAGGTGCCCGCTGATAAGGTTGAACGTGTGGTCGAAGTCATGCGTGAAGCCGGTCTTACGTCCATTTGCCACTTCGTGGGTGAAGTGACGAAGGACGACACGCTCACGATCAAGGCCAACGATGCTGAAGTTGCTAAGCTTGCTCGCGTTGACCTTCAGAAGGCCTGGACGGAAGTCTCTTGGCAGATCGCTCGCGGTCGCGACAATCCGGCCTGCGCCGACAGCGAATTCGCTCGTATCGAACGCGCTGAAGACACGGGTCTCTTTGCGAAGACCACGTTCGACGTGAATGAAGACATTGTTGCTCCGATGATCAACACGGGTGCTCGTCCGAAGCTCGCTGTGCTTCGTGAACAGGGTGTGAATAGTCAGACCGAAATGGCCGCTGCCTTTACGCGTGCTGGCTTTGACGCCTATGACGTTCACATGACCGACCTCTTGACGGGTCGTGCTGATCTCGCTGAATTTGTGGGCTTGGCTTGCGCCGGTGGCTTCTCTTATGGCGACGTGCTCGGCGCTGGCGGTGGTTGGGCAAAGACCATTCTCCACAACGACCGTATGATCGAAATGTTCCGTACGTTCTTCAACCGTGAAGACACGTTCGGTCTCGGTATCTGTAACGGTTGCCAGATGATGAGCCGCTTGCGTGATCTTATCCCGGGTGCTAGCCACTGGCCTGACTTCGTTCGCAACAACAGCGAACAGTTCGAAGCTCGTCTGGTGAACGTCGAAATCCTCGAAAGCCCGTCCATCTTCTTCCAGGGTATGGCGGGTAGCGTGATGCCGATCGTGAACTCTCACGGTGAAGGTCGTGTCCAGTTCCTCCGTCCGGAAGATGCCACGCTCGTGAAGATGGCTGCTCGCTATGTCGATCCGACCGGTGCTGCCACGGAAGTCTATCCGTACAACCCGAATGGCTCGAAGGGTGGTCTCACGTCTGTGACGACCGAAGATGGTCGCTTCACGATTATGATGCCGCATCCGGAACGCTCTCACCGCGCTCAGCAACTCTCTTGGCATCCGGCCGAATGGACCGATGCCTCTGGTTGGATGCGTATGTTCCGTAACGCCCGTCGTTGGGTGGGCTAACGCCTGAATGTTCAAAGAGCACGCTGACAAAGGCGTGCTCTTACGAGCAACAAAAAACGCCGATTTTCTGTTGAGGAAGTCGGCGTTTTTTATCACGTTAAAGAGGTGTCATTACATGGCCTTGGGTGGCGTGGGCATGGGCTTTACCCAAGCGGCTGTCCCCCAAAGCGGTACGGTCGAGAGGCTATGCTTAAAGCTACCCGTCGTTTCTTTGGTCGAATAAGACACGTAGAGAAGGGTCTGCGTTTCAGGGTCATAGATGCGACGAATCTTCATGGTCTTAAAGAAGACACTCTTAGACTTCGTGAAGACCACTTCGCCAGCCTTGGAGCGGTCAATGGCCGCAATCATTTCAGGGGTGATTTCACCCGTTTGACGGCAAGAGACAGAGCTATCAGATGGATCGGCAAAAGAGAGATTCGCTTCAATGCTCGCAACGTGGCACGTGACGCCAGGCACCTTGGGGTCTGGGAACGTGTTGATCTTGATGTCTTTGAGGGTGAAGATGCCGAGCGAAACATCGCCGACTTCATCCCCACCGGAGCAACCCGTGAGTGCAATCGTCGAAGCAAGGGCTAAAGAGGCTAAAAGTCGTTTGGTCATGGTGGTTCACCCAAAAAGTTCAAAAGTGTTTTGCATTATAGCGATCCACGCTTGTGGCACAGTGTCATTTTTCGAAAAAGCCCTGCTGATGAAGGTAATCCATGATGAAGGGACGACGCTCTTTGAGTAGATACGCTTTGAGGCTTTCTCTAAAGGTGATGTCTTTGGCGTGACTTTCGCGCTTGGCGTAGTAGTCGCGCATGGTTTCATCATAAGCGGTGAGTTCGTGGGAGTCAGGGTCTTGGTAGCGGTTTTCCATGAAGGTGACGCTTGCCGGGAGTCGGGGCTTGAGCCCAGGCTTTGTCGCTGGTCGACCAAAGGCCAACCCCATCACTAAATAGACACCTTTGGGTAAGCCTAATAATTCTGAGGCTTCTTTGACGCCATTACGGATGCCGCCAATAAAGCAGCCGCCATACCCTAAGCTCTCTAAAGCCACCATTGCGTTTTGCGCCATGATCGCGGTATCGGTCGCGCCGACTAAGCCTTGCTCGGCCCAGCCGAGATCAGCCTCGGGGCAGAGAATCTGATTGCGGTGGTAGTCAGCGACGAACACCCAAAATTCTGGTGCTTCAATGACATGCGCTTGGTTACCAGCACAGACGGCTAGCTTGGCACGTAAATCAGGATCCGTTACGCGAATGATGCTCGTCACTTGAAGGTTGCATGACGTTGATGCTTGACGCGCGGCATTGAGAATCAGTTCGCGGTCTTGGGCGCTCACGGGTTCGTTGGTGAAGTGGCGCACTGAGCTGTGACGAAGAAGGTGTTGGAGCGTCTCATTCATGGTGAATCCCTAAAAAACAAATGTGCACTTTGAGTCTAGCAGGTTCCTGAGGCTCTTAAGCCGAGGATTAAAGAGGGCGCGTAAGATACGAATTCGGGTTGAGATACAACCCTCAAAAAAAGATGCGTGCTTTAATTTTTGCAGCCCTATTGTGAGGAGAGCCTAACCTTATGTCGAACGTTCAGACCGAAACTGCACCGTGCCCACAGTGCCAGACCCCATTGACGATTGCCCTTTATGAAACAATCAACTCGTCATTGAATCCGGATGTGACGGCGCGTCTCATGCAAGGCGAACTCTTCAAGTACCGCTGCCCCAACTGTGGGGCGACTGGGCAAGCTTTTTATCCAGTGCTCTATAACGACGTGGCGCACAAAGTCATGGTGCAATTTACGGCCACGAATGACGTCAATGTCGCTCAGCAATATATCGAGGAGCACGAAAAGCGTAAGACTCAGTTTGAAGCAGCGGGTTTCCCGATGAGTGACTACCGCGTCGTGATCGATCCGAATGACCTCGTCGAAAAGGCGCAGATCTTTGATGCGGGCTTTGATGACCGTGTGATGGAAGTCGTGAAGGTCTTTTATAAGATGTCGTGGCTTGAAGAAAATAAGTTCTACCGTAACGCAATCTTCCGTTTCGCAAAAGGCACGGCCGAACCCTTCTTCTTTGTGATGGATGAGCAAGGTAACGTTTTAACGCGCCTACGCTTTGGTCATGATTACTACGAAATGATCAAAAATACCCTTCGTTTAGATGAAATCGACTCGGCGGTCGTGAATGAAAACTGGGCACGCGAATATTTGGATCAGCATATTGCTGACTTTCAGTCGGGGGATGAAGGCGAAGCTTCTGACGGCGAGGCTCAGAACTAAGCGGATAGCACCAGCAAAGGCGTACGCGGTGTGCCTTTAAGGGCTAAAAACTGAGGGCGTTATTCATCGTGAATGGCGCCTTTTTTGCGATGTTTGTCTTATGGTCAAGCGTGCCGAAGCTCGGTAGGATTAACGATACATGTCGACCACGATCAACTTTGAGGCAACTTCATCATGCGTATCACCATTATTGGCTTAGGACTCATTGGCGGCTCTGCGGCGCTTGCTTGGAAGGAAGCTTCTAAAGAAGGACGCTTTTTGTCGTCAGAGTTGACGATTACGGCAGTGGACACCAATTCTGAGACGCTTGATTTGGCGCTAGAACTTGGGATTGCTGATCGCGTGACCTCGTTGATTGCCGAAGGGGTGGCGGACGCCGATGTGGTGTTAGTGGCTGTCCCTGTGCTTGCGATGGGACCCGTGATGAGAGAAGTCGATGCGGCAGCACCTGTGAACGCGGTCGTGACCGATGCGGGGAGTGTTCGCTCGAGCGTGATTACAGCGGTTCGATTGAATGTGCGTCATGAGCGACTTCGTCACTATGTGCCATTGCATCCGATTGCGGGTGCCGAAAAAGCTGGGCTTCGCTATGCCACTGCGACGCTTTATACAGGGGCGACAGGAGTTGTGACGCCGCTTCCTGAATCAGACCTTGAAGACGTTGCGTTGGTTGCTAAGCTCTGGACGCTTGCTGGCTTGAAGGTCGTTGAGATGACACCTGAAGAGCACGACCGTGTTTATGCCATGGTGTCGCATGTCCCTCATATGATTGCGTTTGCGCTCATGCAAATGGCGTCGCAATCGCCCGAAAGTGAGACCGCTTTGGCGGCCGCGGGTGGTGGCTTTAGAGATACGACCCGTGTGGCAGCGGCGGATGCGCGTATGTGGGCTGATATTACGAGGGGCAATCGACAGGCGATTTTGGATGGGATTAGTCGCTTTGAGGCGGCGTTGACACATCTCAAAGGCATGGTCGCCGCGGACGATTATGAGGGTTATTACAACTACTTTGAGCGTACTGCGAACGCTAGGCGTAAAATGACGCAACATCTGCCGCCGGTTCAACCGACGACGAAATGATTGTTGATTTTGCGTTCAAAGGAATTCGATGAGTAACCGATTACCGCGAGCTTTGCTCGCTGATATTGCAACCACCTTGCATTCAGGGGACTATGCCGCTGCACTCATGATGTTGGGTGACGAGCGTGGCCCAGAAGCGTCTGCTGCTGTTTCATCCTATCGTGCGCAATGCGCCGCGGCCGTGGGCGACTATGCTACCGCTGAACGTCATTTACGTGTGGCCTTGGATTTGGTTGAACGCCGTATGGAAAAGACCGAAGAAGATGCTGACCGTTTGGCGTTGGCTTTGAAGGTCTTGCCGCCCGCGATGACGCCTATCACACCTACTTTAGAAGTCATTTCGCCCACACTCACGGCTTTACGTTGCCGTCGCATGCTCGCTGCCATCTTTATGAAGGCTGGGCGTGAGTTAGATGCGCAGATGGAATTAGCCTTGTTGCCTGAAGAGGCTCGACGCTTGGATTGAAGTTGAGTGGGTGAGGGAACCTGTGGGCTCAGGTAGCCAGTTTCGACGAGGAACTGGCTATTTTTGTGTGAACGCAACATATTTGGCCAGAATCTCTTGTGGTTTATAGGCGATTTCGCTGAGATACAAAGAGAATCAGTACAAATACGGTGGTCTACCTCCTTAAAGGTAGTTTATTCTTCGTAAAAATAACGTGCCAAGGCGCACGAAAAACAAAAACCACGTATTTATACGCGAATTTAGAGCAAAAAATGGCGTTGCGGGTCACAAGGTGTGTCCCGTTTTTTACATGCTGAGGCCCCTAAGACAATGACAACCACTAGCACTCCCACAGAACCCCTTTCCCCCGCGAGTCAGATGCCCAATTGGATCGATCCGGTCAAGGCAGCGGATTTGGTCGCGCGTCGTCGCGACATTCACCGTTTACCTGAAACCGGTTGGACCGAATTTATTGCCACAGCGCGCGCTGCTGAATTCTTTGCGTCTTTAGGCTTTAAGGTGGTTGTGGGTCGTGAGTTTATTGACCCCATGTATGTGCGTGGTCGCTCAGAAGCAGCGGTTGAAGAATCTGAAAAGCTCGCGGTGGCCGCGGGTGTTTCGCCCTTATTACTTCAGCGTATGGCAGGGCTCACGGGGTTAGTCGCCACCTTTGATACGGGGCGTCCTGGCAAAACGATTGCCTTTCGAGTGGAACTCGATGCCCTCAAGATGAATGAACCCCATGACGAATCCCATATTCCGTTTAGAGAAGGGTTCGTCTCTGAACGTCAAGGGACGATGCATGCGTGTGGCCATGACGGTCATCAGGCGGTGGCTTTTGAATTGGCGCGCTTTATTGTCGCTAACCGTGAGCGTCTCACGGGTCGCATTCGTTTTATTTTTCAGCCGGGTGAAGAAGGCTCTCGCGGCGCATATCCGATCGTGCAGTCTGGTCTTTTGGATGACGTCGATCTTTTGCTTTGCGCGCATATTGCTACGGACTTGACGCCGGGGACGGTCGTTGCAGCCCCCGAAAAGTTCCTTTGTACCACGAAGATTGACTTTCACTTTGAAGGGGCGCAGTCTCACGCGGGTATGCAGCCTCAGTTAGGTCGTAACGCTTTGTTGGCAGCGGCTGACGCATCGATTATTTTGATGGCTTTGCCACGCCACTCTGGAGGGATGACGCGTGTGAACGTTGGTACCCTGCATGCTGGTGAAGGGCGCAACATTGTGGCCTCTATCGCTGATATGGAAGTGGAAGTTCGTGGTGAAAATGAAGCCATTAACCGCGAATTGACCCGTGAAGCCATTATGCGTGCGCAAGGATGCGCCATGGCCTTTGGCGTAAAGTGCACCCATAAGATCATGGGCGAGGCCGTGGACTATGTGCCTGACGACGGGATTGTGCAGATGATTACGGTTTGCGCGCGTCGTGCGCGTTACGTTAACGACGTTCTGCCGACCGTCCCATTGAATGGGTCTGACGATGCCACCTTGATGATTCGTCGTGTGCAGAGTTTAGGTGGTCGTGCGGGCTACTTCTTGGTGGGGGCAAGCTTAGACGAAAGTCATGCACATGCTTCGGTCGACTTTGATGAAAAGTACCTTGTGACCCTCTATGACATCTTTGCGAACTTAGTGATTGGGATGTCAGGTAACTGGTAACCGATTATCAAGTCAAGACACGATGAGCCGTTATTCTGAGAGGGATAACGGCTTTTCACATTTCTGTTTTGCGTGTCTAAATAGACAAGTGAAAACCCGTAGATCCATTGTGTGACGCGCGATTTGTAAAGAATACACGTCTATTTTGTTGTTAAACAGCAACGGGGTAAGTACTAAATTTTTGGATCCTCCAACAGGAGTAGTTTTACTTCGAAACGTTAGTGAGAGTAGATGGCTGCTGTTTTGATGTGATGGTTTTGTTTGTAAAAAGGTTAACCGAGAGCCCGTTTTTTTGAAAGAATGACCACAGGTTCGGACCAAACGAATCTATCGACCGAACGGTACTTTTTTCAAGGATCGTTCTTTTCGACAGTACCCTTGAGGATAAAGCTGTCGGTCTGCCAACACAGTCCATGACGGTGTCTGGCAAAAAAAATATTGAGGATACTTACTATGTTCAAGAAGTCTCTCGTTGCCGTCGCCGTTCTTGGCGCCGCTGCTTTCTCTGCCCAGGCTGCTGATGTTCAGCTCTATGGCTTGGTTGACTATGGCTTCCAGTACGCTGAAAAAGATACAGGCGCTGGCAAGGCTACGCACAACTTCGATATGAAGAGCGGCATGAACTCTGGTTCTCGCTTCGGTTTGAAGGGTGTTGAAGACCTCGGCAACGGCTATAAGGTTGGCTTCGTTCTCGAAAATGGCTTCAACGCTGACGACGGCACGTTGGGTAACAGCGATCGCCTCTTCGACCGTGAATCTCATCTCTTTGTCGCTAGTGACTGGGGTCAGTTGGGCTTTGGTCGTGTTGGTCAGCTCGCTTCTGGTAACGGCACGTATGGTATTTACGGCGGTTCCGTTTCTCCGTTCTCCACGGGTTGGGGCAATGTCTATGGCCACAAGTCTGTGATGGCTGGTTCCTTTGGCCGTTTGGACAACTCTCTCACCTATAAGTCCCCGGCTTTCGCTGGTGTGACGGTTTTTGCTCAGTACTCCTTCGACAACGACAGCAAGGCTGACAACGATCCGCGTGATAAGGTTGCTGATAAGGACCAGCATGGCCGTGAAGGTTCCGCCTCTGTAGATCGTGAATGGGCTCTTGGTGCTACGTTCAACGCTGGTAACCTCAACCTTGTTGGTGTTGTAACGCAGACGAACCTTGCTTCTAATTGGGGTGAAGTTAAGGACGGTACCACAGTTTATCCTGCTAAGGCCGAAGATAAAGATGATCCTCTGACGGTTAGCCTCGGCGGTAATTACGACTTCGGCGTTGCCAAGCTCTTTGTTGCTACGCAGTACTTCAAGGACTCCAAGCTTAACGTTGGTGTTCTTCAGGACGGTCAGGGTAAGACCTTTGACGGTTATGGTCTCCAGGTTGGCGTGAACGTTCCTGTCTTCGGCGGTAACGCTAAGGCCGCTTTGGGTTACATGGATGGTGAAGACCAGGATAAGGCCCAGATGGACATGACCCGTATCAACTTCGCCGTTGGCTACGACTATCCGCTTTCCAAGCGCACCTTCATCTACACGGGCGCTGGCTACATGCAGGACGACTATGACGTCAAGCTTGAAGGCAAGGATGACTCCGCTCACAGCTGGGCTGTCAATGCTGGTCTCGTCCACAAGTTCTAATCTGAACTTACGAGCTTAGCTAGCTTCATAGCTTAAAGCGATCCCCGGAATGCTTCGGCTTCCGGGGATTTTGTATTTGTGCCCATGAAAAAAGTCCTCGCGGCGGAGGACTTTGATGGTGGCTTTATTTGCGATCGTAGAACCCTGATAGCGTAGCTTGGGCTTCTATAGTGAGTTGCTCTAACTGTGGTTTAAAGACTTGCTGTAGCTCTTCTTTGAGCACTTCTAAAGACACTAACCCCTTTCGCTTAATCGAGCTTTCTTCAACATGTAAGGTCGGATGCACGCCATCCGGAAACCGCAATCGAAATCGCAACGTACAGTACTCAGGATGTGTTGCAATCCAATGCTCAACGTCTGCCACAAGTTTCAATTGTGCTTGTGTTGGACAAACCCCATAAGGAAATCGTGTGAGTAGACACGGTCTTGCTGCTTGATCAGGCGCTTCAAAACCTAATAGACGTCCTAACCGTCGAATTTCGTCTTTAGTGATGCCACTTTCAGCTAACGGTGAATGAATCCCTAATTCTTCAAGCGCTTTACGCCCTGGTCGATAGACCAAACTATCGGACGCATTGGTGCCGTCTGAAAGCGGATAGCCCTTTGCCGCCTTGAGTAGCGTTTCAAAGAGATACTTCTTACAGACATAGCACCGTGCGCGGCCAGCTGTTACCAACGTCTTGAGGTTGGTTGTGTCGACATGAATGACTTCAATAGGTAGCCCCATCGACTTGGCGTAATGCAAGGCTTCAGCTGTATCACTAGGGGCAATATGCGCCCCTGTAATATGCAGTAGCTTCACGCTAAACCCCAGACGCTTTGCGGCAAACGCAAGAAAACGGCTATCTAACCCACCCGAGTAGGCAAGTGTCACCACGCCGTCTTTCGAGGCACGCATGAGTGACACTTTAAGCGCAGGTGGCAGTTGGTCAGAGGTATCGATCAATGTGGTCGCCATTATCGTCACTCGTCGTAGATGCTCGACATGTCAGCTTTCAAGCGGCATGAGTTTGCCAAACGCAAAGAGCGTTCCGTTAGCCACGCCTTCAAAAACGTTCGGCGTAAAGACGGTGGCACGCTCTGTGATCGTCATGGTCGGCCAACCACCAAAGGTGGCGCCAAGCCCAATCAAGACCGCTAAGCCAGTAGGGGTGACGGGTTCACCTTCACCCGACCAAGGACGAACAGCGACGTTTTCCATCATGGCAAACATGGCGGGTGCCGGGTAGGGCACTACACCGTGCGCACACTTGACGGTGCCGTCCGATAAAGGAATCGGGCTCGCCACCAACTGTTGGGGCTCAATGGTGGTCATAAAGTCAGCAATCAAACCAATGGCGAGGATGTTTGCCATACGGCCCACTTCATGAAAGTGAATGTGGTCAACAGTTGTGCCGTGCACACGGGCTTCGGCTTCAGAGAGCACCTGCCAAATGGCCAAGGCTTTCGATTTAGCTGCATCAGACAAAAGACTTTCGTCATAAAGACGACGAATGTCAGCGGGCGTACGATGAGCATGTTCATGAGGCGTGATGATTTGAAGGGTATAGCCCAAAATGCCATTGACGCTACGTGGCCCAAACGCAATATGGGCATCAATCGTAGGAAAAAGCCGCCGCATATAGCTTTCAGCGGTACCAGCGGTTTGCCCGGTGAGGGCTAAGAGCCCAGCTAAAAAGCTATTGGCATTAAAGCCCGCATGAATGCGAACCGTCAAAATCGGATGACCAAAGAGATCGGACATAAAGAATCCTTTATCGATAAGTTGTCTTTGTAGCGTCGTTGAAACGACCTACTCAACGCGCGACGCTTTCAAGTAAACGTAAGACACGTGCGGCGGCACAGGCGGCTCCATAACCGTTGTCAATATTCATGACGGCAACGCCAGGAGCGCAAGACGCTAGGCAACTCGAGAGTGCTGCGTGTCCTCCTGTGGCTATGCCATAACCCACAGAGGTTGGCACTGCAAAGAGGGGTTTAGAGGTGAGTCCACCCATGACGCTCACAAGCGCAGCATCGAGCCCTGCGACGACAACCACAACGTCTGCTTCATTAATTTGGTCTTTGGCGGCTTCAATTCGCCAGAGGCCAGCTACGCCACAGTCTTCAAAAAGGCGAACTGTCCAACCAAGATATTCGAGCGTACGGCGTACTTCGTGGGTCACGAAGCCGTCCGCGGTACCTGCCGAAACGACAGAGACAGATCCAAAAGGGTGCTTGGGGCAGGTGTGATGCCAGGCCGTACGCGATAAGGGATCGTAGTCATAGGCTGTACGAATTTCGCTTGGCAACGCTTCAAAGCGGTCACGGGCGAGACGCGTAAAAAGAATCGGCTTTTCGTCGTCAGACGCAAAGCGCGTTAAAAGCGTCAAAAGCGCTTCGTCAGATTTACCTTCACAAAAGACAGCTTCAGGTAACCCAATACGGGTATCGCGTGCTATATCAAAACGAATGGCATCAGACATGAGTGGGTGCCTTTAAATAGAGAAACACCTGCTTCGCGGGGTCAGGACTTTAAGCCTAAGAGGCGAAACAGGTGTTATGGGGTTAAGAGGGCGCGAGATTATTCAACGCGCGGCACCGTGAGGCTACCTTCAGGCATGAGAATCATGTCTGGCGTTTCGCCCACGTATTGCTTTGCGATCTCAAGCGCTTCTTCAACCGTATCGACTGCGGCTGTAAAGAGCATGTCTTTGGCAAGCTGACGGTCTAGGCTTGTCACTAGAATATAGTGAGCCTTCGAGATCGGACGCGTAATAGCATAGGCCTTATTAGCACCGATCTTAAAGTTCGCTTCAAGTTCAGCCTTAATGCGTTCCGGGGTCTTTAAGCGACGGAAGGTTTCTTCAAGCACAGCAGAACCAGAGCCTTCTTCGCAGTCAGCCAAAAGAATAACGACGCCACCCTTACGCACGGCGCAGGCGGCATTATCCATCGTCTTTTGCATCTGATAGACGTTGATATCTTTGGGGAAGCCGCCGCAAGATGCAATCACGAGATCCGCTTCCTTGGGGATCACGCAACCATAGACTTGGTCAACAAACTTGCACGCTTCTTTGTGGGCAGCAATATAGTCACCCGCAAACATACGAAGGAATTGATGCTTGGCGTTCAGAATGGCATTGAATAAGAAGAGAGAGCGACCCTTAGCAAAGAGCGCCACACCTTCCATTTGGTCTTCATAGCAGGGGTTGCCAGTCGTGCGACCAAGGCCTGCATTTTCGTCAAGCATGAAGCTATGGTTGACACGCACGGTTTCCATGGCAGCGCAACCCGGCAAAATGGCCTTACGACCACCGCCATAGCCCGAGAAATAGTGATGCACGATCGTGCCCGTGAGAATCACGTGGTCAACGTTACAGAGCTCTTTATGAATATGCACGGGCGTACCACGAGAGGTGGTACCAAAGTATTCAAAGTCTTCTGCGTTATTGCAAAGGCTATTGAACATCTTGAGGCGGCTCGCAACGTCGGCGCCCACGCCTTCAACCATTTCTTCGTGCGTCATGGCGCGATGCGTCCCTAAGGCAAAGACGATCTTCATGTCTTCGTCTTTGACCCCTAAGCGGTTGAGTTCATTTACCATCACGGGCATGAAGTCAAAGCTATTGGCGACGCGCGTCGGGTCATTACAAATAAAAGCGACCGTGTCGCCAGGCTTCACAATCTCTTCAATCGAGGGGCAGCCAATCGGATGACGAATGGCTTCTAAGACGCCCGCTTTAACATCTTCCATCGGTTCGAACGTTTCAGTACGGACTTCTTTGAGCACACGATCCGTATCGACAGAAAACGTTTTACGACCACGACCATAGGCGTAGTCAAAAGTCTGCATAGGCATTCAAGGGTCTCCTTTTTTAATTGGGCTGGCAAGGCCTGATGGTCTTCAGGCGTGATTGGTCTTCTTTGCCTTGATGTCATTATACGGAGAGAAGCACTTTTGACACGAAACATTCGATTTAAAAGCCGTCTGCGTCAATGGTTTGTACCTTGCTTACATGAGTTTTGCTTGAGTATGGGCGTTAAAACGATATTTTTTGAGTGAAAACCTTGTCTTTCAGGGCAAAAACTTGGCTTGTAACCAAATTGTCATAATTCCGTCATAAAAGCGTCACGACACCCCCTCACAATGACAACCGCTGACATATTTGGACACGTTTTGTCATGGACCAGTATTACATTATTCTTCTTGCCTTTTTGGGCGTCATCGCGATCATTGACCTCTTCGTAGGGGTGAGTAATGACGCGGTTAATTTTTTGAATTCGGCACTCGGTTGTCGAATCACGTCTTTCCGCACAACGCTCTGGGTCGCGAGTCTTGGGGTACTTGCGGGCGCAACCTTCTCGTCAGGGATGATGGAAATTGCGCGTTCTGGGGTGTTCCACCCACAGCTCTTTACGTTTAGCGAACTCATGATCATCTTCTTTGCGGTGATGGTCGCTGATGTGATTTTGCTCGATGCGTTTAATTCGTTGGGGCTTCCTACGTCGACCACGGTCTCGATCGTGTTCGAACTTTTGGGCAGTGCCTTTGCTGCCGCGCTTTTTAAGCTAATCGACGCAGGTCTTCCGATCACGGACGTTGCTGATTACATCAATAGCAGTAAGTCTCTGGGGATTATTTCGGGCATTTTGATTTCTGTGGTCGTCGCCTTCATTTCGGGCGCTGTGGTGCAGTATCTCGCTCGTCTGGTCTTCACGTTCCACTTTGAAAATGCCTATCGTCGTATTGGTGCTATTTTTGGTGCTTTGGCGATCACGGCCATTATTTACTTCCTCATTATGAAGGGCGCTAAGGGCGCGAGCTTCATGCGTCCGGAATGGTTGAGCTGGATGAAGGACAACACGGCTTCGATCGTCTTCTCGCTCTTTGCGGTGTTTACGGTTTTCTTCCAGATCCTCATCGTGGCCTTCCGTGTCAACATCTTCAAGATCGTCATTCTTGCCGGTACCTTCTCCTTGGCTTTTGCCTTTGCTGGTAATGACTTGGTGAACTTCGTGGGTGTGCCTTTGGCTGCTTGGGATAGCTTCCAGGCTTGGCAGGCCTCTGGCGTAGCTGATACTGAATTCATGATGGGTGGTCTTTTGAAGCCCGCAACGGCACCAACGGCTTTCTTGCTTTTGGCTGGGTTTGTGATGGTTTTGACCTTGTGGTTCTCTAAGAAAGCCCATCGTGTGATTCAGACCTCGATCAATTTGTCATCGAGCCAGTCAAGTGGCCAGGAGCAGTTTGATGCGACGACGGCAGGTCGCATGATTGTGCGTGCTTCGATGAGTGTGGGTAATGTGATCCATCAAATCGTGCCGCTTCCGATTCAGCGCGGTATCCAGAAGCGTTTTGAGCCGTTGCCAGTGGTGAAGGGTGAAGTTCCGCTCCCGTTTGACTACGTGCGTGCGTCCATTAACTTGATGGTCTCTGCCATTCTGATTGCATCTGCGACGAGTTTGAAGTTGCCGCTTTCGACTACTTATGTAACCTTCATGGTGGCCATGGGTTCGAGTTTTGCCGACGGCGCTTGGGACCGTGAGTCTGCTGTCTATCGTATCTCCGGCGTCTTGACGGTGATTAGCGGCTGGTTCTTGACGGCTGTCTCTGCGAGTACGCTCGCTGCTATCGTGGCCTTTGGTGTTTTCTTGGGTGGCGAAGTCGCAGCGATCATCTTGGGTTGCGGTGCGGTCTTTATGTTGGTGCGCTCTAACTTTAAGCCTCGTCAAGAAGATGAAGTTGAAGCCAAAGAAGCGCGTCATGCTTATAACGCAGCTGGTGTGAAGACCATCTTGGCGGATACCCACGAAAAGAGTCTGGCGAAGTCGCTTACGCTCTTGACGAAGATTCTTGAAGGCTTTACGGCAGATGCTCAGCGCGACTTGACGCGTGTCCGTAACGAAGCGGGTGATTTGCACGAAGAAGCCATCGAAGCCCGTCAGCTCTACTACCGTATGGTGGCAAGCGACAGCCAGCCGCCGAAGGTCGACTTTGATGCTCGCTACCTCTACCTGCGTGCAACGACCAATACGCGAGAAGTCGCGCGTGCGGTTCAAAACCTGGCCCGTTTGGCGCGTGAACATGTGGCCAACCGCCACCGTATTTCAACGGGTAGCCTTTCTCGTGATATTGCAGCTCTGGTGCTCGATATCAAGCGCTTGTCAAAGGTCGCCGACGGTAAAGCTGATGTGATGGCGCTTCGCCTTGAAGCTCATGGCATTATCGATCGAATTGAAACTTTGCAGCATCGTTTGATGGCGATGCAACCGCAAGAAAAGATGACCATTCGTTCGTGCGAATTCTACTTGTCGTATTTGCTCGTGGTTCGCGAATTGGTCAATCACTACGAAATTGCCTCGTTGCTCGAAGAACGAATCGAGCAATTGGCGAGTGAACCGCAATCGGCATAGCCGATGGCTTTGTGGGGATCGAGGTCTGCCTTAAGACCTCACTTGGGACTCTTTCGGGGGTCCCTTTTTTATTTTTGTTTGTCTTCTTAATGTGACTTTCTTGAGTTATCGGGTGTCGTCTTTAAAGGATTAATCATGTGGTGATACGAAATAGAGGGTTCTACCACAGGACATATTGGCTTTGGGTAAACCCTTGGTCCACTGGGAATAGCCCGTAATTTGATTTTCATTTTCTGTGGATTTGACTACACTCAGGATGTATTTAAATGTTGGTGCTTCAGGACCAAATCACGCGCCAACCTTAGAGGAGTAGAGAGATGAATCTCAAGATGAAATTTGCAGCTGCAGCCATTGGTGCCGCGCTTGGTTCCCTCGCTTTAAATGCATCCGCTTGCTCGACCGTGATTGTCGGTAAGGATGCTTCTGCGACGGGTAACATCATCATTGGTCATAACGAAGACAATGGTGGTCGTATTCTCGCGACGCAGTACTATGTGCCGGCTGCCACCCATAAGAAGGGTGAAATGATCAAGTTTGAAGAAGCCGCCGCTTCGATTCCGCAGGTTGAAAAGACCTTTGCCTTCTACTGGGCACAGACCTATGACCCGACGGGCGCTTCTTTCTCTGACGGCTTCGTGAATGAAAACGGTGTGACGATTGCCACGAATGCTTGCACGGGTATCTATGAAGACGACATCATGCCTACGAAGGACGGTGGTATCGGTTACGGTATCCGTCGCTTGATGGCTGAACGTGCAACGAGCGCTCGTCACGCAGTCGATATCGCGATTGACCTCTTGGGTACCTATGGCTACTTCTCTGAAGGCCGTACCTATACGATCGCTGACTCGAAGGAAGCTTGGCAGCTCGCCATTCACCAGGGCAACACCTGGGTCGCTCGCCGCGTCAAGGATAATGAAGTAATTTATATTCCGAACAACTTCATGATGGATAAGGTCGATGCCACTGACACCGAAAACGTGATCGTAGCTCCGGGCATGATCGAACGCGCCATCAAGAATGGTCGCTATAAGCCAGCCAAGGAAGGTGTCTACTCTGACTTCAACTACCGCGTTGCCGTCGCACCTGCACACCGTCGTTCTGCCGACTACAACTACTCTCGTAATAATCTCGCTTGGAACAAGATCATCGGCGAAAACATTACCGATGCTGAAAAGTTCCCGTATTCTGCGACACCCACGAAGAAGTTCGGTGTGGAAGATGTGAAGGATCTCCTCCGTACGCACGAAGCCGACATCGAAAAGCAGGATAAGCAGTGGCTCCATACGAATAGCCTCGGTATCTGCCGCGCCACGACGCATGAATCCGTTGTCTATGAAATGAACGCCAACCCGCTTCTGATCACAGGTTATCGTGCCATGGCTCGTCCGTGCGAAACGCCGTACGTGCCGTTCTTCCCGCTTGCTCGCCCGGCTGAAGGTACAAGCTTCATGGATCCGGCTACGGCCACGGCTGAACACTTCAAGGGTACGCCGGAACGCTTCAGCTATCGTTCCGATTGGCCTGTCTTTGACTTCGTGAAGGTGGCTAACGTTCATGAATTCCAGCGTCAGGACCAGAAGGACAACAAGGCATTCGTCGCTAAGATTGAAAAGGAACTGACGAAGGATATGCCGGCGGTTGCTGCTCACGCTCAGATGCTCTTGAAGGTCTCTGAAGCCAAGGCTGTCGAATACATGCACGCCTACAACGTCCGTACGTTCAATGAAGCCCACGCTGCCATGCTCGACCGCCTAGCTGAGGTCGCTCCGCACACCATGACAGTGATGGCTGACAGTATCGATCCGAAGAGCGAAAAGACGGTTGACGTCGTGCTCTTCTCGGGCGACAAGTTCGATGCTACGAAGGCTGATCCGAAGCAGACGTGGGGTGGTGTTGGCCGCGCCTCGATCGGCAACAAGATCACGATGGGTGATAAGCTTGCTCAGCCGGTGAAGGCCGAAGCCCGTGACGTCAATGGCGACG
Source organism: uncultured Sutterella sp. (assembly GCA_937943605.1). GTDB lineage: Bacteria > Pseudomonadota > Gammaproteobacteria > Burkholderiales > Burkholderiaceae_F > Sutterella. Next base: position 8,101 of record CALEAW010000101.1, on the reverse strand, counting down.
GCAAGAAGGACATGGTCTTTACGTTCACGCAAAAGGGCCTTGCTCAGAACATGCTCGCTGGCGCAACGTATGACATCTGGCTCCACACCTATGTGAACGGCGAACGCGTTGCTTTGATGGACTCCGCCTTCATCGAAACCGAAGGCTACAAGGGTCCTGCTAAGCGTACGCAAAACGCTGACCTGTAATTGGTTGAGTAATGGAGAGCTTGTCGAGTGCTCTCCAACTTGACACCAAAAGGGGTGATGCTTTTTGGCACCACCCCTTTCGTTATGCGAATTCGCTACGTTGATTTCGACTTAAAACTCAAAGCTATAAAGGATGTCAAACACTTGATTGACGCCCGAAATGGCTTCGACATAAAGACGCGGCATGAGTCGATAGCGAAGCGTAATCGTGGCGAGTGAATCAAAAATACCAACCCCATACTTGAGCTGAAGACCGGGCAGAATGTAGCCACTTACGACAACCTGAGAGCTGTCCCCCACGCCCTGGGTGTCAATCCCCAGGTCGCTAATCCCAACGGCATCCCCAATTGCACCGACAATAGAGCCCGTTTGCGAGACACCTAAGCCGATCAAAAGCGAGGTGATCATCGCATTATCGTCTGTCGAGGCTGAGAGGCCTTGACCACGTAAGAGGTAAGAGAGCGCTGCTTGCTGCGACAAGGCGGGTTCAGAGAAAACGTCGACCTTGGGTCGCTGAGCGTTACCTGTCACACGAATACCGGCCGTGACATTATCTTCAATCGCATCTGGATTACGAATAGCTTCGATATTGAGTTGCGGACGGTCTGGCGCACCCGAAAAGAGGACTTGCCCCTGCGTCACGGTTAAGTCTTGACCATAGGCATGAAAGCGTCCATCCACGACATTGACTTGACCATTGAGACCTAAGCCACGCTTGCTGTCTTGCGTGACTTTCAGGTTACCTGTCAAGCGGGCTTTGAGGCCAAAGGCATCCAACCAAACTTTGTCTCCAATATGGACGGTGAGATTACTGTCAATTGGAATGCTAGCTGTCTTTTTGACTTTAGGCTCCATGTGGCGATCAAGCATGACTTCGTCACTAGAGACACCCACGGCTGTTTCTGGCAGGTTAGAAACAGCGATCTTGGCGGTCGGCACGTTAATGTGACCGTCAAGCGTCATCAAGGTTGGTGTGGCAGAAAAGACCACATCAGGCGACATTACCACGCTCGCGTAAGGTGGCACGGTAATTAAGATGTCTTTGCCGTCAGCACGGACTTGCGCCGTGGGCGCTTCGGGGTTATGCCAATCGGCACGACCTGAGAGGTTCAACGTACCATTCGTGGTTTCAAGTTTGCCTTTGAGTGTGGAGCTCGTACCATGAAACGTGACGGCCAGGTCCGAGGGCTTCATGACGACCGGTACAGCCCCTTCTTTAAGGGTGGCGTTTGCTAATTGAACGTCGCCATAGAGTTCAGGCTTAGACAGTGAACCAGCCATACGTAGGTCACCCTTCATCGTGCCTGTCGCTTTTTCACCCGACGTAATGAGGGCATTGAGGACTGACAAGTCGATGGGGTCAATACTTAGTTGCCCAGAGAGACGGCGAGAATTCAAGGGATCAGTCACTCGGGCATGCCCCACAATACCACCGTTATCGCGAACGCCAATCTTGACATCTGCTTGAGCGGCATTGGCCTCTGTCTTTGCTGCAATCGTGAACGTATCGACATGAAGAGGAAGCGTCTTTTCGCCCACGGTTTGTGTGACGGCTATGCGATCGCCTTGGATGCGAGCGTCAACGGTTGGCAATTGTCCGGAGGATAAATGCCATTTTGCACGTGCATCCCCATTGAGTTTTCCGGTGATAAGGGTATTGTCTGGCAGATAGGGCTTCAATAATTGTAAATTGAGTCCATTAAGGGCTAAAGCAACTGAACCTTGATCCGCTGCTACCAGGGGAGCAGTGAGACAGACGTTGCCCTCTTTACCGTTCCAACAGTGTGGTGCGAGGGTCGCTGTGGATTGGTTGACGTCCACTTTAAGCGCGGCGTTTTTGGCTTGTGACCACTGACCAATTGGTGTTTTGACGTCACCGTCTTTGAGCATGCCAGTCCAAGTTAAGGTCTTCGTATTGAAGGCGCCATCTAACTCAAGCCCCGCGGAGAGAGGATCACCAGCGAGCGTTACCTTGAGTGTGTGTTTTTGGTCAGTGCCTTTAAGATGAGCAGTGAGGTCATGGACATCCATGCTAGGTAGTTTTGCGTTCGAAGCGTGGATAAACAAATCCCCTTCGATGCTACCCGTTGGTTGACCAGTAATATCACCTTTGACCATGAGAGCTGCAAGCCCAATGTCGTCATATTGGAGTTTGGTTGCGCTGAGGTCAGCGTTGATTTTGGGTTCACTGAGCGTACCGCCAAGCGTGATAAAGCCGTCGGCACGACCCGTGAGGCCAGGCAACGTTTTATTGAGGTTGGGCGCATGGATTTTGAGGTCGCCTTGGAGAACTTTTCCGTCAATAAGACCTTTGGCTTCCAAATGGTTATCCCCTAAAGTCACTTTGAGGTTAGGGACATAAATTTCGCGCGGACCTTGAGAGGTAGCCGCAGCGGTCATACTCAGGTCACTCTTTGCGACCTTCCCTTTGATGTCAATCGTGGGGACTTCGATGGACCATTTTTTAGGCGAAATATATCCACTCACTTTGGCGTCACCCGACAATGTCGCATCAAGAGACGGTACAAAATGATGTACGCCAAGGTCGGCGAGCTTAATGTCGCCCTTAAAGGTGAGGTGCTTTGACCAGTCAGCTTTTGCTACTACCGTACCTGTGCCGCCAGCGGTTTGGGCAATCAATGAATCAATATTGAGATCCGTGAGTGTGCCATGCGCTTTGAGGTTCAAAGTGGCGGGAGGCGTTTGAGGCGCATCGACTGTAACACCACTTTGAAGTGTCCAACGCGCAGCAGAGCCGGTAAGGCGTAGCTGGAGTTTCGATAGTTGTGTCGTATCAGCCTTCTTTTTGGCGTCTAACGGCAAATCGACTTTCGGACTCGATAGCGTAACGGAGAGCGGTAAACCTGGGACCGAAGGTTCTGCGACGATCAGGCTCGTCGACGGGATAGCACCTTGGGTTTTGGTTGCCAAAGTCACTTTCCCGAGGAGATTACCGCCTAAAAGGATGTCGGCCGTTTCTCCCATGATCGGGGCGATGCTAGAGCACGCTGTCGCGCGCACTTCGAGCGGCCACGTGCGCGTTAAAGCGATTTTGCCGTTGAGTTGAACGCTGCCTTCTGGCGCACGGACGTTGAGATGGTCAACGACGACGTCGCTACCATTCATGTCACCTTGGAGTATGACTTCATCTAGAACGATGGGCGTATCTGCGTCAAGTTTGAGATCTGTCCCTAAGACACGCTTCGCTGTGATGTGAAAAGGAATCGATACATCAGGTAAGGATGTGATCAAGGGTTGCCCTAAGAAGGCGCGCAAGCTTTCACGTAACGGCGACACGTCATAGCCGTCCGTCGTCGCTTCGGTTTTGGCGATCGGCTTTGGAGTCACTTTGTCTTGCGTTTCGACAGGTGTCTTCGGAAGCGACACGGTCAGCGACTGTATTGTCAACGGTTCGACAGAGAGGTGCTCATCGATCCAGACAGCTTCGCCCGCACCATAGCCCAATTTGATGCCAATATCATCCACATCAAACCCGAGATCCGCGACCTCAAAGCCATGTAGTTCGATGGGAAAAGGCATCATCAAAGGCGTGTTGTCTTCTGGCTCTGAGACTGCATTCGGGTCGCCTGGCGGCAATTCATCGGTGATGAGCGTCCCACGAAAGTGTCCTGCGGTCAGTTGGTCAACCACTAAACGTTTTTGCCACAAGGCATCACGATTGATTTTGAGATGGAGGTCGTCTGCCGAGAGTTTAAGTCCCGGCATTTCCCAGGCGACCTTCGTGAACGTGAGATCAAAGAGATGACCATCCACCTTTTCAAAGGTGAGACCCGGCACCATGGGGAGTGCGGTCTTTAATAAGGTCGCCTGACCGCGATCGGTACAAAGGAGCCAAGCGGTGGCGCCGCTAGCCAATAAAAGGCAGGCACCTGAAGCGAGCAAAAATTTGGTTGCGCGTCTCATAGTTCAGCTCCGAGCCCAATATAGAATTGAAATGTTTTATTTTGAGAGTCCCCTACGGGGCGTGCGAGGTCAAACTTGACGGGGCCTACGGGCGAATTCCAACGAACGCCCACGCCCGCGCCTTTTTTCCAGTCGAAATGAGTCAAACTATTGGTGGCATCGCCTGCATCGAAGAAGATGGCACCCCACCATTTGCCCGTAACGTTGTATTGGTATTCGACGCTACCCGTCATCATAAATGAAGCACCCGTTAAACGACCTTCAGCGTCTTTAGGCGAAATGGATTCATAGTCGTACCCGCGCACGCTACGGTCACCCCCAGCAAAGAAACGAAGGTCTGGTGGGACTTCAGTAAAGCGATTGGTCTTGATTTTGCCGGCATTGCCACGTAAGACAAAACGATGTCCTCGCCATGGTGTGCGAATAAGGGTCCAGTGGCCTTGCAAAATGGCAAAGTCCACGTCAGAGCCTAGATACTGTGTTGAAATGTCTAAGCTATAACGTTGCGAATCACCCCAGTAAGGCATCGTGCCGCCTCGGGCGCGGGTTCTAGAAATACTAATGCCTGGATAAAGCAACATCGTGTCGTTCGAAATACCAGCCTGTGTGAAGCTATCGAACATCCAGTGGAAACCTAGCGAACGTTGCCAACCCTTAGAGAGCTCCCAATTGCGTGAGACGGCGAGCGTCATGTTGTGGCTTTTGGTGTCGTTGAGGTCGGTTTGTTTGACCGCCCCTTGAAAGAGCCAATATTCTTCAAGCGGATTGGTAATGCGCGGTAATCGGTACGATAAATCTAACTCTTGTTCGCTCGACGAAATACTGGTCGAGGCCGAGAGACTGTGTCCGCGATGGTTGACCCAGGGCTTGGTCCAATTCACTTTACCGTGAGGACCTGTATCAGTGGCAAAGCCTAGACCGGTTTCGATAATGTTGGCTTTACGCGGCACGATTTCGGCGTGCATGGGTAATTCGGTACTATTCGCGTCACGTGCGGCCTTGAAGTCAGGCGCAACCACGGCAGATGTAAACCAACCGCTCTTGGCTAAGCGTTGATTAAATTCACCTAACGTATCGGCGTTATATTCGTCCCCTTCTTTAAAGGGTTTCATGTTATCTAAAAAGCGCGTGTCGATTTGAGAGCCTGAATAGGTGACTGGACCAAAAGTCCAACGTGGACCTGTATCGTAGTCGATATTCCAAACAGCTTCATGTAAGGGAAGCGATACGCCGAGTTCAGCACGATGAAAGGTCGCGTCAAAGTAGCCACGTTGCAAAGCAATGTTAGAGAGAGCCGACTTAAATTCATCGTAGTCGCTGTGGTTCAAAATGGTGCCGGGTTTTGGGATGCGGCGCTTTTGAAGAAACTGAAAGAATTTGTCGTTTGCCCCTTCGCCTGTGATTTTGACGTTTGTTTGGGCAATCTTGACAGGTGTGCCTGGTGTGACATGAATGGCCATATGACCATTCGTAGGTTCGTCGAGTCGAATGAAAGGCTGATAGTAGCCAAGCGCACGCAATGAAAGTCGAATCGCCTTATCAATTTTGAGGCGATCCGTAGGCGAATCAGTAAGCCCTGCCTTTTCTAAAGGCGAAAGCCATGCTTCAGCGTTCTCCTTCAAGTCGCCTTTGAGTCCGTTGATGGTGAGGGTAACGGGCTTAGCGAAGACGGAGCCACAACAAAGCAAAATAAGTATGGCAACGGTTGGCGAGCGCACAGCGAGTGTCCTTAGTCGATTTTTGTCAACCGATTAGTTTAGCCGACACACAAGCCTTCAAGGGTAAACGGTTGCAATTGGTAAAGCTATCGCTGTTTCGTTAACAAGCGGTCGATCACTTCAGTGGGTGTAAGGCGCTTCACCGTGGGCGTTTGAGTTTGAGTGAGGATCGTCAGACGCAGTTTATCTAAGACGTGATGTGTGACAGTTAGCACGGTTTGATCAATAGTATGACGAACGATGGGCGTATTGTCGTTGCCGACGGTCAACTGATAGTGTTTTTGACCGCGATTTAATTTAATCTCGGACTCTTTCATGCCCCAAACCAAAAAGAAGGGATTGGTATTCCCTTCAGTGTCACACCTATGAATAACCCACTGAGCAGCGTCGCCAAAAATCATGCGGCTCATACCGCTCACGCTTCGAATGGGGCGAACGGTTTCGATGTCTAATCCCATCACTGGGTCAAGGGCGCTGGCTAGCCCTACGGCAATTGTGTCCTGGGTGTGCGCAATACATAAGGCACGGCGATCACCGTTAGCCAACAACAAGTAGGGTGGATAAGGGCGTTCTTCGACGAGCGTTGCGCCTAATGCATTGGCATAGGTCTCTGCAATGAGACGGCCCCAAAGGGTTTGACGACGACGCGCGGGGTGCGCGAATTGACCGATACGTGCTTGCGTGCATTGAGGAAGCGTCAGGAGAGCGCGTGCTTCGAGTGCCTCATTGGGCTCAGGCATCGTGAGTAAGGTGACGAGAGGCAAGCTGTCATCAAAAAAAGAAGCAGACATGATATCGGTTTGAGCAATCAAAAAGAATCAGGCACGTAGTTTACGCGACTCATGACGCGTCGTCAGTGCAAATAGTCTGAAAGTGAGAAGCAAACAAGCCACAGAGTGCCCAAAGGACGATGATGAAGGCAACAAACCAAAGGGCTGGTGTCCAACCGTCAACTAATAGAGCCGCAAATATGATGGGACCTAAGCCCGCACCCAAATAGCCAATCCCTTGGGTCATGGCCGATAGACCTAAAAGTGCAGCATTTGATCGAGTTTTTTGCGCCATCAAAATAAAAGCAGTTGAGAGCATGGAGCCTTGTGGGGCCCCAGCGAGGACGCTCCCCAAATAGATCCATGCGTCACCGAGCGTCCAACAATAGAGCCCCAATAAGTATGAAAGGGACATCAAACCTTCAGCGAGCCACTCATGACGGCAAAAACGCATAAAGCGTTCCGTAAAAATGGAAGCGGGTAGCCCAGCAAAGAGGTAAAGCGCTAAAGCCATACCTGCCATGGTGGCACTCACCTGTTGCGCTTCTAGGTAGGGTGGTAACCAGGCGGCAACGGTATAGATGAGGAGGGATTGAAGTCCCATGACACCCGTCATTGCCCAAGCACCTGGTTGACGGTATAGGCCTGAGGCGCGTAGTAACGGTTGAGAGGATGATCGAGCTGCGTGCGTAAGCCCTACCCAAGCGACGAGCACCAAGATACCAAACCCAGCCCAAAGCAAAAAGGGAGCTTGGGTTAATTGTGTCGACGAGGCGAGTGGATAAGCCGAGAGCGCACCGATGGCACCCGACAAACCGACAAAGCCCGTATAAATGCCAAATAAACGATGCGCGCCCGACGTAAACCACGTTTTAATGACGACGGGCATGAGGACGTTCAGCGCAGCAATGCCAGTTCCGACCATAAAAGTGCCAGCTAACAAAGGTCCATAGTCAGGGATTGAACGCAAAAAGCCTCCAATAGCCAACGAGATCAGAAATAAGAAGACAGCAGACACCAAACCAAACCGACGCACCACAGAAGGAGCGACAAAAGAGAAAAGCCCAAAGGCCAAAATCGGAAGCGACGCGACTAAGCCATATTGATTGGGTGTCAATGCCAACTCGGTCGTCAAAAGGTTTGCCAAGGGGCCAACAGAGGTAATCGGACCACGCATCTCCAAAGTGACGGCCAGGATGAGGCAGAGGGTGAGTAGGGTCTGGGGCATGGTTGTCGTCAGGGTGGGTGGAATAAAAGTGGGTAGTAAGGGGTTGTTTTATGGTTTGGATACCATAAAAAGGGTATAAAAAGTAAAAATCTTGACAAATGAAAAAGAATCGTGTTTAATTCTACTCCTTCGCTGAGACAACACGTCGACTGCGAATTTATTTTTGACAATGAGTATTAGATCTGATATGATCAATATTCTGTGCTTTGCGAAGCACTGTTCTTTAAAAATCAGAATTCAACGAACCGATAAGTGTGAACATCGGCAGTTTCG
>CALEAW010000100.1 GCA_937943605.1 uncultured Sutterella sp. | reverse complement strand
AGGATCCAGGGGGAGCTTTTCATAGTTCCACAAAATCGATCACAATTTCGGAATCTGACTTTTGCAACACCCCTTCTTTTAGTAACGGCGATGCTCGTTTTGTAATTGCTGCAAATCGATTTGTAGCGAACAGGTGTCATTACTAACCCAAATCGTACCATCTTGAATGGTAATGGCTAACCTCATATTTCGTTGAGCCATTTGAGCTAGTCCTCGAACATCTTCATTCTTGACTGCCACCACTGAAAGTTTTTCAATCTTCCCAAACTCTCCTCGATTGCTCTGCCACCAAGGTTCAAGCCTGTCTTCATCATAGGCCATTATTTGTACATGGCCACTTTTCCCAGCTGCACGACGAACCTGCTTAACATCTGGACACCCCACTTCAATCCAGTGCACAATCGCCCCTGTATCATCAATTTCCCACAAAGCGGGCTCACCTTCAGTAGACAATCCTCTACCAAATTCTAGTCTCTCTCCAGCTAAACGAGAGAAAGCTAAAATTCGTAACATCAATCGCTCTTCTGTCTCGGAAGGATGGCGTGCCACAGTTAAAACGTAGTTCCCATAACTTCCACGATCTAAATCTGAGATATCAAGGACTGCCTTATACACAGTCGCACCTAGTGCCATTGCTCCAATTCCTTCAACAAAAAATTACAGCGGTAAAGCCTCATGTCGACTTAACTTTACCCATCCCAAGCCGATACGATATGCGACCCAAATACCTAAAACTAAAAAGCCAATAAGAAGTACAAAAAAACCAATCCCCACAAACATCAGCAGTGTGCCAACAAACAGCATGACAACCAACAACAATGCCGCCATCCAAAAGGTACGAATCTGCCATGAGAAATGACTTTCCAAGTATGTCCCATCAGCATCACCACGGAAAATGTAGTTTAAGATCACAGCAAGAATAGAAGGCCATGAAAATACAAACGCACTCGCTACCGTTGCCCCGGTTAGCACACCAATTAAAATAGACAACGCATGTAGCCCATAGACAATGTGAGCAACGATTCTTGTTCCACCACATGGTTCATATACTTTGGGAGTCATTTTTACATCCTCTCGTTTGGGCTCTCTTTAGCCTTTGTTTCATATGAATTTTATCAGCGACTGGATTTTAGTCCTCATTTTTATTCTTACCATCGCCGATCGCCCTTCTGCCATCTTGGTTCTCAGTGTATCGATCGCCACCCAAATTACGAGCTCCATTGCCGGCTCAATATCGGTGTTGTTAGGTATGACTACCCTAACAATAGGATTGTGGCTTTTGAACGACCGATTGAAAAAGAACGCTGAAGATCTACCTATTTCGCCTTGCGACTATACAATAGAACAATGGCTGAATAAACACGGGATTGTAAAAACTGTTTTGCTAACGGAGTTTGCCCTCTTGTGGAAATTCCAAGGTGTATTAGGACTTGCAAAAGCCAGTCGCGGGCGTTGGTCAGTTTGTGGATGCTATCTTTGCCTCTCTGCTCTACTAACCCTTTTCTGGATCCTTTTGTTATCACCAGTAGTAACCTGGTATCTCAATACCTTCTTGAACACTGCTCAAGCAAGAATGATTTTGCCAGGGCTCATACTGCTTTCAATTTTGACTGCTGGCGTTTTACGTATCGTACTCTGCCGTATTTACCATCGCTATAGAGAGAAAAAACATGAGAATTCTTGTCGTTGAAGACGATGACATGATTGGCGAAAGTCTGGTCGCTTTTCTCGAAAGTGAAGACTATGCCGTTGACTGGGTTCGAGACGGCCGATCGGCTCTTCTTGCCACTAAAACAACCCCTTTTTCTTTAATCATTTTAGATTTAGGGCTCCCAGGTAAAGATGGATTAGAAGTTTTACGTGATCTTCGTGCGCATCATGACGCCACTCCCGTCCTTGTCACAACTGCACGAGATACAGTAGATGATCGAGTCAAAGGTTTAGATAGCGGCGCTGATGATTATTTAGTGAAACCTTATGAACTCGACGAATTATCCGCTAGAGTACGCGCTCTTCTTCGTCGCTCTGCAGGTCGTGCTGATCCAGTCATTGAACGTGGCGCGCTTCGGATCTCGCCAGCAACTCGTGAAGTTACTTTTAATGGCAATCCTATTATCTTGTCCTCTAAAGAATACGCTTTATTGGCTGCGTTATCAGAACGTGAAGGAGTTGTCTGGAGTCGTTCACAATTAGAAGAAAAGCTCTACAACTGGGATAATACTGTTGGATCTAATGCGATTGAAGTCCACATTCATCATTTAAGAAAAAAACTATCTGACACCGCCATTAAAACCGTACGTGGTGTTGGTTATCTTCTTGAAACGTAGTTCATGAGTTCGATTCGTCGAAAATTGCTAATCACATTGATTGGCGCTCTGCTGGCGGCTGGATTTACAACAGCCGCCGCAACTTTCTTCTCTGCGCAAACAGAATTTAATAAGTTCCTGGATACGCACTTAAAAGAAACGGCTGAATCCTTAGCCTCTTCGGTTAAGCATTCATTGCCGCTATCCAACCCCAACCATCTGACTATTGTGGGGGATGCTCAGTCCTATCATATTGTCGTCCAAGTCTATGACTCTGCATCGAACACAGTTTGGCAAAGAGAAGATCAGCAATATCTTCCTTTGCCTGACGGCCCAGGTTTTGCCTCAGAAAAGCTGAACGGAACAACCTGGCGAACATACTCTGCCGCTGCAGGTCCACTGATTATCACAGTTGGGCAAGATACTGCTGTTCGCACTGAGCTTGCCGCCACATCAGCCTTCCGTGTACTACAACCTCTTTGCCTACTGTTACCCTTCATTGCCATCGCAGTGTGGATCGTTGTTGGTAGTGGTTTAGCACCACTTGAGAAGACTGCTCGGTCTGTCGCTCGACGTTCGCCAACATCACTCAAGCCTATTTCTACCAAAGGATTGCCAACAGAGCTTGAAGGATTGGTTCATGCCATTAATCATCTTCTAGAACGGTTACGCGAAAGCCTTACTGCACAACAACGCTTTGCATCTGATGCCGCACATGAATTGCGCACACCGCTGACAGCATTAAAACTGCAAGTACAACTAGCTCAACGCGCCAAAACTGAAGAAGCTCGTCAAAAAAGTCTTGTCAGACTCAATGAGGGCATTAACCGCGCTACTCGGCTGGTACAACAATTACTCACTCTTGCTAGATTAGACCCAGACTCAACCAAGCATCCCGCTAGCACAATCAAATTGGATAGCCTTGCGCATAGTGTTTGTGAAGACATGTCGCCTATTGCCTTTCAAAAGCACATCTCTGTTAGCGCATCCACCAATCCTGCGTCGACTGAGGGATTAGAAGACGCCATTCGTCTAATGATGACCAATTTGACTGACAATGCGATTCGCTACACGCCAGAGAATGGACGTATCGAACTACGCACTCATACAACACCTGATCACGAGTTTTCGGTGATTGAAATCGCAGACAACGGGCCTGGAATAGCTCCTGAAGAACGTCAACGTGTATTTGATCGCTTCTATCGTGCTTTAGGCACAAAAACCTCAGGCACAGGCTTAGGACTTGCTATTGTGAAACGAATCATTGACATCCATCATGGAACTATAGAAATTGACGATGGACTTGATGGACGAGGAACTACATTTAGGATTCGGTTACCTAAACTAGGTACATCAACCATCGACCGATCGTTGTAAAAGAGCTTCTGTTACAACTTTAACTTTATTGGCACAAGGCTTACTTCACAAAGCCTCTGAAATCAGTGAATTTGTTCTAAAGTTCAAAGAACACTTTCCGTCAGTGTCACTATCAGTTTTTCGTTCAGGAAATTAGCATGTTTGCACCAAAATTTGTTCGCTCAGCTGTTTTCACCCTCATGTTGGCAAGCGTTAGCTCTCTTGCTTTTTCGCCTTCTGATGCCCAAGCAAGTCTCTTTACCTCAACCAGTAACCAGCAAGCTCAGCTCCCTGATTTTGTGAAATTGGTTGAAGAAAACGGTCCTGGGGTCGTCAACATTCAAATGATTCGCAATGCTCGAACAGTTGAAGGTATGGGCATTCCAGGATTAGATCCTCGGGGAGCAGAAATTTTCCGCCGCTTTGGCATCCCATTCAACTTTGGTGGGCCTCAGGAAATCCCTGAGCAACGTGGCACTGGGTCTGGATTTATTGTTTCCTCTGACGGGATCATTATGACTAACGCTCATGTGGTTGAAGGCGCTGATGAATTGATCGTGCGCCTGACCGACAAGCGTGAATTCAAAGGAAAAGTTCTTGGTTCTGACAAAAAAACAGACATCGCCATTATCAAAATTGAAGCTAAAGATCTTCCCGTTTTAAAAATCGGCGACTCAAGTAAATTGAAAGTTGGAGAATGGGTTGCTGCCATTGGTAGCCCCTTTGGGCTTGACAACACGGTTACAGCGGGGATTGTTTCGGCAGTCTCACGTAACCTTCCTAGTGATCAATACGTTCCTTTTATTCAAACAGACGTCGCTGTGAATCCTGGTAACTCAGGAGGACCACTCTTTAACATGAATGGTGAGGTCATCGGAATTAACTCGCAGATATTCTCTACCTCAGGCGGCTTCATGGGACTTTCATTTGCCATTCCGATTGATCTGGCTATGCAAATTAAAGATCAATTAGTTAAAGATGGTCGTGTGACACGTGGCTATGTTGGCGTATACATTCAGGAGTTGAATCAAGAACTAGCGAATAGCTTCGGCTTAAAGACACCTGAAGGTGCTCTCGTCACTAAGATTGAAAAAGATAGTCCTGCTGAAAAAGCCGGCCTAAAGGTTGGCGACGTAATCCTTGCGCTCAACGGAACCAAGGTCACCTCCTCTGTCTCCTTACCGATGCTTGTAAGCACTATGCGCCCAGGCTCTATAGCAACGTTGACGGTATTCAGAGATAAACAGAAAATTGATCTTCAAATCACCATAAGTTCGAACAAAACCGCTGAAGAGCAACAGGTTGCTACCGAAAATGTAAATCGACTAGGAGTCGTTACTCGTCCTCTTAGCAAAGAAGAGGAAAAACAAGCTGAAACAAGTGGTCTACTAGTCACTCAAGCTTCTGGTTTAGCCGCTAAAGCCGGTATTCGAGAAGGAGATATTCTTGTTACAGCCAATGGCATAACATTGAAAAAACAGCAAGATCTTCTGACCCAATGTAAGGGCGATAAAGTTCTCTTACTCGTACAGCGTGACGGTGGTCGTATCTTTATCCCTGTTCGATTTACAACCCAAAAATAATCCTTCATTAAAAGGTTAAATGAACGGGGGTGTTACAAAAATCAGGTTTCCCTGCACTTTGCAACACCCCCTTATTTAATCAGCATTCGCTATGCATTACCGCCTTGAGTTTCTCGTTATCAACCTCTCGACACCAATGACCAACGACAACACAAGCAATCCCATTGCCAATCATATTGGTTAAAGCACGCGCCTCACTCATGAAACGATCGATACCTAGAATGAGCGCCAATCCTGCTACAGGTACGTGTCCAACAGCAGATAAAGTAGCAGCAAGAACAATAAAGCCCGAACCAGTAACCCCTGCCGCCCCCTTGGAAGTCAACAACAACACAGCTAGTAAAGTTAATTGCTGCGTAAGTGTCATATCGACATCACATGCCTGCGCAATAAACACCGCCGCCATCGTTAAGTAGATAGCCGTTCCATCTAGGTTAAACGAGTAGCCTGTTGGAATCACCAAACCAACCACAGGGCGAGAGACACCCGCCATTTCCATCTTACTCATCATTCGAGGAAGTACCGATTCCGAGGAAGACGTCCCCAAGACGATCAATAGCTCTTCTTTGATATAAGAGATATAACGTAAGATTGAAAACCCATGTACCCGACAAATCGTGCCTAAAACACAGAAAATAAAAAGCACACAGGTCAAATAAAACGTTCCCATCAATTTCGCCAACGGCAATAACGAGGCAATACCGTATTTCCCAATTGTGAAAGCCATGGCTCCAAAAGCCCCGACGGGAGCTACTCGCATAATCATGCCAACAATTTGAAATAGGACATGTGCCGATTTTTCAATGACATCAAAAATCAGCGTTCCTCGACCACCAAATTTATGTAACGCAAAGCCAAAAAGAATTGAGAAAAACAAAACCTGAAGAATGTTTCCGTCTGCGAATGCCCCAACCACAGTATTCGGAATCACATTCATCAAAAATTCTGTTGTGGTTTGCATTTTTCCAGGTCCTGTATACGCAGAAACGGCCGCTTGATCCAATGTATTTGGATCCACATGCATACCAACACCTGGCTGGACAGTATTCACAATAATGAGACCGATCACCAAAGCAATGGTCGAAACAACCTCGAAATATAAAAGCGCCAAACCTCCTGTTTTGCCCACCTTTTTCATATCTTCCATACCAGCAATCCCTGTGACAACGGTACAAAAAATAACGGGAGCAATGATCATCTTGATCAATCGGATAAAGCCATCCCCTAACGGCTTCATAGACGCCCCAATATCAGGCACCCAAAATCCTAAACAGATCCCAAAAATAATGGCGCAGATAACCTGAAAGTACAACACCTTATAGATTGGTGTTCTTTTAGTGGATGAGGCTGATGACATTCTTTACTCCAGTAATTGAGATCGCCTTTCTTATAAAAACGAGTGTTTTAGAAGGGCTATCAATAATACATCGCCGCAAAGGAAAGTTGCCAATTAACTTCTTCTCACTCTTTTACTTAGCTCCCCCTTCATTTAGTCACTTCTTAAGCTTCTATCTAATTCCAGATCTTTTGACTTGACTTAAAAACCTTTCTCTCTAGCTCTTGCAATCACCGCTGGAATAGCCTAATCTGTGCGCTTAAATTCGACCCCGCAAACCAAAAAGCGGATAACCATGTTGGAAGCCATTCATTTTCAATACTTTCTAGGCGGTCTCGTTTCCTTGCTCGTCATCACGAATCCGCTTTCAAAACTCCCGTTATTTGTTAGTTTGACTCAAGGCATGTCGGAAGAACGCCGTCGTCAACAGGCCAATTGGGCAGCGATATACGCTGGGATTATCATGGGAGTCAGTTTGCTTGGGGGCAATATGCTCTTGGCATTTTTTGGGATTTCTTATGGTGCCATGCGTATTTCCGGCGGTCTCGTAGTTGCCGCCATTGGCTACCAAATGCTGTTCGGAGGTACCTCTCCTAATAAAGCGCCCATTGTTCGCCGAGACAAGGATGATTACGCGTTTTTCCCCATCGCTATGCCAGGCATTGCTGGTCCAGGCACGATAGCTGTAGTTATCGGCTTTTCAACTGAAATTGCCGAACTTTCTGACTACATCGATATTGGCATCGCGATTGGATGGACATTATTGGCCATCGCTTGCACTGCTATGGCCTCTTGGTCTGTCATGCGTTACTCTGATATTTTGACGCGTCGCTTAGGACCTTCAGGTACATTAGTTCTTGGTAAATTGATGGGTTTTTTACTGATTTGTATTGGAGTTCAGTTCATCGGATCAGGTATTCGAACCTTTATGGCTGGTAGTTAAAAAATGGGGAAGCAAGTAGACTTCCCCATTTTTGTAGCCATCACATTTATTCCACTGTAACACTTTTCGCTAAATTACGTGGCTTATCAACGTCAGTACCACGTGCTAAAGCGGTGTGATACGCCAGTAATTGAAGCGACACAATATGTAAGATCGGCGATAGTCTTCCATAATTTTCAGGCAAACGGATGACATGCATATCCTCAACAGCATCAATCACTGAGTCTCCGTCAGCGCAAACATACAACTCACCACCACGAGCGCGCACTTCCTGCATATTACTCTTAAGCTTCTCAAGTAAACTATCATTAGGTGCAACGGTCACAACTGGCATTGTGCTATCAACCAGCGCTAACGGCCCATGTTTGAGCTCTCCAGCAGGATAGGCTTCCGCATGAATATAACTGATTTCCTTCAGCTTTAAAGCCCCTTCAAGAGCAATGGGGTAATGTACACCACGACCTAAGAACAAAGCATCTTGCTTGGCTGCAAAACGTTCTGCCCAAGCCATAACTTGCGGTTCCAACGCTAAAACTGCACTCATTGCTACAGGTAAATGCCGTAGACGTTTCAGTTCCTCTTCCTCATCCTCTACGCTCAAACGACCGCCGAGCTTAGCTAAAGTCAAAGCAAGCAAATACAGTGCCGTTAGCTGCGTTGTAAAAGCCTTCGTGGAAGCCACACCGATCTCTACACCTGCGCGTGTAATGTACGACAGCATACTTTCATGAACCATAGCCGATGTCGCTACATTACAAATGGTCAATGTCTTATTCATCCCCAAAGCATCGCGTGCATGACGAAGTGCTGCTAACGTATCGGCCGTTTCCCCTGATTGAGAAATTGTCACGACCAATGTATCTGGATCAGGAACCGAAATGCGATATCGATACTCGCTAGCAATTTCAACATCGCACGGAAGACCAGCCAACTCCTCAATCCAATACTTCGCCGTTAGCGCTGCGTAATAGGATGTTCCACAAGCAAGGAACAGTAATCGTTTCGTTTGCTTAAAAATATCTTCAGCGTTCTCACCAAACAACGTTGGAGAAATTGCCGCAACACCTTCTAACGTATCGCTCACAGCCCGAGGCTGTTCAAAAATTTCTTTTTGCATGAAATGGCGATACGGTCCCAACTCTACAGCGCCTGCATAAGCATGAACGACGCGAATATCGCGTTCAACAGGCACAAAAGCCCCTTCTTCACCTTCGCGAGCATAAACAGTCCAAGTGCTGGGATTCAAATCAACCACATCACCTTCAGATAAATAGACAATCTGATCCGTCACACCTCCAATGGCCATAGCGTCTGAAGCTACTAGGTTTTCACCTTCCCCAATGCCTAATACCATCGGTGACCCTTGACGAGCCGCAATCACACGATGTGGCTCATCAGACGCAATCACCGCGATAGCGTAACTTCCTTTAAGAAAACTCACGGCCTTCATTACCGCTTGAAGAAGATCGTCTTCGTAGCAATCATTCACCAAATGAGCGATAACTTCCGTGTCTGTCTGGCTAGTAAACACATAGCCTTTGTCCTGCAACAAACGACGAATCTCTTCATGGTTCTCGATAATACCGTTATGAACCAATGCAACATGATCACGTGAAACTAACGGATGTGCATTGCACACCTCAGGCGCACCATGTGTTGCCCATCGAGTATGAGCAATACCTGTTTGACCTGCTACTCCATCTTCTTCACATTGCCCTGCTAGTTCATGAACACGTGCAACCGAACGAGCTCTCTGTAGTTGGTTATCTGTCACAGTAGCAACACCACACGAGTCATATCCACGGTATTCCAATCGACGTAACCCTTCAAGTAACGTCGGGACAACGTTTCGATAACTCACAGCCGCGACAATTCCACACATAATTTACTCTCCAAACAGATTATTTCTTTTTCGGTCGCGTCCAACCTTCAATGGTCATCTGACGAGCTCGAGACAGAGTTAACTTACCCTCGGGCGCATTGCGTGTCAAAGTCGTACCAGCACCAATCGTCGCACCTGCACCAACAACCACAGGTGCAACTAACTGCGTATCTGAGCCAATAAAAGCATCGTCACCGATCACAGTTCTGAATTTATTAACGCCATCGTAATTACACGTAATCGTACCCGCACCTACATTGACACGCTGACCAACATCTGCATCACCAATGTAAGTCAAGTGATTCACTTTTGAATCCAAACCAACCACTGACTTCTTTACTTCAACGAAGTTGCCAATGTGATTATTTCCCTTTAATTCCACACCTGGACGCAAACGCGAATACGGGCCTACACGAGAATCCTTTCCTACTACCGCTCCATCAAAGTGACAAAACGGCAAAATCTCGACATTTTCTTCGATTCTCGCATTACAAATGACGGAGTAAGCTCCAACACGAACGCCATCCGCTAATTCAACACGTCCTTCAAAAATACAGCCAACATCAATTTCGACGTCGCGACCACAAATAAGCTCACCACGAATATCAATGCGATCAGGATCAATTAACGTAACGCCAGCTTCCAATAAGCGTTGCGCCTGCGCACGTTGCCATACTCTTTCTAAAGCAGCTAAATGTACCTTAGAATTCACACCTTCAACCTCATAAGTGTGCTCGGGCTGCACAGTCTTAATTTCAACACCGTCCTGAGCCGCAAAGCCAATCAGATCAGTTAAGTAATACTCTTGCTGAGCATTTTCATTACTCAAACGCTTCAACCAATCATCAAGCTTTGCAGTGGGTAACAACATAATGCCCGTATTTACTTCGCGAATCGCCCGCTGTTCATCCGTTGCATCTTTTTCTTCAACGATAGATGTCACCTGTCCCTGAGCATTACGTACAATGCGTCCATATCCCTTCGGCTGATCAAGATTAACGGTTAGTAAAACAAGTTCTTCCGCTGTCGCCAAGCTTTTCATTTTCGCTAGGGTTTCACTCGATAACAGAGGGACATCCCCCAAACAAACCAACGTATGTGACTTGGTTTTGTCTAGTGCTGGCCAAGCCTGCATTAGCGCATGCCCCGTTCCCAACTGAGGCATTTGAAGAACAAAGCGTAACCCACTTCGATCTTCATAATGATTTTTCACCTCTTGAGCACAATGCCCAACAACCACAACTTTTTCAGTTGCTAATGCTTCAACTGCAGAAAGCACGTGATCTAACATTGGACGCCCTGCTAAAGGCTGAAGAACCTTGGGCAAACGAGAACGCATACGCTTACCCATGCCAGCCGCGAGAATGACAATATTCATTGATATGCTGTACCTTAAAAAACAACGGGAGCCTCATCGAGGCTCCCGCCAGTGATATGGTGGTTAAATTTTAACAGGCTGACGTACTCATCGGAACAGATGGTGCCCGAGGAAGCAATGGCTCATTAATCACATTGTCGCGATTCTTTTCAGCCCACCATGCCAAATACTCGCGATTGCCACGTGTCGGTAACAACGAACCTACCACGATGCCTATCCCAGCAGCTATAAATCCCCCAAGAACATTCGGGAAGACCTCTCCAGCAGGGGTAGCTGTCAAAATAAGCCAGGTGGTAGCACCTAACATCATCGAAAGCAATACCCCCTGTTTGGTTGTATGTTTCCAGTACAAACCACACACTAAAGGCCAAAAAGCGCCAATCACAGGGAATTGATATGCCATTGCCACCATGTCATAAATCGCCGTCCCCTCAACGCATAACGAATAGGTCAAAACCATTAATGCAAAAACAAAAACAGTCCAACGCATCGCTTTGAGCATATCTCGATCGTTTAATTTAATAACATGCGTCAAAATATTGCTAACAAAGGCAGTAGATGGTGCCAACATAGTTGCAGATGCCGTTGACATAACAGCCGATAAAACTGCACCAAAAAACACTACTCTTAACCACATTGGCATGTGATCACGTACCAAAGTTGGCAACAACCGTTGTGGATCGCTTGTCAGCATATCCTTGGCTTCACCAGGCATCACCAAAATAGCTGCGATCACAATAAACATAGGTACAAAGGCAAACAGAATATACACACATCCACCAATGATTGGACCTGCAACCGCAGTTGGTACGTTTTTTGCAGACATGACACGTTGAAAAACGTCCTGTTGCGGGATAGACCCAATCATCATAGTGATGGCTGCTGAAATCCAAAAGAGCCAACCTGATAGCGAGGGCTCTGGTAACGCATTGAAGAGATCACGCTCTCTCGCGTAATCAACTACCTGATCAAAACCACCGGCCAAATCTGAAGCAAACCATAAAATGGCTATTAAGCCACAGACAATAATGATCATTTGGACAAAGTCTGTCACTGCGACAGACCACATTCCACCATACATGGTGTAAACAAGCACAACAATAGTGCCAATGATCATACCAGCGGAAACAGAAATATACCCTTCGGTAATCAGATTGATCACCAAGCCTAACGCAGCAACTTGTGCACCAACCCATCCAAGATAGGATAAGACAATGAACAACGTGCATAGAACTTCGATTACTCTGCCATAACGATCACGATAATAATCGCCAATGGTCAAAATGTTCAATCGGTAAAGCTTTTGTGCAAAGAACATCCCGACCAAAATCAAGGCCATCCCAGAACCGAACGGCTCTTCGATTACGCCAGCAATTCCGTCTTCTATAAAACGTCCTGGGAGTCCTAAGATCGTTTCCGATCCAAACCAGGTTGCAAAAGTTGCCGTGATAACCATCGGCAACGGCAAACTACGCCCCGCAAGGGCAAAATCGCTCGTACTGCTTACACGCGTCGCTGCATACAAACCAATCGCAATGGTCAGCAACATGTAGAGCATCACAAAACCAATCAGCGCCATCTCACACAATCCTCATAAAACGACGTTGAACGGAAAACTTTGTTTTATTGCCGCGAATTGTAGGGCAATTAGCGCTTGTTGCAGGCTTAAAAGAGTAAAAAAAAGAGGGGTTTCCTAAACAATTGGGCAAAGTTTCATCGAAATCAAAAAAAGACGCCATTTCTCTAGTCTTCGTAGAAAAATGGCGTCGTTTTTTTTAATTTTTAACTATGAGCATCAATCAGGCGAATCGATTGGATTTTGCTGAATCCCAGCGAGCAACCAACCTCCATCACCATGAATTGGCTTTTCCAAAATCCAAATTTCATTGAGCTCTTCCAACTCATCTTCCACACGAATGAGCCCCGTAAAATTCACGCTTGCGACATACATGTTGTCTGCCTCAGCAATACCCAAGAGTTGATTGTGCAACTCTACAATTTCAGAGTGATAAACCTGAGAACCACGTTCTCTTAACTGATGAGTTAATGCAACAAAAACGTCTTGTGTCGTAAAGTCTGAAATTTCAATCACGTTTCCACTATCCCAAGCCTTTTGGAGCTTGACATACTGTGTTTTCGCTGTTTGAAGAAAGCCTTCACGATCAAAATTATCAGGCGTAATATCTTGAACCCCTGAAGATTGAGACACACCACTAAACTGATCCATCACACTTCCATGACGGGCATTAGAACCTAGTGGTTGAGTAGCTTCTCGTTGCACTGGGGGTACTTCTATAGTCGATTCCTGCTTGTTTGTATACGTACCACTTGACGTAGCAACAGAACGTGGCATGAACTTACTCATACCCCAACGAATAAGCATGAACACAACTAAAGCTAACAAGATACCAGTTATCAAGCTCACCAAACCAGCACCATTGATACCCAGCATAGATAAAAGCGCTGAAATACCTAAAGCCGCAGCGAGACCCGTCAAAACGCTACGCATCATAGACGGACGCTGAGGAGTCGCTTGATTAGGTGTAGCAGTTTGTTTTTGTTGTGTAGGAGATGCCGCTTTCTGTTGATTTTGAGGAGCAGCGGAAGGGGCTGGCGCTTTTTGACTAAACGTAGGAGCACTACGACCAAAACTACTACCGCCACCAAAACGTCTTGCTGCGTCAGCATCAACACTAATAGTGATCAAACTCAAACAAACCAAAAAGACAGCTAGAAACCTTTTCATATATATGATTCCTCTACAAGAGCCACTACATAGCCTTCTTATCCTCTAGGCTTAAAGCCAATATGCAAGGCACAAATACCGAAAGTCATATTTGTCCACGAAACTTGTTCAAATCCCGCAACTTTCATCATGTCAGCAAAGGTAGGTTGATCTGGATGCATGCGAATAGATTCAGCCAAATAACGATACGATTCCTTGTCTCCTGCAATGACACCACCTGCCCAAGGCATAAAATGGAACGAATAGAAATCGTACACAGGCTTCAACCAAGTACTGCAACGAGAAAACTCCAACACTAACAACCGACCACCTGGACGTAATACGCGTAGCATTTCGGATAATGCACGATCTTTGTGCGTCATGTTACGAATACCGAAAGACACAGTAATCACATCAAAGGTATTCGACGGAAAAGGTAACTTTTCCGCATCAGCTTCGACGACTGGGCATGGAAAGCCTGCCTGACGTAAACGCTGTGCACCAATAGCCAACATTTCATGATTGATGTCAGTCGCAACAACGTTTCCTGCACCTGCTTGACGGGCTAAAGCAATCGCTAAGTCACAAGTTCCGCTTGCGATATCTAGAACCTTCTGTCCGTCTTTGACCTCAGTGGAAGCAATGCATCGACGTTTCCAATATCGATGCAAACCTAAACTAAGCAAGTCATTCAACAGATCATATTTAGGCGCTACGCTATCAAAGACTTCTCGTACTTGATCCGCTTTGCGATCTTCATCGACTAACTGGTAGCCGAAGTCAATTTTATGAGCTTCTGTTTCTGAGGTCGATTCTTGTTTTTTCTGCATTTTTGAAAGATTCTCAGTGCGAACACTTATGTACAGGTTTTGCTTTCTCTTCGAAGGGCTTATTCGCTGGGTCATCGGGTTCACGCGAAGCTCCAGCCTCAGCCAAATCATTCAGATAAGCACTCCACAATTCTTCTCTCTGCTCTATGAGCTTTTGGAAATAATCCCAACTGTAGATTCCTGATTCATGCCCATCAGAAAAAATCAGTCGAACTGCGTAATTACCAACAAGCTCGATACCTGTGATATCAATCAGACGCTTTCCTACTTGAAGGACAGCTTCATCAGGAGTATGACCTTGAACCTCTGCCGACGGCGACATAACACGTAAAAATTCAAAGCTCAGATTCACTGCGCCGTCATCGTAGACTAATTCTAATTCTCTGCGCTTCTTATGCAGAGCAATGTCTACAGGTATTTTCATTGAGAAGTTCTCCAGTCCTGTTGGTCAATTGCACTTACTCACTACAACCGAAGTAAAAGCTTTTTTATCATACCTTCATTTCCTCCTTTTAACTGCCAAGATTTAATGATTAAAAGTTAGAAATTGAAGAAAAAAAACCGCACCATAAAATACGGTACGGCATTGCAATGGTCCCTACGGCAGGAATCGAACCTGCAACACAGCCTTCGGAGGGCGGTATGATATCCATTTCACCACGTAGAGGAAAATCGCATTATACCCGAATCCTTCATGCCTTTTAATTAATTAAAAGAACCGCAATTCTTCCAACTATAGCGAGTTAGCAATTCACTTACGAGGTCGACCTCTTGGACGCGGAGGTCCATAAATAATCGGGCGCACTCTGGGACGACCAGGACGCTTAGGCGTTGGAGTCCCTGCACCTAATTCAGCCGCCTTCTGCTCCTTACGAGGGCGGCCGCGCTTTTTTGGCGCGCCGGTTTTAACAGAAGCCCCTTTTGCTAAGTTTAGTGCGACCAGAAGCTCTCCGTCACATTTGTGCAAACGATTCCAGTGGCCGTCCTCAATGAGAGGAAGCTCTTCTCGAGATGCCTTTCGGTTGCGCCAACACCCCTTAAGAGAATCTAACACATTACCAAACGTATTCTTATCTAACGCGCCTGCTTTGCACATGCGCTTCACTATGCGTGCGGTAAGAATCGTTGCAATAAGGTCGACGAACTCCGAGCCTCTGACAGAGTAATCGGATTGCACTCGAGTCACTCCGAAGTCGAGATTGTTTTTATAGACGTCAAAAAACATCTCAAGCA
>CALEAW010000099.1 GCA_937943605.1 uncultured Sutterella sp. | reverse complement strand
CTTCAACTGCAGAAAGCACGTGATCTAACATTGGACGCCCTGCTAAAGGCTGAAGCACCTTGGGTAAACGAGAATGCATATGCATACGCTTACCCATGCCAGCCGCGAGAATGACAATATTCATATTTCCTATTTATCAATAGCAGAAATTCGAATGTAACAAAATATGGATATATCTTTTATAGATACTTTTTAATATATTCGAGCGTTCTCTTTCGCGACAAAATATCTTTATCTATAATTTCACTTGCAGACAGTGGTGAAGGGAGAAACAAGCGAGTCAACATATTATCCACCACCTTAAAAATATCCTTAAATCCAATTTTTCTTTCTAAAAAACACTCAACAGCTATTTCATTAGCAGCATTCATAATGATAGTAGAGGCGTCATTTGCTCTCAAAGCACTATATGCCATTCCTAGCAATGGGAACGTCTCGAAATCTGGCTCTTCAAACGTAAGACGAGAAATTTCAGAGAAACTCATACGTTTTGCATGACCATCTAATCTCTCCGGCCATCCTAGCGAATAAGCAATCGGAGTCCTCATATCTGCCGACCCCAACTGAGCAATCACAGCACCGTCTTCAAATTCCACAGCTGAATGAACAATGCTTTCCGGGTGCACTACTACCTTAATACGCTCAGGCTGAAAATCAAATAGCCAACGTGCCTCAATAACTTCTAGGCCCTTATTCATCAAAGTCGCTGAGTCCACACTGATCTTGCGACCCATATTCCATTTAGGATGCGCTACAGCTTGTTCTGGTGTAATACCTTCTAGGTTTTTACGACCTCTAAATGGCCCACCCGAGGCAGTCAAAATGAGTTGTGCATTAGCACGCGCTTGTGGTGTTGCGCCAGCCAAACACTGAAAAATTGCATTGTGTTCACTATCGACAGGTAACAGTTCACAGCCATGCTTTTTGACCGTATCCATTAAAAGACGACCGCCACATACGACACTTTCTTTATTAGCAAGCAAGAGTCGCTTGCCTGCACGTGCAGCGGCAAAAGTCGGCGCCACACCAGCTGCACCAACGACAGCTTGGACAACCACTTCAGTGTCAGAATCCTCAGCAAGTCCAGAAACAGCCTCCGCGCCAGCGCCCACTTCAATATGACCAAGCCCTTCAGCCTTTAGAGCTTGATGGAATTCATCTAAGCGGTTAGCATCCGCAATCACCGCGCGCTTAGGGTTTACTTGCTTACAGACTTCAACCAAAGGAGCCACACGAGAGCCGCCCGCTACAGCATGAATATGAAAGCGATCTGGATAACGTTGTACGACATCGATCGTTGAACGTCCAATACTTCCTGTAGCCCCTAGTAGGGTTATGGGCTGAGTCATGTTCAAGATTCCTTTGAGGGTAGTCAGTCAATAACATTAATCTGATATTGTACCGATTATTTTGAAAAATTATGTTACGCCACGCATTTATTCTAGTTTTTCTTCTTTAGCGTGAAAAGCGCAATTTCTGCTGGTACACCGAGGCGAATAGGAAATCCATTCCACAAACCTGAACCAGGATGCACATACATCACTGCGCGCTTAAGCTGATACCAACCTCGCACAAACATATGGTTGAGGATTGCAACGCCTTTATCTAAACCATCGAGTTGACCGCCGTGCGTATGCCCGGAAAGCTGTACATCAAAGCGAACAGCGTTGTCAAAGTCATTGGCATATTTAGGTTGATGAGATAGCAAAATACGAAGTCCGTTTTCGGGCGCCTTCTCAAATGCTTTCACAGGGTCAGGTAACGTCCGTCCAAAACGACGTCCCCAAGGATCGGTAACCCCACCGATCGTAAGTGTTGCACCATCACGTTGTAGCGTAATGCATTCGTTACGAAGCACCGTCATACCTAAGGTTGGTAACTTTTTCATCCATCCTTCGTAGTCAACGTAATGTTCATGATTACCTTCAACTGCAATCACCCCATAGGGTGCTTTTAATTTCGCTAATGGTGCCACGTCCTTATCGCGTGTCGCAAGCTCTCCATCCACAATGTCGCCCGTAATGACAATCAGATCTGGATGCAAGGCATTAACCTTTTCAACCAGGGCGGCCATATGTGGTTCACAAAGCAGTGCCGAGGCATGTAAGTCTGAAAGTTGTACGATACGAAAGCCTTCAAAAGCTTTCGGGCAATCTTTGATGGGTAAGGTCATCTCATGCACATCAGGCACCTTGATCCCTTCTCTCACCCCGAGTGTCGATAAAGTCACCGAGGCTATCGTCATCCCTAACGCAACTCGCTTATCTTTTTGCACGAATTGATGCGTACGCTCGCCAGAGCGTCCCGCCAATACAGAAGCGAATATGATCACCTCTCGACAAAGCGTCAAAAGTGAGAGCAGAACCAAAGAAAACGTTGCGCCATTTCCAATAATCAATACCCAAGCAGGGACTTCAGGGCTAATCAAACCACCAAAAAATGTGGCTGTAACTGCAGGAAACAGTGCAATCAATATCGTTACGATCACGCTGCTCAATTTAACCGTGCGTGAAACACGAAGCGGAAGCCAAAAACGCCAAATCACCCATAGTGCACAAAGGGCATGAAAAATGGCAAAACGCATGACGCATATCCTCCTATAAATCGTCACACTATCATTCTATCGAACGCTCTTGTTTAGGCTTCTGCTTCACACAAAGCGGCACAATTCCAAACAAATCAATCTTCAATCCAATCGATGAGTGCCTCACCAGCGGTCACTTCCATCATGCGATCAGCAAAACTTTGTGCATGAGGCTTAGGGATTTCTACTTCATAGGTCGCGTCAAAACGAAAGTCGGAGGTCACCACTCTCCCTTTAGCTTCTGCCAAAAAATGCTGGAAGTCTGAGACTTGATGGGGCTCGATAGACACCACAAAGCGTTGCATATCCTCACGCAAGACGACAGGTAAACTGTCTAGCCCTTGTTTAACTGAACCTTGGTAAGCTCGAACCAAACCACCTGTTCCTAAGAGCGTCCCGCCAAAATAACGCGTCACAACTGCTACGATTTCACCTACGCCACTGTGAAGTAACACGGTTAGCATAGGGCGACCAGCTGTCCCTTGGGGTTCACCATCATCACTCGCGCCCACTTGCGCTGTATCTTCGGGCGCTCCTGCATTAAAAGCCCAACAATTATGTGTCGCTGTAGGATGCTCAGCGCGAATTCGTTCAATAAAGGCTTTAGCCTCCTCCGTACTCGACACACGAGCCATAGAGACAATAAAACGAGAACGACGCACCACATCTTCTTCACGATGAATTTCGTCTGGCGCCAAATTTGGAACTAAATAATCGGTCATCTCTTTCAGTCATAAAACAAAGGCGCGGGCCGAAGGGATCTATCCGGCAACCGCGCCTTGATTCAAAGCTTTGCTACTTTTACTTCACCAATAATTGGATCCACAGCATAATGAATGTGGCTGCTGGAAGCACTGGCAACGAAGCATCCATGCGGTCAAAGAAACCACCGTGACCTGGTAACAGGTTGGACGAGTCTTTGATACCGACCAAACGCTTCAACATGGATTCCCACAAATCACCTGCAATAGATAATGCAACCAATACAGCTAAAGTTGCAATCCCCCATAAGAAACCAGCGTTATCAAAGAGGTAGTTGGTAAAGACATTTTGCTGCGTACAGAAGACATAGGTGAGTGCGAAAAAGATGATCACAATCACATAAGCGCCAAACGCCCCTTCAACCGTCTTTTTGGGAGAGATTGCGGGAGCCATCGGATGCTTCCCCCATGCACGACCACAGAAGTAAGCGGAGATGTCAGCACCCCACACAATCAAAAGCACTGATAGAACCAAGATCCAGTCACCAGCTTCGAAGAGCCACAAAAGAGATAGATAAGCGGCAGGCACAAACGTAACTGCAGACCACAAACACTGGCGCTGGCTTACCTTGAAACCAGTTTGACGGTGAAACAGTTCGGCAAAGAAAATGACGAACCAAGCCACCATAATGATGCCGTTCACCAAGAACAGGAACCAAGCCATTCGATCAAGT
Source organism: uncultured Sutterella sp. (assembly GCA_937943605.1). Classification (GTDB taxonomy): domain Bacteria; phylum Pseudomonadota; class Gammaproteobacteria; order Burkholderiales; family Burkholderiaceae_F; genus Sutterella. Next base: position 4,115 of record CALEAW010000099.1, on the reverse strand, counting down.
GCGCCTGCCCAATATAGCGAGAACTGCACGATCATTTCGACAGCTGCTACCAATAATGCAGGACGTGGACCTAAGCCACCAATTCGTAACCACTCAAAGAGCGTTGCGCCAAAGGCCACAGCCATAACTCCCGCAAATGCCAGAGGACCGATGTAAATCGATAGCGTGAGAACGATCAACAGCACAACTGCGGTGATAACACGCGTGAGTAACATTATTAAATAACCTCCGGTTAGCCTCTAGCCAACACGTCTTTTCTTGAAATTTAATCAACAAGTCACAAAAGCGACACTTATTGCGCCATTGTAACGAAAGGAAGCTTTTCTGTGTCTTAATATTGCCGATTACACGGACAACTCAGCACCATTTTGTAGTTGCTCGCTCGTTCGACCAAAACGACGCTCGCGACGCACATACCATGCTAAAGCATCTTCCAAATCGCCCGCGGCAAAATCAGGCCAAAGACGCTCAGTAAAATAGATTTCTGCGTAGGCACTTTGCCAAAGTAAAAAATTCGAAATACGACACTCGCCCCCAGTGCGAATCAAGAGATCCACATCAGGCACGGTCAAATACTTGGAGAGGTTCTCGGGTGTCACATCTAAGCCTGCATCGTTCACTTGCTGCGTCGCCTGACACACATCCCATCGACCGCCATAATTTGCCGCAATCACCAACTCCATATTGGTGCCATTAGCAGTAGCGCGTTCACTAGCTTCAATAGCTTCTTTGACGCTATCAGAAAAGGCTGTTTTATCGCCAATCACACGCAATCGAACACCAGCCTTGGCTAACGGCTCACACCAACGATGAAGCGCCTGAGCAAAGAGCTTCATAAGCATGGCCACTTCTGGTGCCGGACGAGCCCAGTTTTCACTTGAAAAAGCAAAGACTGTCAGACGTTCAATACCTAATCGCGCCGCAGCCTCTACAACACGATTAAGTGCCTCGACCCCTTGACGATGACCTTCAGCTCGAGGCAACAGGCGTCTTTTTGCCCAGCGACCATTTCCATCCATAATGATGGCAACATGAGCAGGTGTTTTCGGGTGAGACATACAACCTCTTCCATTCAATGAAGCAAATCAGCAAAACAAGTCGTTAATCTTGCTTGCCTCATGAGCATTTCAAAAACAATAAAAACCTGCAGAACTCACAATGGGGGTCTGCAGGTTTTTGCTACGAAATCTTAACGTCTATTAGACCGTCATGATTTCCTTTTCTTTTTCAGCGACAACTTTGTCGACTTCGCCGATATAACGGTCAGTAATCTTCTGAACTTCGGTTTCACCGCGACGCTGATCGTCTTCGCTGATTTCCTTATCCTTGCAAAGGCGTTCGATATGCGTATTAGCGTCACGACGGAGATTACGAACAGCGACCTTCGCGTCTTCGCCCAAGCCCTTCACGACCTTCGTCAATTCGCGACGACGTTCTTCAGTCAGCGGAGGCAACGGCACACGAATCGTATCACCGCTCGTTGCAGGATTCAAACCGAGATCAGAATTACGAATCGCCTTTTCAACAACAGCGATCATACCTTTTTCCCACGGCTGAACCGTCAACGTACGGGCATCACCCACACCAACCTGAGCAACCTGATTGATCGGGGTCGGGCAACCGTAATAGTCCACCATCACGTGGTCAAGAAGACCCGTCGAAGCACGGCCCGTACGAATCTTCGTGAAATCTTCACGAAGCGTTTCGATGGTGCGGCCCATCTTATGTTGGGTCTGGCTGATGATTTCAGCAACAGTCATGTTTAGCTCCTGAAAGGATTTCCGCACGGTCCCTTGTGGACGGGGCAGAAAACGCATCGGCACATTCGCCGACGTTGAAATAAAAATTGAAAAGAGCCTGCCGGCCATCAGGGTCTTGCAGGCTCATGGCTACCTTATATTGTAGCGAAACAATTAGGAATGAACGAGCGTCCCTTCTTGTTCACCGAGAACGACGCGACGCAACGCGCCCTTCTTATTGATGTTGAAGACCTTGATCGGCAAACCCTGTTCACGGCAAAGGGCAAAAGCTGTTGCATCCATCACCTTAAGGTCAGACTTCAGAGCTTCATCAAAGGTGATTTCGTCGAACATCGTTGCCGTCGGATCCTTCTTCGGGTCAGCCGTATAGATACCATCAACCTTCGTTGCCTTGATCACGATTTCAGCACCGATTTCAGCACCACGAAGCGCGGCTGTCGTATCCGTCGTCATGAAGGGGTTACCCGTGCCAGCAGCGAAAATCACCACACGACCCAAGCGAAGATGACGTAAAGCTTTACCACGGATATAGGGTTCAGCCACCTGTTCAATATTGAGCGCAGACTGCACACGGGCTTCGACACCGCTATTACGGCACGCATCCTGAAGAGCCATGGCATTCATGACCGTAGCGAGCATCCCCATATAGTCACCTGTGGCACGGTCCATACCCGTCGCACCTAAAGCAACACCACGGAAGATATTGCCACCGCCGACAACGATACCGACTTGAACACCGAGTTCAACAACACTCTTAACCTCTTCCACCATGCGAGCAAGCACAGTACGATTGATGCCGAAGCTATCTTCACCCATCAGGGCTTCACCAGAGAGCTTGAGAAGAATGCGCTTGTAAGCAGGCTTAAGTGCCGTTTCTGCCGTCTGATCCATATCGTTACTCCGAAATGAAATTATCGTTGTCATCTATCCTCAAGCCATACGATGTCTGCATACGACCTGGGCAAAATTGCTTAATTATAAGCTAATCCAACTAGATTAGAAAAAATATTTCTTGGTCAGTACCACCCTAAAGACGAGAAAGGCAACCCCTGAAAACTCATTGGTTGCCTCTTAACATTTTCACATCAACTTACGCTCATATAGCGCTTAATTGATCTTGAAACCACGCTTACGTGCGAAATGTACCGTCGCATCAATAAAGCCCTGCTTACTACCGCAGTCAAAGCGTGTACCTTCAAAGCGATGTGCAAACGTAGGCACCTGATCCAACGACGCAGCAATCGCATCCGTCAGCTGAATTTCACCACCGACACCAGGCTTGACCTTTTCAAGATAGTCAAAGATTTCGGGCTCGAAGACATAGCGACCGATCACAGCCATACGAGACGGTGCGACCTTGGGATCTGGCTTTTCAACAATCCCGCGCATCTGACTCGTCTTGCATCCCTGATCGTCTACACTCACAATGCCGTACTTATTAGTGTCTTCAGGCGCAACGTCTTGAACAGCAATGACCGATCCACCGCCTTGCGCTTCACGGACAGCCGTTAACTGCCCAACCCCAGAGTTTTCTGCATCGATCAAATCGTCAGGCAGAATCACTGCAAAGGGCTCACTACCTACCACAGGCTTAGCACACAATACAGCATGACCCAACCCAAGAGGCTGAGGCTGACGAACATACACGCATTTAACACCGGCAGGGACAATATTTCGCACTAGCTCTAACAAATCGTCCTTACCCTTTTCTTCAAGTTCACGCTCAAGTTCAGGGTAATAATCAAAATGATCTTCAATCGCGCGCTTAGTACGCCCAGTCACAAACACCATTTCTTTAATGCCCGCCGCAACGGCTTCAGCCACTGCATATTGAATTAAAGGCATATCAACGACAGGCAACATTTCCTTAGGCATGGCCTTGGTCGCCGGAAGGAATCGAGTTCCCAAACCACTCACAGGAAAAACAGCTTTTCGAACGGGCTTCATGTCACTACCACACATAAATCAAAAGAAAGATAGGCATCGATGATTCATCATCAAATGCCAAATATTAAATGACTGTCCATAAGGCTAGCACGATCACCCTAGAACCGCCAACTAGAAGAAAATTTTCACACGGTTCGATACCTTCTGTCACAGAGAGTGTTTTTTCGAGTGACACTAAAGAAAAAGGGACACCCTTCAACAGAGTATCCCAAACTCCGCGGCTAATTTCCTATCTAGGATCTAATCATTGACGATGATCAATTGATGATTGTTAGCTGCGGAATTTTTTGGGAGGCACTTCTACCCTAAAAAGACACGTAAGCCAGTCACGTACCTTTTTAGGTAGCAAGTCTAACAACCATGGTTCACACGATCTATTCCGAAACACCGTGTAGCGATTCATTGACG
>CALEAW010000098.1 GCA_937943605.1 uncultured Sutterella sp. | reverse complement strand
GACCTTCCTACGCGCCTCATAGTGCTTGAGTGCAACTTTTATGGGAAGTTAAGGTCTTAAATTGCCATCAGCATCTCTTCGACCATAATCATACAAACGATAGGTCAGGTTCGAATTCTCTTGAATTTCGGCCAGAACAATGCCTTTACCGATCGCATGCACTGTCCCAGGCTGAATTAAGAAAGAGTCGCCCTTCTGGACATATACTTTGTTTAAGACAGACTCTAATTCACCGTTTGCGACAAGCTTTCTGATTGTCTCTTGATGACACGAAGACTTAAACCCTAGGTAAATAAATGCCCCTGGTTCTGCATCGAGGATGTACCAAAATTCTGTCTTCCCTTTTTGCCCTTCCTCGTATACGGCAGCTTCCTCGTCTGAAGGATGTACCTGAAGCGACAAATTCTCTTTGGCATCAATGAGCTTTAGTAAAACGGGAAACAAGACACGGTGCCCTGGATTGCACAATACCTCGGCATTTTCCGTCAAAAAGTCTAAGAAACTTTTTTCTGAACCATCACTCGTACGAAGCTTAGATAAGCCAGCAGGATGTGTTGAGCATTCCCAAGTCTCAGCCAAAGGGGAACAGCTGATAAACCCTTTATGGAAATCTTGTTTTAATTTTGAGCCTCCCCATAAGTAATCCTTACCTATGGGGGCTAGCAAAAAGGGCAGATCACTCGTCGAATTTTTCTTTGTCATCAACAGAAATATCCTTGCCTAACTGAACTTCGACCACATGTAGATCCGTCTTAGCAATCAGTTTATGCTTGCACCCTGCCATCAGTGAGATCACATCCCCGGCCTGGACTTCTTCTGTCATGCCATCAACCACAGAAATGCCTTTACCTTCTGTAATGACCCAGACTTCATGACGATGTTTATGGCTGTGATAATTCATCGAGCTTCCCACTCGCAAGTGGATTCGTATGGTCAAAGACTCTTCCCCCATATCGATCACTCGATAACTACCCCATGATTTCTCAGCAAACATCACTTGCTGATCGATTTTTTCTACAAACGGTTTGATGTAGCTCGAATGCTCTCTATCGGAAATGAGAATGCCTTGAGGTCCCACAGCGACAATGATGTCTTTCAAACCCAAGGCCAAAACATTCATGTCAGTATCATTAATAATGCTGACATTTTGACAGTCATCATCCGTTTGAGACTTGCCCAAAAAACGGGATTCCATGGCCTCGGTTAGCGTATTCCACGTCCCTAGATCCTTCCACTCCCCAGCGAATCTGACAACCTCAATGCTCGGCTCTTTCTCTACAACTTCATAATCAAAGCTGATCTTTTCAAGCGATTCATATTTTTTGAGCAGATCGAAATAGTTATCGACATGCAAGCGATTCACAATTAGATCTGACAAATACTTCAGCCTAAACGCAAAAATGCCACCATTCCATAGGGCCCCTTCTTGAATCAAAGCCAACGCAGTTTCTTTGTTAGGCTTTTCTTTGAAGGATAAGACTGAAGAAACCTTTTCGCTGTTCTTCGGGACAATATAGCCATATTTTTCGCTAGGATACGTCGGCTCTATGCCCATCAGGACAATATTTTGCTCTCCCGCTTTAACGCGTTTAGCTAAATCGATGAATTCAACAAAATATTCATTGTCGACATAAGGGTCAACCGGACAGACAATGACCGGTTCATCTTCTTTTACATCGAGAATATCTTTTAAGTATTGAGAAGCAAGGGCAATTGCAGGAAAAGTATCTCGGCGGCAGGGTTCAACAGACAAATTCACTAAATTGCCTAATTGATTGCGCAAAGCAGAGACCTGAGTCTTCGATGTCGCAATTGTGATGTTCGCATCAGGAATCGCCGTTTTAATTTGACGATAAACGCGCTGAACCATCGACTCAGCATTTCCCTGAGAATCTTTGAATAACTTTAAAAATTGCTTCGACCTCACATCATTGGACAACGGCCAAAGACGCGTCCCAGATCCACCGGATAACAAAATAATCTGCATTGCCCTACCTATCTCTCTCAACGTTCTGCTCTCATTGGATTCTGGAGAAAGTCTTCATACGATAGACGTATGCCTTCACTTAATTCTGTTTTGTACGACCAGCCTAAAGCTCGAGCCTTAGACACATCGAGCAACTTTCTTGGCGTGCCATTGGGTTTAGTTGTATCCCACACAATCTCCCCTGTGTAACCTACGGTTTCGGCGACCAGTTCAGCCAACGCCTTGATTGAAATCTCCTTACCTGTCCCCGCATTCACTGTCTCATTACCCGAATAGTGATTCATCAAAAAGACACAGAGATTCGCTAAGTCATCGACATAAAGAAACTCTCTCAAAGGACTACCGTCACCCCAACAGACGACCTGAGGCAACTTCTGTTCTTTCGCTTCATGAAAACGGCGAATGAGCGCAGGTAACACATGACTGTGGCGAGGATGATAGTTATCGTTAGGGCCGTACAAATTGGTCGGCATGACAGAAATAAAATCTGTCCCGTATTGCCTATTGAGATATTCGCAATACTTCAGCCCGGAAATTTTGGCCAAAGCGTAAGCTTCATTGGTTTTCTCCAATGCGCTTGTCAGCAAACAACTCTCTTGCATGGGTTGCGGTGCCAAGCGGGGATAAATACACGAAGATCCCAAAAATTGGAGCTTCTTGCATCCATGTTGCCAAGCTGCATGAATAACGTTCATCTCCAACATCATGTTGTCGTACATAAAGTCAGCAAGATGTTCGCTATTCGCAATGATGCCACCAACTTTAGCCGCTGCTAAAAACACATACTCAGGACGTTCTTCTTTAAAAAACTGATTCACCTTTGATTGATCAATCAAATCCAATTCTTGGTGTGTTCTTGTAATGATGTTGGTATAGCCTTGCTTTTGGAGCTCGCGGACAATGGCAGACCCCACCATTCCGCGATGTCCAGCGACATAAATTTTAGACTCTTTGTTCATGACGGCCTCAGGCATTTACTCTGCGTTCAAAATTAACTTTTCACGTTTAGCCAATTGACGATCGTGCGTAGCCATAATCTTGACTAACTGCTCGTACGAGGTCTTTGTCGGATTCCAGCCAAGCACCGTGCGTGCTTTGGTCGGGTCACCTAGCAAATTCACAACGTCAGTTGGGCGGTACCATTTTTCGTTCACGCAAACCAACATCTTGCCTGTATTAACGTCATAGCCCTTTTCGTTAATACCCTCACCTTCCCAGCGTAATTCAATCCCGTTTTCTTTGAATGCTTTTTCAGTGAAATCGCGAACCGTGTGCTGCACTCCTGTTGCAATCACAAAATCTTCGGGCTCATGATGCTGAAGGATCATCCACATACATTCAACATAGTCCTTGGCATACCCCCAGTCTCTCAGAGAATCGAGATTGCCTAATTCAAGGTGATCCTGCAAGCCTTCTGCAATACGTGCTGCTGCTAATGTGATCTTACGCGTCACAAAATTTTCACCGCGACGTTCAGACTCATGATTAAAGAGAATCCCACTAACGGCAAACATACCATAGGCCTCACGGTACTCTTTGGTCATCCAGAAACCATACTGCTTGGCAACGGCATAGGGACTGTAAGGATGAAAGGGGGTTGTTTCGCTCTGAGGTACCTCTTCAACCTTGCCGTACAGTTCAGAGGTCGACGCCTGATATATACGGCATGTCTTTGCCATACCCAACACACGCACAGCTTCAAGAATGCGTAGAACGCCTAAAGCATCCACATCGCCAGAATACTCAGGGACATCAAAAGACACCTGAACATGGGATTGCGCGGCTAGGTTGTAAATTTCATCTGGGCGCACTTCGGCCACAATGCGAAAAATCGAAGATGCATCAGACAAGTCACCCTCATGTAACGTGACTTTGCCCTTTAGATGATCAATACGAGATGTGTTCGACGACGAGGAACGACGAACGACACCATGAACTTCATACCCCTTTTCGAGAAGAAACTCTGCTAAATACGATCCATCCTGACCAGTAATGCCAGTTATCAATGCTTTTTTCATACGTTACCTTTTAAAAGAAGGGGCGAAGTTGAAGTATCTTTTCGTTGGATTTACCTAACGCCCTTTATGGAGTCACATCAAGCCCCAAAAAGAACCATCAAGTTAATCAAGTGTGATCACTCAGTATTATAAGAGTCAACTACTACACACTTTGAATGGCACAGTAAGCAGTGCATAAAAAAATCCCCACAACCATCAGTCATGGGGATTTCGGCAATTTCTAAAGCTTTCGCTTTGAAATTAGTTCTTGCGAACCAGACGTTCCTTAATACGGGCAGCCTTACCAGAGCGATCACGCAAGTAGTAGAGCTTGGAACGGCAGACATCGCCGTAGCGCTTCACTTCGATGGAAGCGATCGTCGGGGCGTAGAGCTGGAACGTACGTTCAACACCTTCGCCGCTAGAGATCTTACGAACGATGAAGGAAGAGTTGAGGCCACGGTTGCGACGAGCAATCACCACACCTTCGAAGGCCTGAACGCGCTTGCGGGAACCTTCAACAACGTTGACGTTCACGACAACCGTGTCACCGGCGCGGAATTCGGGGATGGTCTTGCCAGCGGTCAAGCGGGCGATTTCTTCCTGTTCGAGAATCTGAATAAGATTCATTTTTGTACTCCGAACCATCGTCATGCGGCTTGATTTGATGGCGCTAGGCCCACCGCCGATAGGATGGCAAAAAAATTAAAAAACTTACTTCCAACCGTTTGCGCGTAACCAACGACGATCCGCGTCACTTAACTTGTTAGAAGAATCCGCGATTTTAATCAAGTCAGGGCGAGTTTGCAAGGTCAAACGCAAACTTTCTTCGCGCGTCCACGTCTGAATATTTTTATGGTGCCCCGAGAGCAAAACGGAGGGCACTTCCATGCCACGCCAAACTTCAGGGCGCGTGTAATGCGGCGCATCTAAAAGCCCCGTCGCAAAGCTTTCGTCTGAGGTCGATAGATCCTTAATGGCGCCTGGCAACTGACGCACCACGGCATCCATCAAAGCGCATGCGGGGAGTTCACCGCCCGAAAGCACAAAGTCACCCAAACTCACGACTTCATCGACGTAGGTCGAAAGAAAACGTTCATCGATCCCTTCGTAGCGACCGCAAATGAGTACGATGCTCTCATCCTCGGCTACCATACGACGCACGCGATCATCCGTTAAACGAGTGCCATTAGGGGCAAACGAAATCACACGACCGCGGTTACCTGACGAGCGAATCATGTCGACGGTTTTGGCAAGCGGATCGGCCATCATCACCATACCTGGACCGCCGCCAAATGGGCGATCATCCACCGTACGATGTAAATCAGTGGTCGCAGCACGCGGATTCCACGTGTGGCAAGACCAAAGCCCGCGCTTCATTGCGCGTGCTGTAATGCCCACTTTCGTGACCGCATCAAAAATCTCAGGAAACAGGGTGACGACGTCAAAACGCATAACCGACTCCTTTAGCGCCAGTCAGGTTGCCAATCAACCGTGATGACACGGGCTTCGGTATCGATCGACAATAAATAGACATCCTTGACGAGCGGGAGCATAAACTGCGCCGTCTTACCATCGGCGTTTTCATAATCGATGATCAACAGGTCCTGAACGCCGTTCGAGCCAATACTCTGAACCGTCCCTAAGGCCACCCCTTCGCGGTTAACAACCTGCAAACCAATGAGGTCAACAGCCCAGACCGCATCCTTACCCGCATCAGGGAAGTCGGCACGTGCCACAGAGACACGACCACGCGCTGCGTCAGCCGCTTCTTTCGTCTCACAACCAACCCACTTCGCAATAAACCCATCGCCATGGCGACGGAAGGCTTCAATCTGCAAAGTCGTTTGCACACCCTTCAGATCGGTCAGCACCCAAGTCTTGGCCTTTTGCAGTACTTCACCCGACTCTAAAGGCACGATACGCACCCAACCGCGGAAACCATAAGCACCCGCTGTGCGACCGAGTTCGACGAGATCATCCATGTGAAAACTCCGAAATTAAAATTCAATAAACAAAAACCCCGCAGACTCTCAGGCGTAGATACCGGGCTCTTGAGACTGCTAGCGGATCACGATGTGCTGGACACGAGAGGCACGACCACTGCAAGCGAGCCCGCACTTGAGGTTTTGCGGGGTTTTAGCGTCGTTTAGAGTCCGACGCAAAGACGAAATTCCTGTTTAGGAATTAGGCGGCAGCCTTAGCTTCCTTCACGAGACGGGCAACCGTTTCGGAGAGCTGAGCACCATTGCCCTGCCAGAAGGCAAGACGTTCCTGGTTGATGACGAGGCGGACAGCCTGGCCAGCAGCCATCGGGTTGTAGTAGCCGATACGTTCAATGAAACGGCCATCACGACGGCAACGGGAGTCGCAGACGTTGATGGAGTAGAACGGACGCTTCTTGGAGCCACCGCGGGCGAGACGAACGATAACCATGAGTTTACCTCTTTAACTTATTGGTTCAGATAAAACCGACGCCCCCGTCACGAGGAGCGATCGGCAAAAAATAGGTTCGCTAACTTCGATTGACTCGAGGTCATGCGAAAGTGCGAGATTTTATCGCACCCAAGCTCTCGTTGCAACCCTAAGCGAAGATTTTTTTCGAGCTTTTCAGCAAAACGAAAGACCGCTCTATCAATCAAAAAAGCGGTCTTTCTGTCGTGAAATGCTGTCGACTTACTTGCCGAGTTTTGCAGTCAGCGCCTGAAGCGCTTCAACACCATCAGCAACTAAACCGTAATCAGCCACTTCAAAGATCGGTGCTTCTGGATCTTTATTAATTGCCACCACCGTCTTGGCATCCTTGATACCGGCCGTGTGCTGAATCGCACCCGAAATCCCGACACCAATATAGAGTTCCGGCGCAATCATCTTACCGGTCTGCCCCACCTGCCAATCGTTGGGGCAAAGACCCATATCCACAGCAGTACGGGTCGCACCCACGGCAGCGCCCACGCTATCAGCAAACGTTTCAAGAGCTCGGAAACCAGCTTCATCCAAAAGACCGCGACCACCAGCCACGACCATACGCGCAGACGCGAGGTCTGGTCGATCGGACTTCGCTTCAGTAAAGCGAATAAAGCGGGAGCCTTCGTACCCCGAAGGGGCAATCACTTCTTCAACCGTTGCATCAGCGCCTTCGCCACGTGCCTTAAAGGCCGTCGTACGGATCGTAGCCACAACGACCTCATCGGTCACTTCAACGGTTGCCAAGAGCGAGCCCGCATAGATCCCACGCACAAAGGTCTTCGGCCCCTTAACGGCGAGAATATCAGAGACGGGCGACACGTCCAAAAGCGCAGCAACGCGCGGCATCGCAGACTTACCAACAGAACTCGACACGAAGAGAACGTGCGAATAGCCCTTTGCTTCATCGCAAACTAAACGCGCGAGAACTTCAGGAGACTCTTGAGCCAACTGAGGAGAGTCGGCATAGTACACATTACGCACACCATCCAAACGAGCAGCCTGTTCAGCCACCGACTGACCATTGCTACCAGCGACCAAAATATCGACCACATCGGTCATTTCGAGCGCAGCCGTCAAAGCCTGAGCCGTCGCGGGCTTGAGGGTGATGTTATCGTGTTCAGCAATCAAAAGAGCTGTCATTTTTCTTCCTCTTATCCTCAGATAACGTGCGCTTCGTTCTTAAGCTTTTCAATCAGTTCGTCGACGCTAGCAACCATCACACCAGCCTTACGAGCAGGCGGCTCTTCCACGGAGAGCACGCGAACGCGAGAGGCAGTATTGAGGCCCAAGCTTTCGAGCTCGATATCTTCAACGGGCTTCTTGCGAGCGCGACCCATCGCGGGTAACGTCACATAGCGCGGTTCAGCCAAACGAAGGTCAGCCGTTACCACTGCAGGCATCGACAAAGAAATCGTCTGTGTACCGCCATCGGTTTCACGCGTCACCACCCAACGACCATCTTCGAGCTCAATTTCGCTTGCAAAGGTGGCTAATGGCATATCGCACAAAGCCGACAACATCTGTCCCGTCTGGTTGGCATCATCGTCAATAGCCTGCTTACCTAAAAGCACCAAATCTGGCTTTTCACGGTTCACGATTTCACGCAACACCTTGGCCACAGCCAAGGGTTCGAGAACATCGTCCGTTCGCACATGGATCGAACGATCTGCACCAATAGCCATCGCAACACGTAGCGTATCAACCGACTTTAAAGGGCCAATCGTCACGGCCACAACTTCGTCGGCCTTACCTGCTTCACGCAAGCTAACAGCCTTTTCTACAGCAATTTCATCAAAGGGATTGATCGCCATTTTGGCGAGCTTGGTATCAACACCAGAATGATCGGGAAGCGGACGCACCTTGATCTTGGCATCCACGACGCGCTTGACAGCGACCAGGATCTTCATTTAAAAAAACTCCAGTCTTAAGGTCTACAGTGGGCGTTTTTTCTAAGCCCTACTGAAAATAAAAACTTGCCTGCATTATAACGGGATGTGTTCTCGCAAAACTTAACAAGAAGTAGGCGTCGTAAGCCTCACGTAGATCCGTCGAGCACACACTCTCCCGATCTACGTGACGAGCACGACACTAAATCCCTTCTTTCATCCTCTTTCACAGCGTTTTCCGCTTTTGCACTAAACCTTAAAGCGATCCAACCTTAGCCTCACGACCGAAGCCAAGATTTTTAATAGGCTCATCCGAAAAGCCGATCGGCTTTGTTCGTTAAAACATTGTCATCGGGCGCACGAAAACGGGCGACCAACGCAAAAAGCGCCGCAATAGCCATCCCGGCCATCGTGCAACTCGCGTCCCCCGTCAAATTACCAGCTAACCCACAAAGCCCACCAATCACAGCACCAGAGAGCCAGAACTGCGTATTACACGCCTTGACGGGACCAATCAAAACGAAGAGTAACGGTATCGCAACCCCAGGCACAAAGAACGAATAAGCCGTCAGGAGTAAACCAATAATGTCTTTAGAGACATAAACAGAGAGTGCCGCTAGCGCCCCAAAGATCGCGATCATCCAACGCACAGCTGATGTACGGTCATGCGCCAAAAGGCTACGTTCAACAATCCCAGCCGCCGACAAGAGCACCGTGTCAGCCGACCCACAAAGCGCACTCACCAAACCTAGCCCAATAGCACCTTTGAGCCACATAGGCATCGACGACGCATCCGTCAACCAATCTGCGATCGGCTGCGGGCTATCGATATTGACGAGCGCCATTGCAGTAATCACGATCCCAAACCACACTAAGGCTGGCGCTGCCAACAATGCCGCAGCACGAGCCACTCGGCCGTCACGTGCCGAAAACGTGCGTGAGAACATATCGGGACCAATCACATACGTGACCCCAACCAAGAGCATTAACTTTGCCCAGTCATATAGCCCGAAATGCTCACCATAAGGCACCCAATCGAGGCTCCCCAATTCCAACGGATGTTCAAACATCAACCAAAAGGCAACAGCCGAAAAGCCGCCTACCAAAAGGAGAGCCTGAAAGGCATCGGTACGTAAAACGGCGCTTTGTCCACCCCAAACTGTGTGCAAAATCACCGCCATGGCGATCAAAATATAAAGGACTTCAGCCGCAAGTGGATTCATCATGCTACCGAGCAAAGCGCGAAGTGCCACAAACTGAGCGGCCGTCACTGCAATCCACGATACCGCAATAATGATCCCTGCCCAACGCTCAGCCATTTTGCCTGCGACCAAACCCACGACTTCAGGTAAGGTCGCAGCTTGCATCGCGCGAATCTTCGGCGCAATAAAAAGCCCATGTATAAATAGACCAATGGCGCCAACGCCTAACCACCAAAAAGCGGCCGCCCCTGTTTTCTGAGCCAAAGCGCCCATCCCTAAAGTAGCGGAGCCACCAATGATCGTACTGACTAACGAGAGCGCACAAAGTACGACGCCTGCGCGACCGCCACTCGTAATAAACGCAAGACCTGAACCCGTAAATCGTTCGCCTCGCAATCCAAACCAAAGCAAGGCTACTAAATAAATCAACACCAAGCTCGTCAACGTATTCACCGAGCTTTCCTCCTAGATCACTGACAAGGTGACCAAAGCCACCGTCAGATAACGTAAAAATTTTCCAAGTCCCACCCAGAGGAGACTAGACCAAAAAGGCATGCGTAACCAACCCGCAGCCAGGGGTAGCGCATCCCCGACAATAGGCAACCACGACAACACCAACGCTGGTGTCCCATAACGCTTTAACCACGCCTGCGCCCGACTCGATGTCTCTTTATGAGGAATCAACCGACCAATTCCCCAGGATGTCATGGCACCTAATGTGTTACCCACACCCGCCAAAACAATCAGCCTGGATACACGTACCAAGTCATCCGGAGTTTGCGTGAGTGCGCCGACCAAAAAGGCTTCTGAGCCGCCTGGCATTAACGTGGATGAGATGAAGGCACTCAAAAACACAGCCGCTTCTGCGCCCGTGCCTGCCAACCAATCCAATAACCACTGTGGCATCTGCCTCTCCAATGACAAAAAATCCGTCATCGGTCAATGTACCAATGACGGATTGTGAATTTTACTCGAGTTGCTCGAATGAATTAATCATCCAAACGGATGCGCGCGGTCGTCTCTGGATCGAACCAATAAACGTGTTGTGCATCAAACGTCAACCCTGCGCGCTCACCCACTTGAGGAATAAACGCATGATTGTCGACTCGGAAGACAACGTTTTGCCCCAATAACGTCCCGTGAACCAAATGGTCAGCCCCGAGCGCTTCGACCGTTTCAACGTCAAAAGTACCCAAGCCACCCGCTGGCATCAAGGTCACATGTTCAGGACGCACCCCTAACACGACCTTACGACCTGCGAGCTTACGGCACGGCGTCGGCAACAACAAAACGCCGCCTTCATATTCAAAATGAAGGCCGTCGGCCGACACCTGGCCATGAATAAGGTTCATCGGAGGCGAACCAATGAAGTTCGCAACGAACATCGTCGCTGGATCGTCATAGACCTCCTGCGGCGTCCCCACCTGCTCGGCACGACCCGCATTCATGACGATCATGCGATGCGCCAAAGTCATGGCTTCGACCTGGTCATGGGTCACATAAAGACTCGTCGTCTTCAAGCGACGATGGAGCTTTTGAATCTGTAGGCGCGTCTGAACGCGAAGCTTCGCGTCGAGATTCGAAAGCGGCTCGTCAAACAAGAAGACGGACGGTTCACGCACAATGGCGCGACCCATGGCCACACGCTGGCGTTGACCACCCGACAACTGGCGCGGACGACGAGTCAAAAGACCATTGAGTTCAAGCATCTGCGCCGCTTCATTCACACGGCGTTCGATTTCAGCACGATCAACACCACGAATCTTTAAGCCGTAGGCCATGTTGTCAAACACGGTCATGTGCGGATAAAGCGCGTAGTTTTGGAACACCATGGCGCAGTCACGATCCTTGGGTTCTAATTGGTTTACCACTCGGTCACCAATCACCAACTCACCCGACGTAATCTGTTCGAGCCCAGCGACCATACGCAAAAGCGTCGACTTACCACACCCCGAAGGGCCCACGATCACGATGAATTCACCATCCTTGATATCAAGCGAAATGCCGTGCACAACGGCGACGTCACCGTAACTCTTACGAATGTCTTTAAATTGAATGTTCGCCATAACGTTCTCTTATTTTTCGGTATCGACAAGGCCCTTCACAAACCAACGTTGCATGATCGTCACCACCAAAGCCGGCGGGATCATCGCAAGCATGGCTGTAGCCATGATGAGGTTCCATTCATTGGCCGAGTCACCCCCGCCAATCATGCGCTTAATACCGATCACAATCGGGTACATGTCTTCGGACGTCGTGACCAACAAGGGCCACAAGTATTGATTCCAACCATAAATGAACTGAATCACAAACATGGCCGCGATATTCGTAAGCGAAAGCGGCAACAAGATCGTGAAGAAAAATCGCATCGGACCAGCGCCGTCCATGCGAGCGGCTTCTGTGAGTTCATCAGGCACCGTCAAGAAGAACTGACGGAAGAGGAACGTTGCCGTTGCTGAGGCAATCACCGGCAAAATCAAGCCACCCCAACTATCGAGCAAATGTAGCCCAGCCATCACTTCGTAGGTTGGCGAGATACGGACTTCAACCGGCAACATCAACGTGATGAAGATGAGCCAGAAGCAGATATTGCGACCCGGAAAACGGAAGTACACAATGGCAAAAGCTGAAAGAAGCGAGATCAAGATCTTGCCGACCGAGATACCCATTGCCATGACGAGGGACACGAAGAGCATGCGACCCACTGGGGCACGCGACGCCGTTCCACCGCCTTCGGTGAGCACCTGCATATAGTTTTCGACAAAGTGGGCACCAGGCAATAAGCTCATCGGCGCTTGTTCAACTTCGACTGCTGTTTGTGTTGACGCCACAAAGGCGACATAGACAGGGAAGACCACCACGATGATGCCGAGGATCAGCACAAAGTGCGTGAAGAAATTCAACCAGGGACGATTTTCAACCATTTATTCGTCTCCCGTTAGTAATTGACACGCCGCTCGATAAAGCGGAACTGAATAACGGTCAACACAATAACCATCACCATCAAGATCACCGACTGTGCTGCCGACCCACCAAAGTCCATATTACGGAAGCCGTCCACGAACACCTTATAAACCAAAATGTTCGTATCTTGCCCCGGACCACCCTGCGTCGTTGCGTCCACAATCGCGAACGTATCGAAGAAGGCATAGACGATATTCATCACCAAGAGGAAGAAAGTCGTTGGCGACAAAAGCGGGAAGACCACCGTCCAGAAACGACGAAATGGCGTTGCACCGTCCATGGCTGCGGCTTCAAGTAGTGACTTAGGAATCGCTTGAAGCCCCGCCAAGAAGAAGATGAAGTTGTAACTCACCTGCTTCCAAACAGCAGCAATCACCAGAAGGAGTAGCGCTTGATCAGCGTCCACCAGATAATTCCAATCCACGCCAAAGGACTTCATGACATACGCCAAAACGCCCAGTGTTGGATTAAAAATAAACATCCACAATACGCCAGCCACTGCAGGTGCCACAGCGTACGGAATGATCAAAAAGGTCTTATAAGCCGAAGCGCCACGAATGACGCGGTCGGCACAGACGGCTAACAAAAGACTCAGTGCAAGCCCCACGAAGGCAACGATGGCAGAAAAGACCATCGTGATCTTGAAGCTATGAATGTAATTCGGATCTTCTAAGAGTGTTTGGAAATTTTGTAGCCCCACAAACTCGGTGCTCAGTCCAAACGGATCCTGCATCAAGACCGACTGATAAATGGCTTGACCAGCAGGTAGGAAGAAGAAGACAAGCGTAATCACGAGCTGAGGCAACACCAATAGGTACGGTAGCCAGCGATTTTTGAATACGACGCGTTTTTCCACGTTCTTAACTCAATGAGGGTGAAAAACCTTACCGCAAGAAATCCCGAGAGAAGATTCACTTCTTCGGGATTCTCGTCGCAAGGGTGACGCGTCCACTCACCCGACAAGATGAGTGGACTTCAAAGAGAAGCGGCGATTACTTCGTTACGCGTTCGAAACGAGCAAGCTGCTCATTACCACGACGTACCGCAGCGTCAAGCGCTTCCTTAGCGGTTGCCTTACCAGACCAAATCTTTTCGAACTCTTCGTCAACGATCGTACGAATGTTCGGCAAGTAACCTAAGCGAATACCGCGGCTCTTATCAGTGGTCTTCAGCATCTGCTTCACGGCCACGTCAGCCCCTGGATTCTTTTCGTAGTAACCGCTCTGCTTCGCGATTTCAAAGGCCTTCTGCGTCACAGGGAGGTAACCCGTACGCATATGGTTATTGGCCTGAACCTGCGGATCAGAGAGATAGTGGAAGAATTCAGCCACGCAACGGTTCTGAGCGTCGTCCTTGCCGGCCATCGCCCAAAGCGAAGCACCACCAATGGCCGTATTCTGTGGCGCATTCGGGACATCTTCGTAGTAAGGCATCGGCATCGTCATGTATTCAAACTTGGCATTACGGCGGATGTTAGCCAAGGAACCCGACGAACCCATGTTGATCGCACATTCGCCAGAATAGAACGTTGCGTCGGCCAAATTGCCACGGCCCTTATAAACGAACGTGCCTTCCTTAGACATGCGAGCGAGGTTTTCAAGGTGACGCTGATGTAACGGCGAATCAATCTTCAAGCGAGCAGCCGTACCACCAAAGCCATTATTGAGCGTCGCGTATTCGACGTTATGCCACGTCGAGAAGCTTTCCATCTGCGTCCAGCCCATCCAAGACGTCGTCATCGGGCAAGATTCACCCGCAGCCTTCAACGCCTTAGCAGCCTTTTCAATTTCAGGCCAGGTGCGAGGCAACTTATCTGGATCGGTCGGAAGACCTGCTTGCTTAAACTTGGAGAGGTTGAGATAGAGAACGGTGGTGGAAGAGTTGAAGGGGTAGCTGAGCATACGACCATCCGACGTGGAGTAGTAGCCGTAGACAGCGGGAATGTAATCCTTAGGATTGAACTTGTAACCTGCCTTTTCGAGCAAGTCACCCACAGGGACAATGGCACCCTTACTAAACATCATGGTTGCCGTGCCAACTTCAAACACCTGAAGAATGTTGGGCGAACGACCAGCTCGATGGGCGGCAATACCCGACGTCATCGTTTGGTCATAAGACCCTTTATAGGTAGAAGTCAAATGACACTGCGGCGTCTTGGCGTTGAAGTCATTGGTCACGTCGGCAACCCAGTCGCCGAGCGTATTGGCCATCGCGTGCCACATCGTGATTTCGGTCGGAGCGGCTCCAGCTGCACCTGCAGACAGAATAGAAGCCGCCATCACGCCGGCCGCGACTAACTTTTTGCTCATGCTAATCTCCTTTGAGCATAGGGGGCCTTTGCCTGGCGCCGACAGCCATAGATCAATCTCTATTCTGGCGGCACTTCCATGGAGGAGGAAAGGCGAACTCCTTTGACAGACGAACTCTGCCTCCGTGGATCATAGGGGAAGGAGATGACCCCTGTCCATACGCCATTAGGAGGATACGACGGCCTTTTTCGGCAAAAAACCTACAAAACAGTGTAAGAGAAAGACCGTTAGGGAATTCCCTTGGGCATATCGAAATAAACATCTCTAGCCTTGAGTGGATTGACAAGCTGACGCGTAATCTCTCGGACCAAAAATCGCTCGACCCACACGCACCATGGTACTTCCTTCGAGCACCGCTTCCTTCATATCCGAGCTCATCCCCATCGATAACGTATCCATGTCTGGATAGGTCTTTTGTAATTTTTCAAAGAGGGCACGTAACTTGGCGAGGGGTTGACGACGTGCTTCAGAGGTTTCTTGAGGTGCTGGAATCGCCATGAGACCACGAAGTTTCAGTTGCGGCAAATGGGCCACTTCAGCCGCAAAGGCTTCGACTTCGTCGAGCGACACCCCTGACTTCGTGCTTTCGCCATCGACATTCACTTCGATCAAGATATTAAGAGGTGGCATCGTCATGGGGCGTTGCGCGGATAAACGTCCAGCGATACGCAATCGATCAACCGATTGAACCCAATCAAAATGCTCAGCCACTGCTCTGGTTTTATTGGCTTGCAAGGGGCCAATAAAGTGCCATTCTCCCGGATCCTCGGGATGCGCTTCTTTAAAAGCCAGGATCTTTTCAACCCCTTCTTGAACATAGTTCTCACCAAAGGCACGTTGCCCACAGGCATACGCCAATTCACAAGCCTCAACTGAAAAGGTTTTACCGACAGCAATGAGCGTGACCGATCCCAGTTCGCGTCCCGCATCCACTTCCGCTTGGCGTAAAGCCGCAACCACACTCGACAAACGTTCAGGTAACCCTGGCTTTAATTCACTCATCATGATTCCTCTTACTTCGGATGACACCACGTTAACCATCCACACCACAGTTTAGCAAGCCCGCCGCAATGAGAGATTTTTCACTTTTCTTGATTTCAATCAAACAGCAAGCTGTCATCAAAATCGACCTTTGATCCTTTACTCACAACTATAGGATCACGCAAAATTGACTCTCAAAGACCATATACAGCTATAACGCATTGATATTTAATAGATTTTCATTCTAGTTGAAAATAGGAGATCAATAAACTCCGTTATAGAAAATCACCGCTCTAACCGCACAACAGTCAAGTTTCCACACTGAAATACAGTCGTTTCAAAGAGAAGCCACTCATAAAAGATCAACGCTCGGGATCAAGTTTCCGCCTCGAAATTCAAGAATTGTCTACACTCAACCTCAAGACGACATCCATCGTTTGGAGTGATTTTAATTTTTTGAGTGAGGTTTCAGTATGTCGCCCGTTGTTTCGTCCTTATCTGATTTTTTGTCCCATACAGCTCGTTCTTGGTCTGAAAGCGTAACCCCACGTTCGACGCTACGTTCAAGCAAGCTACCTTTAATTGACGAAGTGACGGGTGGCGGCTTTCCACTTCAAGCAACGACGGAAATTTTCACAAACCAAACGGGTTACGGTGAAATCAAACTCTTGCTTCCGACATTAGCGGCGTTTGAACACGTCACCTGGATTCTCAATCCTGCTAACGACATCGAACCCTATGGCCCAGCTTTTTCAGATGCAGGTTTGGATCTCAATCGCCAACTCTTTGTTGTGCCTCCTACAGCTGATGATGCTTTTTGGGCGGCAGAACAAGCGGCCTTAAGTGGCGAAACGCAAGCTGTCGTCGTCTGGTTACATGGCCTACAAAAAACGCGCGAACATATCGTACTACCTCGCCTCATGATGGCTGCGCAATCCACAGGCACGACACTCTTTCTATTACGTCCCATGAGCGCCATTTGCCTACCCTCCGCTGCGCCATTACGTCTACAACTCACACCTGCTCCCATGGGTAAAACATCGATTCGCGCCATTCAACGTGGCACGTTCTTCAATACGAGCCGATGCGTTGAAGTCGCACTTGCCGACCTTGATATCAAACCGAATCCCACTCGAGCATCCCTGACACAACAGCTTTCGTTAGACCTATTTTCGTTACCCACGCCTGCCATGGTGCTTGGCTCACATCAGGCTTAACACACTGTTGCACCAAAGGTTTCGTTATGATTCAGTCCATCCTTGCGCTTTACCTCTCTCATGTTGAAGCCTCGTTAGCTTTTAACGATGACACGATCGCTGGTGTGGTTTTAGACGAAAACCGTGTCGTGAGTCTCACGTCACGCGCCCAAGCCCAAGGGATCACCCTTGGGATGGATCGTCGAACAGCACAAGCTTTCGTCAACGACCTCTGTTGTATTTCGTCGAATCCTGAGGGTGTCCTGGCTTGGATAGATCGTTTGACACACTTCGTGCCTCATAGCTCACAACCACTTCATATCGTCTTTAATCCGTTAGAGACTGATAGTCTTTTAATCACGATGCCGTGGCAGGATGATCTTGCTTCTGCCGTCGCAACCCTGGGAGCCATATCGCCCGATCATCTGCGTCTTGGTGTAGGAGAATCCGAACGCGTGGCCTTTGTGAGCGCATTGACGCAAAACACGAACCTGACGGAATCAACACTTCGCTCAACGCTAGTCAAAACCTGCCTAACCTCTGAAAAAGTCCCCGAAACCCTTACATTGGGCGACCTGATGCATGGCGGCCAATACAACACACCAGCCATCCAAAATTTACGCGCTACGCTTTTAGGTGATTGGAACGACGACGAGTGGGTCGACACATCCAAGGATTTGGCGCTCACCTGGGTCTTGAATAAAACCGACACGTCGTATAGTCAGATCAGAATCCTTTTTAAGGAATTAGCCCAAAGCGTCTCCCTCTGGATGCATCAACACCATAAAACCTGTTTAGGTCTCACGGTGACCCTTCAAGATGCAACTGAGAATAAAGCTTTTAAACTTGACCTCACTGACGCAACACCAGATTCGATTTTGAAAGTAGCACTCAATGCGCTGTCGCACCAAACATTTGAAAAGAGCCTTCAAGCCATCAAGGTTGAACACACGCATGCGGTGCAACCGCCGCAACAACCGACTCCGGGTTCGCTTGCGGCGAAATTACAGTCACGATTTGGCGATAAGCGTGTCTTCATGCTCTCTCACCACGAGAGCCCCTTACCTGAAGCCTCGTCCCATCGCGATCCGGTGCCACATGCTCACACAGCGTCACCGTTGATGGCACGCGACGCGATCGACCCTGCGCGTCCGATCTTTTTATTAAAGACACCCATTGCCTTACATACGCAACACGGTGAACTCTATTGGGAAGGCGCGCCGATCGTTGGACTCACCCATCCAACCCAATATCGCGACCACGGTACCGTTCGAGACTACTGCGTTGCCCATGCGAGTGACGGTCGACGTTTGTGGGTATACCGACAACGTGACGATTGGTTTCTGCATGGCTTTTTCGCCTAAAGCCGAAGAGTCACGCCTTTATAATGGGCGCACTTCAATTTTTCGGATTTCATACCGTGAAAGAACGCATTTTGCTTCATAGCTGCTGTGCGCCCTGCTCTTCAGCCATTTTGGAATGGCTCTTACAAAACAACTACGCACCGCACGTCTTTTATTTCAACCCGAACATCTATCCAGAAGAGGAATATCTCGTTCGCAAAAACGAATGTATTCGTTACTGTGACGAACTGGGTGTGCCTTTTACTGATGGAGATTGGTCACACGACCTGTGGCGTCTCGCAATCAAAGGGCATGAAAACGATCCAGAACGAGGTGGTCGTTGCCGCTTGTGCTTTGGTGTACGCATGCGAGCGACCGCACAGATGGCTCAACATCTTGGCATTGAACGCTTTACGACCACCTTGGCGGGTAGCCGTTGGAAGCGCTTAGATCAAATTCGCGAAGCTGCGCTTGAAGCAGCCGCCATGTATCCAGGCACAATGTATTGGGATCAAAACTGGCGTAAAGGGGGACTCCAAGAGCGTCGCGGCGAAATTCTTCGCGAAAAAGGCTTTTATAACCAGCTTTGGTGTGGATGTGAATTCTCTATGGGTCACCTCAAAGATCGAGATCCTTCTGAATTACCCGCGCACATGGCACCCTATCTTGAAGAGCTTGGTTTGATCAAGAAACCATAATCACGTGCCACGTCACGCCCAAAGGCGACTTTCTCGATCGAGACGGTCGCCTTTTTTGATTTTGGCGTGACGCTACTTCAACCGACAATTCATGACACATCGTTGGCTTTTTGGCTAGAGCTGTCTCTATTGTGATGCAAGATAAAACCCTGCCAACCTTTGCAATCTGCCGCCAATAGGCAGACAATGCAGTATTCCTTTATCGATAGCCTCGGCTATCAACCCTCAAAAATTACCCTCGCTTTTTTATGAATGTCTTTTTATTGATCGCGGCAGCCATTGTACTGATCGTTGTCTTATTACGTTTCAAATGCCCTATTGGTCCTGCGATTTTATCGGGCGGAGCCTTACTTTGGGTATTTGTTGATCCTAGTCTACGTGCGCTCACAGAAGCGGGCACTTCCATGTTTAGCATGTCTCGCACCTATGACTTGATCTTTGCTCTCTACTTTGTGATGTGCCTTGAAATTCAACTCCGTAAATCAGGCACATTGCGTGGCATGGTTGAAGCACTCAATCGTTTCTTCTCTTCTACAAAAGTCGTGATTGCTAGCATGCCAGCCTTTTTAGGTTTACTGCCTTCTGTGGGTGGCGCACGTTTTTCTGCACCAATCGTAGATACGGCTTGCCAAGGCATGACGATCTCCCGCGAAAGCAAAGCTGCCATCAACTTCTGGTTTCGCCACGTGTGCGAGTTCGCGAGTCCCATTATTCCTGGGATGATTTTGGGGTGCGCAATTGCACACATTAGCGTCGCTGACTTGGTGGTTCACCTCTTCTGGATGTCGATCGTCGCCTTTGCTGCGGGTTGGCTTGTAATGATTCGCCCGCTTAAATTTGAAGAAAAGCGCGCTAAAGCCGAGACTACCCCTGAAGAACGTCGTCAAGACATGATCAATGTTGCATTGGCCATCGCGCCCGTGCTCGTCAGTGTCTTTTTGATGATGGCCTTTAATTTGTCAGCCGCCATTGCGATGGGGGCCGTGGTTGTCGCTCTGATACCCGTCCTTGCCATGATGAAGCGGGGTGTGAGCATCAAGGATGTTTTTGTCGGTGCCTTTGACTGGCGTCTTATCCTGAATATCGGTTGCATCCTCTACTTCATTCAGTTGCTCGATAGCACGGGGATCTTGCATCAGATCATTACCGCCTTTGAAGGTACGACCTTACCAGTCCCTGTCATCATTGCCGCCACGAGTTTTGTGATTGGTATTCTCACCGGCATGAGTCAAGGTCACGTCGCAATTGTGATGCCGATTGTCGCTGGGTTAATGCCAGGCTCCTTAGAGTTGGCTGGCGTTGCCATGGTCTTCGGGGTTGCCGGTCAGATGATCACTCCCACGCATGTTTGCTTGACGATCACGATTGATTACTTTAAGTCTGACTTTTTTAAGACACTCAAACCCGTTTTATTGGCTGAAGCACTCGTCCTGATCACCTTCTCGTTGTGGACGTGGCTTACTTGGAGTTAACGGTTCCCTATGAGATCCAAAGGTCGGAAAAGTTCGCTTTTTCCGGCCTTTTTCTTTAGCAGGCGCCATTTTGTCCCTCGCGCCTTCAGGTTATGAACAGCAAAGCGAGTAAAATAGGATCTTTGACTCTCTTTCCTACTGGGCAAAAGAATCCCTATCTTAGTTGCTCAGGCTTCTGCTTTTGGCGTCTTGAAACCCAATCGAGAAGTTTTTTTATTGAAGTTGATTGTTAACCAATGAAGACGATTCGCACGCGTATTGCACCGAGCCCCACGGGCATGATGCACCTTGGCACGGCCCGTACGGCCATTTATTGCTGGGCTGTTGCTCGCCATTTCGGCGGCAAGTTCTTGCTTCGCATCGAGGATACCGACCAGGTTCGTTCCACGCAGGAAGCTGTTCAGGTCATTCTTGACGGCATGAAGTGGCTCAACCTCGACTATGACGAAGGCCCCATTTATCAGATGGATCGTCTTGAGCGCTATCGTGAAATCGTTGACCAGATGTTGGCCGACGGTCGCGCCTACTATTGCTATGCCACGCCTGAAGAACTTGACGCCATGCGTGAAGAACAGAAGGCCAAGGGTCTCAAGCCCCGCTATGACGGTCGTTGGCGTCCTGAAAACTGCGTCGGCAAGCCGATCCCTGAAGGCGTGAAGCCTGTCATTCGTTTCCGCAATCCGGACGAAGGTGCTGTCTCTTGGAATGACGCCGTCTACGGCACGATCACTGTGAGTAACAGCGAACTCGACGACTTGATCATCATGCGTAACGGCATCCCCACCTACAACTTCGCTGTGGTGGTGGACGACTGGGATATGGAAGTTAGCCACGTGATCCGTGGTGCTGACCACATCAACAATACCCCGCGTCAGATCAATATCTATCGCGCCTTGGGTGCTGAAGTCCCAGTCTTTGCTCACTTGCCGCTCATCAACGGTCAGGACGGCCAGAAGCTCTCCAAGCGTCACGGCACGGTTTCTGTCCTCGAATACGAACGTCAGGGCTACCTCCCTGAAGCCATCTTCAACTACCTCGCTCGCTTGGGCTGGGGTCATGGCAACATGGAAAAGTTCTCTCGTGACGAACTCGCTAAGGTCTTTGAACTCGCTGACTGCTCTCGCGCCGCTGCCCGTATTGACTGGAAGAAGCTTGATTGGCTCAACCAGCAGTACATGAAGGAAGCTGACAATGCTCGCTTGGCTGATCTCACCAAGGCTCGTATTGAAGCCCGTGGTGGTGACGTTGAACACGGCCCCGATCTCGCTGCCGTATGCGACCTCTTGAAGTCTCGCTCTGGTACACTCGAAAAGTTAGCCGACAACGCCCTCTTCTTCTATGTCGAACCGAAGGTAGACGCCGAAGAAGCTGCCATGGTACTTGCTGAAGGTGGTCGTGAAGCCCTTAAGCTCTTTGGCGAAAAGCTCGCTGCTGTGACCGACATGACACCTGAAAATGTCTACGGTTGCATCCAGGCTGTGATGGAAGAACAAGGTATCGCGATGAAGGTCCTTGCCAATCCGTTGCGTGTTTGCGTGTGCGCTGCTGAACGTACGCCGCAAATCGACAAGACGCTTTGCTTGATCGGTAAGGACGAAGTCCTCGCTCGTATCGCTCGCGTTGAATAACGCGTTAATGTAAAGCCTTCGAAGGGATTCGCAAACACCACGCGGATCCCTTTTTTTTTGATTTTCAGGCCAAAAATTGCACAACATTTGCCTTTAGGCAAAAGTTGGACATGCCACTAGGCTTCAAAAGGCGTAGGATGATCGTTATCCAAAACAAAACGTCCCCATCGTCTAGTGGTCTAGGACAGCAGCCTCTCACGTTGCGAACGCGGGTTCGAAGCCCGCTAGGGACGCCAACCAACACAAAGCGACCGAGCGATCGGTGGCTTTTTTCGTTTTAAAAACCACCGGCCAATAAAGCCAACACCCCACCCTGGGCACGAGGACGTGAGCCATGAACCGGTTGACGTGGGGCACGTACGGACGAACGCGCATGGCGCGTGACCACTTTGGGTTTGGTGGCTTCAGCTTTACGAACGGTCACCCGTCCATCGTCATCCAAGACGAATTCCACACAAGAATTCCCTTCTTCTAAACCCAATAAATCACGAATTTCCTTCGGAATAGTGACCTGCCCCTTGATAGTAAGACGATGCGACATCAGCTTCTCCTTCATATGCGTTAAGTGTGTTGGTTAGTGCATGAAAGAGAGGCAACTCTCACCATAGACCACCTTCCTCGAAGGATCGCTAAGGCAGAAACAAAAAGCCTCCCGAAACATACACGCATGTCGAGAGGCTTAGCCATTCTCCGTATGTTTGCCGATTCACGATGAGCGACCGGCCACATGGCCTCCCACGGAGGCCACCACCTTGCCCGGAGGGGCAGGTTGGCGTGAGGACTTTTAGGAAAGTCCCCATCTCTTCATGCTGTAGGGTTATCTTACAGGTGTTGAGCCCTGATAACAAGATGGATAAATTGCTTAATGCATTAACCTTAGCGGCGACGCAAAGCACCAAACCCACACAACAACACCGCTTGCTGACGAGGCTTACGAACGATCTCACGTTCAAAGACACGCAACTCTTCAGTAGGTCGACTATCTGTACGACGCTCACGATAAGGCGTATCAAAGATCGGATCACGATGACGCTGCGCTGGCGGCACATAGGCACGTGCTCGTTCACGGGCTAAACGTTCGTCTTCAGGCGTATCCACACGTTCACGATCATGACGATCACGCTCACCACGGCGAGCTTCCTGACGCATCTGACGAGATAAGGGGCGTAACGGCTTCTGATCAAACGTCTGATTCGTTAGCTTTTCAATCGCTTCGACCAAACGAGTGTCTTCGGTTGTGGCTAACATCACGGCTAGGCCGTGTGCGCCAGCACGTCCAGTACGGCCAATACGATGAACATAGTCTTCCGCACTAAAGGGCACGTCATAGTTAATGACATAGGGCAACTCTTTGATGTCAAGACCACGCGCGGCCACGTCGGTAGCCACTAAGACGTGAATCGCACCCGACTTAAAGCCTTCAAGCGCTGCCTGACGCTCTTCTTGTGTCTTGTCACCATGAATCGCGTCAGCATTAATGCCCACACGTTCTAGGGTACGCGCCAAACGACGGCATGTAATCTTGGCGTTCACGAACACAATGACCTGCGTCATCGGACCATTCTCAACACCACGCGTCTTGAGAATATCAATCAAAACGTCGGTCTTATCTCGATCTGTGACTTGATAGACTTCCTGAGTCACCGTTTCAGCGGTCTGATTTTGGCGAGCTACTTCAATCACCACAGGATCAGGACGCAAGAAGTTCTTCGCGAGTTTAGTGATATCCGGCGAGAACGTGGCCGAGAACATCAAGCTCTGGCGTGAAGCAGGCAAAAGCTTCAAGATACGGCTAATGTCGGGCAAGAATCCCATGTCGAGCATGCGATCCGCTTCGTCCAACACCACAATCTCCACTTGAGAGAGATTCGTTGCACGCTGTTCGATATGGTCTAAAAGGCGACCCGGCGTCGCCGTCAAAATTTCGACACCACGACGAAGCATGTCGGACTGCGGACGGAAATCCACACCGCCATAGACCACCCCCACACGCAACGGCGTATCAGCCGCATACTGCATCATATTGGTCGACACCTGATCAGCGAGTTCACGCGTCGGCGTCAAAATGAGTGCACGGACAGGATGGCGTGCGGGCGACATTGACGTATTGGCATGACGAAGAATGCGAGCAATGAGCGGCAGACCAAACCCTGCCGTTTTACCCGTGCCCGTTTGCGCCGCGCCCATGACGTCTCCCCCCTTCATGACCACGGGAATGGCTTCAAGCTGAATCGGCGTCGGTTCCTTGTAGCCGATGCGCTCAATCGCGGAAAGGATGCGGGGGTCGAGATTAAATTGTTCGAACGATGACATGCTGTTTGGCGTTCTCTTTTGAAATGTTGATCAGGAACCGTTCAAGATCCATACCCAAAATCACGCAGGATGGCTCTCAAAGATGGGTATTTTAACGGAAACGGCTCATGCAGACAAAACAGCGAAGGCTCCGCGAAGGAGCCTCCTATAAAGAGGCCTCAGGTACCCTGAGACCTCTCGCGTCGGTTCAAAAGAACCGTAGATTAGTTTTCGCTCAAGTAGTCGCGCAAACGTTCCTGGAAATCCGGACTACGAAGCTTACGGATAGCCGCAGACTCGATCTGGCGAACGCGTTCACGGGTAAGACCTAAAGCCTGACCCACTTCTTCGAGCGTATGGTCCTTGTTGGTACCAATGCCATAACGAAGACGAAGCACCTGAGCTTCGCGCGGCGCGAGTTCGTCGAGCGACTTCTTGATGCAGTCGACCATCGAGCGATCCTGGAACGCACGGCTCGGATCGTCATGCTCGTCGCCACGCACAAAGTCGAGCTTCGTTGCATCTTCGTCGTCACCAATTGGCGCGTCGATCGACTCAACACCACGCATCGCCTGCGTCAACAACTGCACCTTGGCGAGCGGCAAATCAGCCAATTCAGCCAATTCTTGTTCCGTCGGCTGACGACCATTTTGCTGCAAGAACTGCTGCTTTTGACGACGAATCTTGTTGTAAGACTCAGTCATATGAACCGGAATACGAATCGTATTGCCAAAGTCAGCCACAGCACGGGTCACCGACTGACGAACCCACCACGTCGCGTAGGTCGAGAACTTGTAACCACGGCGATACTCGAACTTATCCACGGCCTTCATCAAGCCCAAGTTACCTTCTTGGATCAAGTCCGTCATCGCGAGACCACGATTAACGTACCCCTTGGCAATCGAAATCACCAAACGAAGGTTCGCTTCAATCATGCGAGCCTTGGCCTGCATGAGGTTCGTCTGAGCCAATTTCAAAAGGCGAGACAATTCACGCTGCTGCGCGATCGTCATCATGGCCTTTTCTTCGAGGACACGCAAACGATCTTGCTCTTCACGAAGAACGCCTAAGTTACGGGCCACAGCTTCAGCCCAACTGGTATCCGACTCGGCCACCATCTCAAAGACATTGCTTTGGGTCGGATTACCATTGATGATGGCTAGCGTCGCACGCGGCGGCATACGGCACTGATCAGCCAACACATGGCGGATATTCTTCAGAATCGAGGTCACCGTGGCCATATGGTTCGTCACATCTTCAGAGAGCTGCGTGACCACCTTCACGGAGAAGCGCACGGGCGCCAAAATTTCAGCAATACGGGCACAAGCGGCATCGTAAGCCTTGGCGTCACCCTGACCACAAGCATTCGCACGCACGACATCGAGCTGCTGACGGCATTCTTCAAAGATGCTCAAAACGCGCGCACGCATTTCTTCGAGCTGTTCAGCCGTCATGGCAGCGGCACCAATATCGGTCGTATTGTCAGCAACATTGACGTCCACGTCATCGGCTTCGTTATCAGCCAGATGATCGTCTTCAACGGATGCTTCCGTTTCAGTCGTATTTTCAATATGATCAGTGAACCCGTCCACCAACGTATCCACAGCGATCGACGTATCGTGAAGCCCTTCGGCCATTTCGCAAAGCGAAGCCACCACCATCGGATACTGCACCAAAGTCGTCACCAAACGACCCGTGAACATTTCGATCGACTTAGCGACTTCAATTTCGCCCGCGCGGGTCAAGAGTTTATGCGACCCCACGCCACGCAAATAAGCACGAAGCGGATCCTTAGAAAGACCAGCTGACTCTTCAGGCGTGAGCATTGCGGCAGCATCATCTTCGTCGATTTCTTCTGCATCATCAACGCCATTGCCCGTGATCAACATATCGTCTTCGTCAGGCACCGATTCAAACACCTTGATCGACAAACGACCCAAGGCTTCGGAAATTTCCTGAACATTTTCCGTCGTACGAACGGCACTTTCGGGCAAATGGTCATTAATTTCTTCAACCGTCACCCAACCACGTGAACGCCCCAAACGTACCAAAGCACCATAGCCGTTGCCCACAGTAGCTAAACGGCGAGATGCCGCAGTCGAAATTGGAACTTGGCCCTTGGCGCTTTCCCCTTCCCACTTAACAAGTTCAACAGCCTCTTCATCAACAACGGTATCTTCGTCATCAATGTCGCTGTCAACATGATCAAAAGCGTCTTCGTTCCTCTTCATCTGTCCTATCTCTCGTTAACAGAGCGCATTTTTTTGCGATGGCTCCGCTCGCTCAAATCCTCGCCAAAGGGCCTCATCACGACACACAGTTCTCCGCCTCTTTTCATCTCGAACGTTTTTTCTATCATGACGTTCTTTCTGACACTTCAGAGCTGGCGTGAGACACCTTCGTTCATCGTGCATCAAGCACACAGTGGCACTATCTGTTTCTTTTTCGCGTCATTCTCTCGGTATTGCTCAGTCACCTGCCGTTTCATTGTAGGTATCCGAAGTCCGTCTACATTGATCAAGCCGTCTTCGGCGGTTCAGGTCGCGCAATCTGTCCGACACCTTGCTACAAGCGATTTCGAACGGCGAAAAAGGGGTCTAGCATAACACTCCCCATTACTCTTTTCAACCAAAAAAAGCAAGAAAAGCCGTTTACAAACTTACTAGTATTAACCCTTAAACTTCAACCGATAACATCAAAAAAGGCGGTCTTTTTGAACCGCCTTTTGGGTGTGAAGTCACAATGCTTCGATCAATCCTTACTGTCGCTTTCGACAAAACTACGAAGCTTGTCAGCTCGAGAGGGGTGACGCAACTTACGTAAAGCCTTGGTTTCAATCTGGCGAATACGTTCACGCGTCACATCAAACTGCTTACCAACTTCTTCAAGCGTATGATCAGACTGCATTTCAATACCAAAACGCATACGAAGCACCTTGGCTTCACGCGGTGATAAGCTATCGAGCACCTGGCGAACCGTTTCAGATAAGCTCGTATTCTGAATAGCTTCAGCTGGTGCCACTGTCTGCGTATCTTCTAGGAAATCACCCAAATGCGAATCGTCATCGTCCCCGATCGGCGTTTCCATCGAAATCGGTTCCTTCGCGATCTTCATAATCTTCAGAATCTTTTCTTCGGGCAATTCCATCAATTCTGCGAGTTCACGAGAATCGGGTTCAACACCTGTTTCTTGAAGGATCTGACGTGTAATACGATTCATGCGATTGATGGTTTCAATCATATGGACCGGAATACGAATCGTACGGGCCTGGTCAGCAATCGAACGTGTAATCGCCTGGCGAATCCACCACGTGGCATAGGTCGAGAACTTATAGCCGCGACGATATTCAAACTTGTCGACAGCCTTCATCAAGCCGACGTTCCCTTCTTGAATCAAGTCAAGGAACTGCAAACCACGATTGGTGTACTTCTTGGCAATCGAAATCACGAGACGCAAGTTGGCTTCCGTCATTTCGCGCTTCGCGTTACGAGCTTTGGCTTCACCCGTGGCCATCTGTTTATAGATGTCAAAGAGTTCAGGCACCGTCATATAGGCGCGCTTAACTAAGGCCACCAAGTTACGCTGCTCTTCTTGCACCGTTGGCTTCAAGTGTTCGATATATTCCTGACGGCTTGCGTTGGCCGCAGCAATTTCATCCATCCAATCAAGATCGGTTGACTTAAGAGGGAAGCTCGACAAGAACCATTCACGGTTTAAGCCAGCACGACGCACCAGTTCGTTATACATCGTCTTTTGACGGGCACGCACTTCTTCGATCGTAGCACGCAACAATTCACAAAGCTTGTCAGCGGTCTTGGCCGTAAAGCGAATGGCCATCAATTCTTGCTGAATCGTATCCTTCAAGTCTTCAAGCTTAGGACTGCCGTAGCCTTCGGTTTCAACGAGCTGCTTTAAATCTTCGAAATGGGCTTCAACGCTCGCAAAGACTTCAAGACTCTTAGACTTCATCTCTTCGAGCTGATCCACCGTCATGGCCGATGCCCCCATATCGGTTTCATCGTCGTTATGGCCAATAACGTTACCCGTATCGTCAGGCATCACTAAACCATCGACAATCTCGTCAATGGCGGTCGTACCTTCTTGGATCTCATGGGCGTATTTCACAATGGCTTCAATCGTCACCGGGCAACGAGAGATTGCAAGCACCATGTGCTTGAGGCCATCTTCAATACGCTTACTGATTTCAATTTCGCCTTCACGCGAAAGCAATTCGACGGAACCCATTTCACGCATATAAATGCGAACCGGGTCGGTCGTACGGCCAAATTCACTATCGACCGTCGACAAAGCGGCTTCAGCTTCTTCTTCCGCGTCATCTTCACTTGCCACCGAATCATTACTCATCATGGCAAGCGTATCTTCATCAGGGGCAGACTCAAAGACCTGGATATGAAGATTCGATAAAATCGCGACAACCGTCTCGATAGCATCATCATCAATGATGCTATTAGGCAGATTGTCGTTAATTTCGCCGTAGGTCACATAACCACGTTCACGCCCCATGCGAATGAGCGTAAAGAGCTTGGAGCGACGGTCTTCAGTCGACTCATCATCGCCCTCATAGCCACTCAGCAAAGCGCTCTTTTTATCTTTAGCACTACGCGCCTTACGTGTACGACGCTGCGTCGGATCAGCCTCCGTCGACTCTCCCTCTTCGTCAGGCAAGTCGTCTGGCAAATCGGGAATATCTTCGGCATATTCCGTATCGACGTCATCGTCAAGTACATCGGCATAGTCGCCGCTACCATCATCATCGTATTCGGCAAGATCATCGTCATCAGACGTTTTTTTCTTTGTCGATTTTTTACGACCCTTCGTCGTCTTTTTAGTCGCGGGCTTAGCAGCGGCATCTGTCTTTTTCTTGGTACGGCGCGTTTTCTTGACAGGTGCAGCTTCTTCAGACGCTTCTTCATCTGTCGTAGCTGACGTTTCCGACGACGCTTCAGTTTCTTTTGCCTCAACCGTTTTCTTCGTACGGCGACGCGTCGTCTTTGGCTTGACCTCTTCCTCAGACGAGTCTTCTACAGAAAGCGTTAAACCTGTCGTTTCAAGCGTGGTCGCCGACTGATCGGCCTTGGTCGAACGCTTCGCAGGGGCGCGTTTTTTCTTCGCCGTAGCCGTCTGAGGAGCCTGCTCTTCTACCGTTACATTTGCAGACTCATCAACCGTCGTTTTCTTGGAAACAGCCATACCTATCCTCTATCATGAGAAGGCAGTTCATTATCGTCGGTCTAACAAAGAAACAATACCGACACACCGCCCCTCTGCGTTCGCACAGCGCTGCCGTGCCACCCGCGTGAAACATGAGGAGATCACTCCTCAGCCGCCGCTGCATTAGAGACCAGCCTCTGAGTCCCTTTTGCATCTTTTGCTCTGTCCTCTCGCGAAAAACCCTTAAAAGCACACAGCAAAAGAATCGCAACGAAGCCGTCCGACGTATCTCTATCATCTTTTTTCGCAATCTTTGCAAAAAAGTTGGCTTTCGCACTTGACAAAGACAGAGACAATGACTTAATCATTTTGCCACATACGGCACAAAAAGTGGTTAGTTGGTTAGCGCAATCCCTTGCTTTACAAACACAATTTAGGGATAAAAAGTCTGCTTTAAATCAACAGTTAGCCAAAAATAAGCACAATACTAGTATTTTCCCTAATATTAACCTAAGAGGTTAAAATCACGCTTTTTGCGCAAAAACCCACGGACACATCCAGCGTTCGAGTAAACCAATGGCGCCATAAAGCACGAGCCCTAAAATGCTCATCCCAAGAATGGCATTAAACATCGCCAACACGTCGCCCATACCCCAAGCATCCATAATAAGAAAACCTAAGCCTGTGGTTGTTGCAAAGCTTTCAGCCAAAAAGAGCACGGCGACCGCCGTTCCGCTAGCCACCTTGAGGGATGTGAAAAGCGCGGGAAGCGCAGCTGGAATATAAATATGACGGATGGCTTCTCGGGTTGTGCCACCCATCGAGCGAAAGGCTTTGGTATACGCGGGGTCGATACTCAACGCCCCCTCACGAATGATGACCAAGATCTGATAACCCGTTGTGAGCGCAATCAACAATACGCGTGACGCGTCACCCAAACCAACCAATGTAAAGAAGACGGGTAATAAAACGATTTTAGGGAGCGGATAGGTAATAAAAAGCAGCGGGCTCCCTACGAGATCTGCCGCACGCCAGTGACCAAGCAAAAGCCCCAAAGGGAATGCCACAGAGACAGCCGCTACCAAACCCACAACCAAACGCCATAAGCTAATGAGAATATGCGACCAAAATTCGGCCGTCATCAAGGATGAGGCAAAAAGCGTTAAGGTTGCGATCGGATCGGGTAAAAGATCTGGTCCGAGCGCCACGGCACCCATATGCCAAAGCGCCCCCAAAAAAGCAAAGCCGAGGATATAACGAAGTACGATCATTCGTCGTCCTCCTTCGCCGCAGCAGCAGCCAAGCCAGCATGAATGCGATGTACCGTATCGTAAAAGGCTGGATGATCACGATCGCCACACCCTAACTCAGGCACATAAGCAGGATTAGCAAAAAACTCAGGCGCTTGACGACCATGGGGCGCCAACATCAAAACATGCGAACCTAAAGCCACTGCTTCACTGATATCGTGCGTCACCAAAATGACGCTACACGGATGACGTCGGCGTAAGCGCGCCAGGCACGCTTGCATACGTGCACGAAGCAAGGCGTCTAGAGCCGAAAAAGGTTCGTCCATAAAAAGTACTTGTGGGCGAACAATCAAAGCGCGCCCCAAAGCGAGACGCTGACGTTGTCCCCCTGAGAGTTCTGATGGGAATCGCTCTTCTAGCCCCGTGAGTTTTAATTCACTCAACATTTCAGCCGTGAGTGCTTCAACATCCCCTAAGCCGACGCCTGCCCCAATTTTGAGAGGTAGGGCTAGATTTTCGCGCACGCGCTTCCACGGAAATAGGCCTAAGTGTTGCCACACGAAGCTCGATCGAATCGACTTGATCGTTTTGGCTTCGCCTTGCGTCCCTTGCCATTCAATTGTGCCCGCTTGCAAAGAGCGTAATCCTGCTAAAGCAGTCAGAAGGGTTGACTTACCACACCCAGACTCACCCACAATGGCGAGTGAACCACCGGGCGGCAACGCAAAGCTCAAGTCTTTAATCACAGGCGTACGGTCGTAGCCCAGTGTCACATGCGCGCACGAAACCCCAAGCGCGTCTTCGTGTGACGAAAAACGCGTGGGTTGCGACAAGGTTGAAGTGAATGAAGGGACTTTCACGAGGCTTGAACCTTTATTGGCCTACGGTCGTGACCACCACGTTTTCGTAAGCTGGCACCGCTTTGATCATGCCTTTTTTAACCATCCACTCGCCAACACGCGTCACGTCCGAAGCGGTTGGCAAAGGCGGCAAACCGTCTTTCGTGCCAAACATCGAAAAGCGAACCATCTTGTAATCCTTGGCCACAGGTGCGGGTAAGAGCCCCTTTTTCACCATCACGGCGCGGAAACGATCGGGTTCAGACTCAATCAACTTGGCCGCTTCGGCCACTGCTTCACGGAACCCCGTCACCGTCTCAGGCTTTAACTTTTCTTGACGTAAAGCCACAACAGCCAATGCTTCGTTGATCGCGCGGTCATCCCAAATCACACGACCGCCGCGAGCTTCAACCACTGACACCAAGGGTTCCGGCAACATGGCCGTTGCCACCTTACCAGTTTGAAGCATCTGCAAACGAATGGGGATTTGTTTAACTTCTAAGTTTTTGAGCGCCCCCTCGGGGAGCTTTTCGACGGTCGTCATACGATCGAGCAAATAGTCGATAATCGTCGCCGAACTCATCGCCGTTTCGGTTCCCTTTAGATCAGCCAAAGACTTAATCTCTTCAGCCGCCTTGGGTGAGACCACCAAACCAAACGCACGTTGGTCTTGATGCGTATGTGTTGTTGTGAGAATGACTGCTTGCGGTACACCGCGTTCGTTTTGAGTAAAAACATTCATCAAGTCACCAAAGTGACCATCCAAACGCCCCGCACGCATGGCGGCACCTAACTCAAGCGCCGACTTAAATGGAACGACTTCCACGTCTAAGCCCTTGGCTTTAAAGAGCGACTCATCAGCCGCGACGTGAAGCACAATCGAATCAGCCGCAGGCAACACACCAATACGTAAAGTTTCAGCGTGGGTGCTAGCCATCATGAGGCCTAACACCATGGTTGCGGCAAGCATCTTTTGATTCATCTGTCGTTCTCCTTCTTTCGTATCCTCAGAGACCTGTATTGAGATCCGCATCTGAGTCTGACATATCCTCATAGACATAAGGCGCTTCGTCATCTGGAGGCACCTCGTCGGGGAGCCCTGAATAATCATATTCTTCCATACTTGGCGGCATTGCATCAGAGGATAAATCAGCCGTACCCTCCCAAGCCCCTTCAGACGTACCGATCGCTTCAGGCATTGGCACAGGTATTTGAGGTTCTAGCGCCTCAACTGCCACAGATGTCGCCATAGCAGCCGCGCGCGCACCTTCACGTGCCGACAAGGCTTCACGCACATGCGCCATACGGTCTTGCGGAGCTGTTGCAACCGTTGCCCCATCTGTCGACTCAGACTTACCACGCAAAAAGAGTTGCAACTTTGCGACGATGGGATTGTTCGACAAGGTCACATTGTCGGGCTCATCTCGCATCGAAGCCGCTTGTTGCGCATCAAAACGCGCCTGCGTTTCTTGACGTAAGCGATAGCCTCGCTCATCAATCTTGGCTTCATCAGCGAGCTTTTGAAGTTCGGCACGACGGTCATTGAGCTTACGCATCGCGTCCATGTCACGTGCCGCATCGTGCGCCATTTGCTCAATACGTGCCTTCGTGCGTTCGAGCTCTAATTCGATAAACGCCTTTCGCACTTCCATGCGTGCGCCTTCTTCTGGCGTACCTGTCGTCAACTCTTCGGTGAGCAACGTCTCGTAATAAGCAATATGCTCACTCTCAGCCAAGCGCATCAAAAGGCTCGCTGGATTTAAATGCCCGCCATCCTCTTCAGCGGCCGCGGCACGCCACACTTCAACAATACGCTCTGCAGCTGGATGCGGACTCGTCAAAAATTCTTCTTCGATGGCGTGACTATATTCCGTGACCAATGACGGGTACGACAAGAAGCACTGCAAAATGCGTTCACGAATATCTTTGACACGCAATCGTGGTTCCGACGCCGGACGCTGCCAACGCGCATTGCGACCATAACGATCATTACCACGACGCCAAGGCTTATCACCTCCAAAGGTCGATACCGGTGCACGAGCAGGTACCAAACCAAATTGCTTTTCGATATCTTCGACTTGTAGGCGCGCAATACCGGCCAACTCACGGATTAAGACGGAACGCAAAATCGGTGCGTGTTGCATCGAAAGCACCCAAGGCTTGGCTTCAGCCACCACCTTGGCACGCTCTTCGGCATACATCAGCTCTTTGCCTTCAAGGAGCAAATGCTTCATAAAGTCCGTGAGACCATACGCCTTGTCGATTTGACGCTCGAACCCTTCAGGGCCTTCGGCTTTGATCAAGCTATCAGGGTCGTGCTCTGGCGGCAAGAGAATAAAACCCGCCTTTTGAACGTCACTAATCACCGGCAACGTTGCCTCAAGGGCACGACGTGCCGCCTTACGACCTGCGGCATCCCCATCAAACGAAAAGAACACCGCGTCCGTTAATTTGAAAAGTTTACGAACGTGTTCGGGCGTAATCGATGTCCCCAACGCCGCCACGGCCTCTCTAAAGCCCGCTTGCGACAACTGGATAACGTCCATATAGCCTTCACAGACAATGGCACGCCCCTTGGCATGAATCGCATCACGCCCTTCAAAGTAACCATAGAGTTCGCTACCTTTATGGTAAATCGGCGTTTCAGGGCTATTGAGATACTTCGGTTGCTCGTCCCCCTTCATGGTACGAGCACCAAACCCAATCACTAAGCCTTTGGCATTACGAATCGGAAACATGATGCGTCCACGAAACGCATCATAGCGACGGCCATTTTTGGTGTTAATGAGCCCGCAGTCTTCAAGCGCTTTGTCGTTATAGCGCTCTCCAAACACACGCTGAAGCGAGTGCCAATCATCAGGTGAATAACCCAGACCAAAGGTCTGCGCTGTCGCCCCCGTGATTTGTCGATTCTTTAAATACTCTGCAGCAAAGGGCGTATTACGTAACTGTTCTGTATAGAAGTTCGCCGCCTCACCCATATAGTCGGTCAGGGTACGCGCTTTTTGACGTGCCTCACGCTTGGCTGGTGACTGATCTTCAGGCACATCCATGGCGTAAAGGCTAGCCAACTTCTTGACGGCATCAGGGAACTCAAGTCCCTCATACTTCATGATGAAGCCAATGGCATTACCAGCTTCACCACACCCAAAGCACTTAAAGAATTGTTTGGTTTGACTAACTGAAAAAGAAGGCGTTTTTTCTTTATGGAAAGGGCAACAAGCCATCCAGTTGCGACCGGCTTTTTTGAGTGGGACATAGCGATTAATCACGTCGACAATATCGGCGCGATCAAGTAGTCCTGTAATAAAGCCCTCTGGGATCATAATGAATGTCGCAAAAGAAAAAAGAGACACCTAACGTTTCTTTGGCAAAAGACCGCTAGGTTAAATGGTTTATTTTATCGCACAAATACAAAAGCCCATCGTCGTTAAACGATGAGCTGACACAGCTAGACGATCATTGATCAGTCTCTCATAAATAAGAAAAACCGCCCAGAAGCGAACTCCTGAGCGGTATTCCTGCGTTTATGAACGTACGACTTAAAGCAGCCGTACCCGCCATGCAGTCTCGATCAACGATTAGGCGGTGAGCTTCGCCTTAACGAGAGCGCTGACCTTGCCCATATCGGCACGGCCCGTCACCTTCGGCTTAACGATCGCCATCACCTTGCCCATAGCAGCCATACCCGTCATGCCAACTTCGGCAATGGCGGCTTCGACTACTGCAGCGATTTCTTCGTCGGATAAGCCCTTCGGAAGATACGCTTCGAGCACTTTGATTTCAGCGGCTTCACGTTCAGCGAGATCCTGACGGTCACCCGCCAAATACTGCTGAACCGAATCCTGACGCTGCTTGACCATCTTGGCAATCACCGAGAGAATCAATGCATCGTCTGCTTCGATCTGTTCGTCGACCTCACGCTGCTTAATTGCGGCAAGGAGCAAACGAATCGTGCTCAGACTCGCCGCGTCATGCGCACGCATGGCAGCCTTCATATCTTCGCGGATTCTGTCCTTAATCATCACCATCCTTCGTGAGGAAAAATTAATTGTCTGTCATGCTTTGTGCCGCCGCCCAACCGACAGCACGGGAATCGAATGCATCGCACTCGACGCCGAATCGGAAACTCTAGATTAGTAGAGCTTCTTCGGGAGCATCATGCTGCGAAGACGCTTGTAGTGGCGCTTAACAGCAGCAGCCTTCTTACGCTTACGTTCAGCGGTGGGCTTTTCGTAGAACTCGCGAGCGCGGAGTTCGGTAAGGAGACCAGACTTTTCGATGGTGCGCTTGAAGCGGCGGAGGGCAACTTCAAACGGTTCGTTTTCTTTAACGCGGATAGTAGGCATTAGAACCTAACCTCAGTAAACAGTGTGATGACCCGGAAATCAAATGAAAAACCTCCTGCATCTCTGGTTCCGGGACAAGAGACGGAGGCCGAAAAATCGCGTGACGAATGAACCTAAAAAGACACCTTCTTCACGTCGAGTGCGGCATTTTGACATAAAACCTTGGGAGAATTCAAACCGATCCTGCATTTTTTTACACGTCGCCCTCAAAAAGGCTCTAGAATTTTCCGCACTATGCTAGTTCTCGGTATTGAATCCTCCTGCGACGAGACGGGAGCTGCCCTTATTTCTTCGGATAAGGATGGCCTCCTCGCAGATGCCCTTTATTCCCAAATCGACATGCACCGTGCCTATGGTGGCGTGGTGCCTGAGCTCGCCAGTCGCGACCACATTCGACGTGCCGTTGCCCTTGTTGACGAAGTACTTGTCAAAGCAGGCAAAACGCGTGCCGATATTGATGCCATTGCCGTTACCGAAGGGCCTGGTCTTGCTGGCGCCCTCTTGGCAGGTGCTGGCGTGGCCCACGCGATCGGTTGGGCACTTGATATTCCAGTTTTGGGCGTCCATCACTTGGAAGGTCACTTATTAGCCGCTCGCCTCTCAGACCCTGCGCCCGAATTTCCCTTCTTGGCGCTCTTGGTGTCTGGCGGCCATACGCAAATCATGAAAGTCGAACGCTTTGGCTCTTATGAAATGCTTGGCCAAACATTAGATGATGCCGCTGGCGAAGCCTTTGATAAAACCGCGCAACTCTTAGGTCTTCCCTACCCTGGTGGCCCAGCTGTCTCTAAGCTCGCTGAAGAAGGCGAATCTGGCGCCATTGAATTAGCGCGCCCCATGATTCATGCTCCGAATTTAGACATGAGCTTCTCGGGGCTTAAGACCTCAGTCTTAACAGCAGTCCATGCTGCTGAAGATCCTCAAGACGAAACCTTCCGTCGTAATCTTGCTCGAGGCTTTGTCGACGCCTTGGTTGATGTGCTTGCCGCCAAGCTCGTTCGTGCGATGAAGCAAACGGGGCTCAAGAATGTCGTGGTCGCAGGTGGTGTCTCAGCCAATCGACAGCTTCGTAACCGACTCACAGGCGAAGTGCGTCGTCGTCGCGGTCAGATCTTTTATCCACCGATGCGCCTTTGTACCGATAACGGCGCCATGATTGCTGCGGCAGGCTTGGCTCGCCTTGAAAGTATGACTCCAGAAGAGCTTGAAGCACTCAAGGCTAAACGCTCATTTGGTGTCAATCCGCGTTGGGCACTAAACACCCTTTAGGCTCATTTATTGCCACGATAAAAGTAACGGGACGCACTCATCGTAGCGCCGAAACTCCCGGATCACTAGATCTACATCAGCATGAGATAGATCAAATAACAGAGAAATAAAAGCAAA
>CALEAW010000097.1 GCA_937943605.1 uncultured Sutterella sp. | reverse complement strand
CCGAACCCCTTATCAAGTGACAGCATCTAAATTTCATTATATGGATCAGTAACAGAAAGAAACATAGGGCAAATAGCTTAAGAAAGCCAATGGCTCTAGGTTTTATCGGCGGTATTACTTCGGGAGGGCAAAGTACAATCAACCGATTAGCTTTTCCATATAACAAAGTTCATAGAAAATTCTCTATACTCCCTAAGATCTTTTCCTATTTTCAGGCGTTTTAAACCCGATCACTGGGGAGATATTTGACACATTATGATTTACCCTAGCATGTGTGAAAAACGACGCATTGAGTCGAATTCCCGCTAACGCACTAGGGGTGCCGACAGAGGATTTAGAGCGGAATTTTTTATATTACCCAAAAAACGGCATTTCGTGTGATGGAGAGGCGACAAACAATGCTGAATTCTCGTCAGTGTGCTATTCGCGTTAATGATGTCTCTCTGACGGCCGCCATAAAGAATAATGCCCCGATCCTTTTGCGCGAACCGAGGCATTGTTGTGTTAGAAGCGTAGGCTCTCAAAGATTATTTATTCGAGTTGCCATGCGTAAAGCCAAAGCGCAAGGCGGAGCTCTTAGAGCCTGAATTGACATAAGCGCCCGG
The DNA here is from genome assembly GCA_937943605.1 of uncultured Sutterella sp. GTDB lineage: Bacteria > Pseudomonadota > Gammaproteobacteria > Burkholderiales > Burkholderiaceae_F > Sutterella. The sequence goes on along the minus strand of CALEAW010000097.1, from coordinate 19,239 downwards.
TATTAAGTTACCGGCACGACCCACGATCAACGGGTCAATCGCGCCCACTTTCTTCAAATCACGACCGTCATACTCAATCGACTGAAGTAACACACGGATCGCATTCAAGCGACCGCGGCGTTTATCTTCATTACGAATCACCGTCCAGGGCGTATCGGCCGTATCGGACATATGGAACATACGTTCGATCGCGATCGAGTATTCGTCCCACTTACCCATCGAAGCAATATCAACGGGCGACAATTTCCAACGCTTCAACGGATTATCTTGACGGCCACGGAAGCGCCGCTGCTGCTCATCCTTACTGATCGACAACCAGAACTTAATAATGTGCGTACCGCTACGGATTAGGCTACGTTCAAAGTCAGCGACTTCTGACAAAAAGACATTGGTTTGTGCCTGCGTACAGAAGCCCATCACCGGTTCCACAACGGCACGGTTATACCAAGAACGGTCAAAGAAGACAATTTCACCAGGATTTGGCAAATTCGCGACATAGCGCTGGAAGTACCACTGACCCTGTTCGGCTTCTGTGGGCTTAGACAAAGCCACAACTCGGGCACCACGAGGGTTCAGATTTTCAGTAAAGCGGCGAATCGTACCACCTTTACCAGCAGCGTCACGCCCCTCGAAGATTACGATCACCTTTTGGCCGGTGCGCTTTACCCACTCCTGGAACTTCAGTAATTCAACCTGAAGGTCGTAGAGTTCATTTTCGTAGCTATTCAAAGGATAGCGATGCTTATAGGGATAGCCGCCCGTACTAAAGTTTTCACTCAGTGCATTAACATCTTTACGCTTCTTGGGGAACAACCCAGCCTGGTTGGCTTCTTTTGCCAAAAGCAACTTAAAGAGGTGATCGATTTCCTCTTGCGTGGCATGTGTACGCAGACGCTCGAACACAATATCAGCAGAGGCCTGTGGGCTTTCTAACGGGGTATCTCGCAATTTATCGCGCAGGTATGTCACAGCCTGGCGAATTTGATCAAAAACCAAGGACTCGCTTTCGACCGTCTGCATCGATGTCTGAGGCATGTTATTAGAGTCATACGCTGAAGGGATATCGACCTGGTCGTCTTTATTGTCTGGAATGCGTTTATTCATTTTTTCCCTTTCGTTCATCAATTGTGGGGAGTTCTACTTTTTAAAGTTTACTCATCAAAAGAGCGAGTCGAAATGAGAGTATCCCTGACTTTTACCAATGAAACAAACATAAATAGGTTGGTAGAGGGATTTAAAGCGAGTGAACGATGACCAAAAGGGCCAACAACACGGCAAATAGAAAGGTACAGAAGGCGTTGGACAGAAGAGGGCGATTAGGAGAACGGTGATTATAGGATGAGAGAGGGGCATTGGTTTGCAACTTGCTGTGGCCCTAAATCTATGATAGTAAAAGGGCTCAGCTCCTATAAGAAGCTGAGCCCAAATCAACACTCGAATTGCCGAGTAGGGTGATTAACGATTAGAAGACATACTTGGCATTTAACTGACCAAAGAATTCTTCGTGACCACCGTCACCCTTAGCACCGCCGAGCTTAAAGCCAAAGCCCATGTTGCCGTTGCGTGCTTCAGCGCCGACGGAGAAGCGACCTACGTTTTCGCTCCAAACGTCAAGCGTCGTGCCCATGGCAGCTTCACCAACGTGGCTCGTTGCATCGAGATCGGTATCGCCAAACGTATGGACGTAAGCGACATCAACCACCGGTCGAACCGTCCAACCAGCAACATTCGAGCAGTCGCCAGAGATCGCCACACCGATCGGCATGTTGATCAGATCCTGATCGGTCGAATCAACACGGATACCCTTGTTGGTCGTATAGGCATCGGTCGAAACACGGAGCCAGTTCAAACCAACATATGGCACAGCGTTCCACGTGTCGTTAATGGCGTAGTTCATTTCGCCGCGGACACCCATCGTGAAGACATCGGCATCAACCTTCGTGGACTGGCCCACATCGTGCGTAATGTCGTTCTTTGTCATCACGTAGCCCAACTGGCCAACGACGTTGAACTGGTTAATACGCTTAGCGGCATAAGCCTGGAAGCCGTAGTAGTCGACGTCATTCTTAACGCCACTATTGCGACCCTGACCCTTAACGTCGCCAGAACCGAAGTGACCCAACGCACCGAACGTCATATCGCCCTTGGTGTATTCACCACCAACAGCAACACCGGCCAACTTCGTCTTCGTTTCGAGCGCATCGCTGCTATCACCAAACTTCAACTGGTTACCCGTCACAGAAGCAAAGCCCGTCCAACCGTCATTAAAGACGTTCGTCAAAGAGGCACGCTTCGTGGCTTCGTCGATACCCATCAAGGCGCTATCGATACCAGCCGTCTGGACACCAGCGGCGGCACCGAGGTTGAAGGCAGACTTCAACTTGGCGTTACGGTCGGCGCCACTTAACGCAACTCTTGTCTGACCGTTCATGAAGCCATTGATGAATTCAGAAGCTTCGTCCTTCTGGCCAGCGATCTGCTGGAGAGCGCCAGTGTTGAAGTCGCCGACACCGAGATTGTCGAGTTTGCCTTGATCCTTGACGACTTCAAAGCCGATCAAACCGCCCTGTTTTTCAACGATTTCAAAGAGCACGTTATCAACCGTGGCTTCCATCTTGTCGGTACCAGCAATCTGAACAAGGCCCTGTTCGGCAACGTTCACATAGTGGAGCTTGCCGCCGTCAGCGGTGATGCTACCATCTTCAACCTTGGTGACTACGGTCTGATTAGCGGTTTCACCTTTTTCAAGGCCAGCATCAACGATCAACATACCGTTCTTGCCGATGGCTACGCCAGTCTTATCGGTCTTGCCAACAGTAATTTTCTTACCATCAAGATGAACCGTACCAGACAAGTACAGTGCAGCATCACCTGCATAGTTACCCTTAGCATGGGCTGCGTCCTTGGCCATAGCGTCAGTACCTAAGCCCAAGACACCATTGGTCACAACGAACTTGTTAGCTGCATCACCAGTAATAGCTACGGCTGCATTACCTTCAAGCGTCATGAGCTTGTTTTCGTTGCCATCAGTCACATTGACGAAGTCGAATTGACCGCCAGTAATCGTGCTGTTCTTCTTGTCGCCGAAAGCAAAGTCAGCGTTCTTCAAAGAACCGTGTTCACCGTTGATGTTGTCAAAGCCTCCAATGACGACGTTTTTCTGATCTACGAAGAGGGTAGCCGTTTCAGTCTTCTTAGCGAGGTCAACGTCACCGGTGATAACTAAATGCGAGGTCTTTGCACCAGAGCCATCGATCTTGTCACCCTTGAAGTTAAAGGCGCCATCTAAATGAACGGTGCCTGTACCAACGGAAGAGGTGACTTCAGCCTTATTGCCGTCATAGACAAAACCACCGAGATACACATCGCCGTTGAGGGTGCCGCTCGATAAATTGATGTTTGTCGTTTCGACATGGGAAGTTGGTGCATTGTAGTGGTCGTTGAACTTGTTATTGTCTGGACTACCCGCAAGGCCACCACCGTAAATATCACCAGTAACTTCGGCGCCATCAATATCAATTTCAGCCGTTGTCACCTTCGACGAAGCGCCGAGTGTGGCTGCGCCACCAGCGACAACGTTACCGTTGACCTTACCGCCATTAAGTTCAATCTTCACATTTTTAACGTTAGCAAGTGCACCATTGCCAGTAGCTAAGCCGCCACCAACAATAGCAGCATCGGCTGTTTCAACAAGCTTAGCCGTCTGGAAGACGTAGCTACCTCTCGAAGGTTTATCCTCTTTCAAGCCAACGATCAGACCAGTGATAGGATCCAAATTTGCTACATTGACTTCACCGCCAGAAACTGTCAACTCAACACCAGTTGTTGAGGCTGTTGCATTATTGATGCCTACACCTGTGGCATCAATGGCAATGCCACCACCAAAGAGGCCATCAACTGTACCCTTAGCAACTTTAACGCCGACATTAACCACGCTGGACTTCGCCTTAACAGTGGAATTGTCACCAGCATGATCAGCGGTATCATCAAGCGTAGTCGCGAAAGCAATACCGCCGGCGGTAACTAAAACGTTTTCACCACCATTGATAAGCAACGAGCCTTGCTTGACAGTTGAGGTAGCATGATTAACCGTGTCACGTGTACCACCGCTCTTATCAAGACCAATGGCGAGGCCACCAAGACCAGTACCAACGTTATAACCACCGTTGATGATTATGTTAGCTTCGTTGACCGTACTAGAGGCTTCAACGGCATTTTGGTCGTTGAAATCGACAAAAGAACCACGAGAAACTGCAACACCGCCTGCCATATTTCCGACGTGAGCACCAGCTACTTGAACATCCTTGGCGATGTCCTTGATGTCAGTCAAGAGTTTATTCGTGTCAGGGTTAGATCCCTGCAAAGCCTGAAGAACTTTCTTGGCCTTTGCAACAGAGCCGTGAAGTTTGGACTTATTTGCACCGTCAAGCTGTTGTGGACCGTCAATGCTAATCAGGACAGACTTAGCAAGGGCTGAACTTGTGCCTTTATTGGTGTCTTTCTGTCCAAAGGCATCGGCGAACGCTACACCACCACCGATCACGCCGGCAGTTGCTACGTCTTTACCTAGATTGATCAGTACTTTCTGAGACGTCGAACTAGCCGTGCCAGATTCAGTGGATGTGACAGTCACTTTTCCAGGCAGCTTTAGGTCATCGACATATTTTTGAACAACAGCATCACCCGCGGCTGCAACACCGCCGCCAATCGCACCGACGACGACGCCTTTCTGCAGATCAAGCAGGGTGTAGTTGTCTTCATTCGTACCTGTTGCTGTTGAGCTTGTTCCACCAAAACCAGCAACAGCCAAACCACCACCGATAACGCCAACAGATAAGGAGTCAATGCTCTTGCCGTCATTGACGCCAGAGTTATTGATAACGATCGTTGTATTGCCAGTAACGTTAGAAGTTGCGTTTCCGGCTAAAGCAATGGCAGAACCACCACCAAAAGCACCAGCCACGCAACCCGTGCCTTCAATTGCTAATTTGGAATTGCCTTCAATGATCGTTATAGTGGAGTTGGCGCTTGGATTAACTTTGAAGTCACTATTGGCAAAATTAGCTGTTGCTTCGATGATATTCCCGACGTTAATCGCCGAACTACCGTTAACGAGACCGAAAAGATTGCCGGATTTTACTTCTACCAATGTATTGCCAACTCGAGTGACGGTTAGGTCAGGGTTGTTTCCCTTTGGAACAATGGCATTTAATGCATTTATTAGAGGATTCTTGCTTGAGATATCGACCGACACGTTCGTATTGAGAATGCGATCACCGCCAACAGTCGCGACTAGTACTGGTGAGTTACCTTCCTTCCCACCAATGACAACACGAGTGTCGCCTTCATTACGAATATCCGCGTTGACGGCTTCAAGTTGTTGATCTAACTTTTCAATAGTTGGGATGTAAGGTTTAAATTTCTCTTTAAATTTGTTTCCTATCACTGGAAGACCTGTAAACCTATCGACGAGAACAGGAATCTTCCCAGTCGACGCATCCCAATAATTCTGCCCACCAGCAAACCCAGTCACAATCCCAGTCTTATTGGTTGAGTCCACTTGACCGAGCGCTTTAAGCAAATCATCTTTAGTTTCGGCTTTGAGCAAATCCGCGATGAAGACACCAGCATTCGCATTAGTATTGATGTGGGTCTCCTGACCTTTGCCAGAATGTAGCTTGAAGGTTGGGTGTTTATATGTGTCGGTCTGGGTGGTAATCGTATCCCAATCCAAAACCTTCACTTCTGTTTCAGGGGTATTAGCTAAGGCCGAACCAGCCATCAAGACCGAGGCGACTGCGGTAGCAATCACAGTCTTTGTCCCCTTGGCCTGAACCGAAGAGGTAATTTCATTGACAACCATTAAGGCGCCACGCGTTTTGTTAAAAACGACTTTAAAGCTTCTATTCATAACGATAACCCTTTAACACCGTGCGAAAAGACGCACGTTATAAAAAGAGTCTAGAAGCCATCAAAGTGATACCTTCTCCACGGTTTTACCATGCCCTTAGAAACGCTAGAAAATAGGGCGAGTGATACGCAAGATCAATTCAAGGTTATTGCGAACAGGTGTCGGTAAGTTTTAAATTTAATCTGTGAGAGTGATATAAATTTAACATTTCATCAGATGGCGTGACTTTAGCATTACAAGCCTTAATAGGGTAACAAAATATTTCAGTCTCACACTTTGACCTATTAAAGAAGTGAAATTTATGAATCTTTAATACATCTCTCTCACTGGGAAATAATTAAAGAACGGTTTTTCGACATGCTGGAGATTTAGTCGCGTAAAGAGACGTTTTTGATAAAAATTCTCGTTACTTAGAATGGACACTGTCACAAAAAAGAAACCATCATTTCGATACTAAACAGATATATCTACTAAAAATGCAAAAACCGCCGAACGACATGCGAACGGCGGTCTTTTAAATTTAATTCGTACTTGGAGCTTTTAAAGCTTTCGGTAACTCAACTTTTGAGGCCCCATGACACCAGCAACAAAGAAGAGGGCAGTTGAAAAGAGAATCGGCCAGACAACACCACAAAGGACGGCCATGATATTCAGCTCTTGCTCTTCAACAAGAATAGTATGCATACCGAACCAGTCAGACATGTAGGCAACGATTGGGCCATTGTTGAACTGATCCCAAGCAGAGATGCCGATCCAGAAGAAAATCGCGATAACACCAGAAATGATTGCGGCATTTGCTGCACGTGTAAAGGTACCCAGTCGATTAATCGCGAGACCTAGAAGGGCAATATAAAAGAGGATCGAAACCGGATAGGCGAATGACTTCGCGAACCAGCCGGTATAAAAAAGAATGCGACTCCACCCGATAGCAGTGGCAATAACAGCGAATGTAACAACAATCAACGAAAGAGTAATGGAGAGGAAGGAGCCTATTTTCATAATTTTTCTGTCGAATACTTCAAATGGGCGTCAGTGAAGGCGCTTCGATGCCTATATTTTAGCTAACTACAACAAGCACCAACGAGTTTTTTCAATCGGTTGCGCTTAATAGTAAAATGTTTGCTTTCGGTAATACTTAAGCTCGTTTCATCCATGTCCCGTCAGCTAAACACAACACTTACGAAAGAAATTAAAGCGCTTCTGACCATCTCGAAAAGTAAACTGCGCACGTGGAAAAATATCGAGCCCATAGACCGCCCCGAAAAAGAGATTGAAGCGTTAGGCTGCCAGTTGCTTGATAGCTATCTTGAAAACCGGACTTCAAAACTGTTACAAATTGCGGCCGAGCTATTCGAGTTAATTAACAACATCGCACAGCTGAGCTTTCAAGGATACGTGGCCTATATTGAAGTGTGCATCTTGAGAAACGACCTTCAAACAGGTATCACCGCGCTTTGTGACATAGAACACTTTCTCTCAGGTCGCAAACAATATAAGTCGCCACGCACGAATAATCTCCCCAAAGAGGTTTTATTTAAAGCGTTGAATGCACGTCTATATATGCGCTTAGACATGCTCGACAATCATTTCGACACGGCCATGGAATACTTCAACAGTTTGGATGAGTATTCTTTAAACCGAGATCCACATATTCGAGTTTTGGCCTCAATCTGCTTGACACGCATGGCTACAGGTCATGAGGATGATTGGGAAGTGCACGCGAGACGCGCTATTCAATTAGTAGATGACTATGCTGCCCACTTTGGAGAATCGTTCGACGTCTTTATTCAGCGTGCCGTCGCTCACGAAAGCTTGCATGAATTCGGCGATGCCTACGAAAACTTCGAGAAGGCTTATCAATGGATCGAGACTATAGATAAAAAGGATCAACTCGTTGAACGAACGATCATCTCATTGGGTCTTTGGCGTCTTCTTCAAGTGAAAGGTGCTTTTAAGCGTATTCGCATTAAGAGCATCACACCGACAACTAAGATCGTTGACCGCATCGAACTATTGCGCCGGTCTGCTGCTGAAGGTCAATGGGATGACTTATTGGCACTTACAGAGGCATTCCAACCAGCTGACCTCACGATTTCTGAAGGCCTTTTGATTTCGTTCGCGGCGATCGAAAAGGGTCAATATCGTCGCGCTCGCGAAGTGCTCGAAGCAATGGGCCAAGACGATGACGGTAACGTGCAGCGCTTACTCAACCTCGCACGCCTCGCTTATGTCGAAGGTGACAAAGAGAAAGCGCTCGAATACGCCGAAAAAGCCGTCGCTTTCTGCATTAGCGCGGACGTCTCAGTGACGATGGCCACGCCGATTATTCAGATGGCGGTGCATTTGATGCATGAGCATGTCCATCGCAACAAAAACTTTGAACGCTTTATTGAATTCTTAGAATCGTTCCCTGAAAACTGGAAACAGATCGAAATCAAGATTTTGCTCGTTCAAATGATGATGAACGCTGATACCGTTCGTCATGAGCGTAAGTACGTCAAACGCGGTCTTCGTATTCTGAAGAGCATTCCTGCCCCTGCACGTAAGGTTGATTGGTATCTACTCTCTGGTCGTCTTTTGATGCTTCAAGAGAAGTTTGATAAAGCCCTCAAAGAATTCAAGCGAGCCTGCGCTTTCGTCAATGAGGCAGGCGACATCGCCCAAACGCTCAGGCTCATTATTGATAACAGTATTGAAGACTGCGAACGCGCCCTCCATGAAAATGAAACAGGAGAGGGTGAAGGCATCATTGGTCACGCCCGCTTGATGAATCAGACGTTTGTCGAATTAGGCTTGAAGGTGCATCGTATTCTTCAAGTTGAAGAGGGTACCATGCCGATTGCGATCGTTGAGCGTCCTAATAACACGATGCCCAATGCGCACCTGATTACGCTGGCGCTTAGCTTTAGACAAGCAACCTTCGAGAATCTGAAACCTGCTGAACTTGGGATGGCCATTCCAAAGGCTGACATTGATTCTATTCAACCTGACGACTGGCGCGTACGACTCTTAGCGACCTTGAGTCAATCGTTACAAGCACAAAAGGGCATTCGTCCTCGTATGGGGATGTCACTCAAGAACCCGATGGGTGGAAGTTTGATTGAAGGGATCGGATTTCCGTCTGTGGTGCTCTTCGATTCTTGGGAAACCTTCATCCCTGAATCATCCCCAATTGCACTTGTAGAGGTCGTGCCGGTCTATCAAGAAGAAAATGACTTTGCTGCCATGATGGGGTCTGAACGGCTTTTGCATCGTTTGATGGATGTGCCATTCTATCCAACTAAGCCTAACCGTTTGAGCGCATGCCAAGGCGAAAACTGGAAGATGCTCATTCCACGAGATAAGATCCGCCAGATTTATGACGACCATGGCATGTTCGGTTGCGTCAGCAAACATATCTTGGTTGACGGAGCAGATTCGGCGATCTTCTATCGTGACCACCAAGATAAAGTCGGTCCCACAGACAGTGGTTGGTTCTTCTTAACAGGTAACGAAACAGAAGAAGAAATCCATCAAAAAGACCAGTTCGCTATGATGGATTTAAATACGATCTGTAATTACATTCCGTACGTCAAAGATTATTTGGAAGCACCGTTTGGTACGGCATGCGTTCGTGATGCCTCTGGTGTCATTTCGATGACCACGTGCGACAAGTCGGCCGCGTTACTACAGCGCGTTAACAAAAAGCCGTTGTTGGCCTGATAACGAACATCTCCTTTAGGCGTTCTCTAAATAGCTATCAAAATACTCTAATGAAGATCGCCTAATGGAGTTGTGATTTTAACTTAGATTGATTCAGATCAACAAATACACGAAAAGTCACAAATGAGAGGAAAATTCGAATATTTTAGGCGTTTCGGCTCAGTTGACGTTTAAATTAGACGCTCTTTTATCCTCTCGCACAGCGAAATTACCTGATACACACCTAAATTCGACAGTTAGATTGGTTAAAGGCACTAGATTAATCCCTACTGGTTTAGTCGGAGATGTATAAATCTTTATACCTCTTCACAAACTACATGTCTTTAAGAAGCGATTCTATCGTTACTGCAAGAGTAGTTTAAGATAGACTAGTATAAGAGATGCATCATAGAAGATGCACCTAAATAAAACTTTCTTATGATTATTTAGAAAGAAGCTTAGTCCTTAGATACTATGGTTGAAAACGCCTAGAGTGACTATACTTTCATAAAAATTCGCTCCAGGAGGCCCTGATGGCATACAAAGTTAATATGATCGCTGGCGTAACCAATGAAAACGCCGTTCAACTCAACCTTCGTGGCATTAAGTACGCCGAAGAATACTTGGGTTTAGTTCGCACCCCGGCTCAGCGTCGTGAACTCGCTGACGTCACGGGTATCCCTGAAAAGGACATTCTTCGCTGGGCTAACCACTGCGACTTAATGCGCATTCACGGTATTGGTCCGCAGTACGCTGAATTCTTTGAAATGGCCGGTGTTGATACGGTTAAGGAACTCTCTCATCGCGTTCCTGAAAACCTTCTCGCCAAGCTCGAAGAAGTTAATGCTGAAAAGCATATGACGAAGCGCGTTCCTGCTCTCAAGGAAGTCAAGCGCTATGTCAAGGAAGCTAACGAACTTCCGCCGATGCTCGAATACTAATTCGATCACGATCGTTGATTAATGAAATCCCGTCGTTAGTTATAGCGGCGGGATTTTTTTACACATGTCTAGCGCCTGATGAAACACCATCACCAGTCGTTTGGTTGGCAGCTGCTTATTCGTCTAAATCCTCAATGACTTGATAGGGTTGCGTCAATTCGTTATATGCGATGCCGAGATTGGTCGATATGTCGTTTAGTTGACCACTACTGTAGATCATTAACGATCCTGATAGACATCCTTTCGATGTCCAATCCGAACAACAAGCACCCGAACCAAGACATCTTCAATAGAGACAACGACTCGGTAGTCACCAACACGATAACGCCACAGACCTGCCAGGTTGCCAATCACAGCTTTACCAAATGCCTTGGATTATCAGAATTCGCGATGTTAGATTTTAAGTAGTCAAAAATTCTGAGTTTTTGACTCATGTCTAGACAGCGCATACTCTTTAAAGCAGAGTCTGCAAACTCAATCTTTCAGGCCAAGGATCTTCTTCGCTTCTTCTAATGTATAGGTCTTTTCTTGACCAGAACGAATGCGTTCAAGCGTTTGTTGAGATAAATAGACATCTTCCATCTCTTCAATATTCTTTTCAAGAGCTTCACGTATATAAAAGCTCTTAGTGCGACCTGTAGCTTTAGCCAAAAAATTCAATCGCTCTTCCAAAGGGAGAGGTAATCGGATTGATGTCATAGTATTGATCCTTTGTTACCGAAATGTATTACACGTATTTCATGTAGTACATCATAGTTCAAAAAAAGGAGCCCTCGTGCATAAGTATGGGTAAAAAAATTTAGCCCTTGCACGGGTACGCCTGATTTTCGATACTATTCGGGGGATTTAGTTCTGGATGGTAGATTTAGCAAATTTTGAGGAACGCGTATCAATACCTGCATTCAACAAAATACAAAATTTAGACTAATCCCAATCCGGAATGTTGTACTTTTTCAGAATCTCTTTCGCCGCCTCTAAACCATCGTCACTCAGAAAGGCCTGATATCTAGATCGGTGAGTTAACAGTCCAACGTTCAACAATTGATGCGTTGCTTCTCGATCATATTCGAGCCAACTTGTACGTAAAACCCGGTTTTTTGGAGTTCCAAATCTAGTGAGATAAAGGAGCGCCAAGGTTAACTCGTTAATAGCGGCTTGCGTCGGGTGTTCATTCGGATTTTCCATGATTCACCTCACTCAATGAAAAGAGACTACGACGATCATAGTTTTTCACGAAATTTTTGAAACGTCAACATGATAGACATCTCCTTTGGTGTACGTCATCTCATTTGAATTTAATAATGTCGTAGAATGTTCATTCTCGTGCGTTATAATTGATGAGTAAAATTCCTCATCGTTTTCTGTGATCATGTCTTTTGAACCGACCGTCGTTTCTTCAATGCCTCAAACTGGATTGGCCACCAGTGGCAGTGCAGGGGATCAACCTCCTGTTAATGCCGCTTTGGCTTATTTAGCCACTTTGCACTCAGAAACTTCACGCAAAAGCATGGCCAGTAAATTGAATGTGCTTGCTAGATGGGCAGGCTATGTCGATTTACGCAGTTGCCCTTGGGGTGAATTGAAAACAGAACATGTCCTCGCATTCCTTGCAGGACAGGAGAAAGCAGGGAAGGCAGGTTCTACCTCGAATTGCTATCTTGCTGCGATTAAAGGTGTTGCGAAGGCAGCATGGCTAGCCAGATCGATGTCGCACGAAGACTATCTTCGTATTGATTCGCTGAAGCAGAGGCGTTTCTACCGTTTACCCACAGGTAGGTCTCTGACCTTTAATGAATCTCATAGGCTAATTGAGACATGTACCGCAGGTACAGCTATAGACGCAAGAGACAGGGCTCTTTTATCACTAATGTTAGGATGTGGTCTACGACGTGGCGAAATTCCATTGCTTCGGATGGAGAAAATTGACCTTAACAATCGAACGATGACGCTTATCGGTAAAGGTAATAAAGAACGTCGCGTCTTTATGCCGGCCCCAGTCGCCGAAGCTGTTCAAATTTGGGTTACTCGCTGGCGAGGTGATGCTGATGGTTTGCTTTTTGGTCGAATTTATAAAAATGGGCGAATTTCTTTAGAGGACCCATTGGATGCGAGTTCGGTCGGTCGTATTACGAAACGAAGGATGCAAGAGGCCAATCACGAATCCGCCACCGCGCATGATTTACGTCGAACTTTTGCAACACGACTTTTGGCTAACAATGTAGATATTGTGACTGTCAAAAATATGATGGGTCATGCCAACATCAGCACGACTGCCATGTATGACCGCCGCGGTGATGAAGCAATGCGTCGTGCAGCGGAAATGGCTATATTATAATCGGTGCATATTAATATAATTAGTTAATAAACCTTGTCGTTTTGTCTTTGACGAATAATAAAACTCTTTTGAGTTTTAGGCTTTGAATACGACGACAGTGATGTTATCATTTATCCACACTTAATTTAGGAATCAATATCTTTTATTTAAAGAAAAGATAACTAGCCTCTATCAGAATTTTGTCATAGTGACTACTTTGCAAAATCAAAGTGCATGGCTTTATCAATCTTTCAATATCGCCTATGCTCGTGTTGTTTTTACTAATTCTTAGACAACAAATCAGAATGCAACAATCAGATTCAAGGACGTCTTATTAAAAACAGCACGTGTAATTTTTGATAAGAATTACTTTTTTACTGTATCAATTGTAATCGCATATGCATAAGATATATGCTTATCAGATTAACTTTTAAATCGTTATGCTTTGCTGGTGTTAATCCTCAGATAAAAGAGGCGCTCGTTTATTACGCCTATTTGTTAGCCGCTACAATGCACCCAATAAACCTATACGCTTCACTCAATTGAGAGATCGAGATTACTAATGAAGAATACCGATGGCTTCATCGATCAATTTCAGCGTTAATGAAACACTCAAAAAAAGAAGGGACTGATTTGTCCGTTGACCTCGGCTTATCTGTTCAGGATACCATTCATATTTTCCTGCGCCGGTCAATAAAGATGAAAGGGTTGCCGGTACCTATGAGTCAAAGGAAATCGCAAATGCCGAAATCCAAAAATACAAAGCGACTAAAAAAGGGCTTGCAAGCTTTAACCACCCGAAGAAGCGATTGCTGCACTCGACCAGTCATAAAACGCTTCTTTTAGGACAGATGAGACTGACGGTCTGACTCATTCTCAACAAATATCGAGGTAACCCAGAAATGCTAGGGGACGAAGCCAAAAACGGTGATTTTGTTTCTGTCGTTGAGCTTCTTTCAACTGGCAAGTTAGATGCTATACGTGAAGAAATTCAGGCTATTATTTCAGGAGGTAAATCTTCACAGCACACCGAACATGCTACCCAACCTTCCGAGAAAAATAACTGAATACAGTCACTCCTGGATAGGTGTCAAGAGAAGGAAACAAAGCTCAATGGCGTTGGCAACGTGCATCATAAAGAGAAACTGAATGTCATTCAGATAGTACTTCTCTTTGCGGCAGTATTCGTTTTATCGGCCGATGAGTTCACGGTAAACGGCACAGAAGTCTGCACAAATTGGCTTGATCGCATGATAATGTGGATCGATCAACTCGTTTATATAATATCGCAATGGCTTTCATGAGGTGTACCATGCGACAAATCGGGTTTTGGGGTTTCACGAGCCTTTTTTTTCCTTTCGCCACTGCTTTAGCGGCACCAGGAGCCTCCTCCGTGCCGGACGAGATCCAAGGTCACCCATACAAGCGTTTAATAGGTAGTTTGATCGAAGTCGAATGCTGGAAAGGCTTCATGCCTCGGTCAAAAGTCTTTAATGTTTGGAAACGCGAACCCGTTGATGACTGGTTCTATCGTGACATTTGGCTTGCAACGACCGTGGGTCGCACCGAACTGGACTTGAAAACTGCTTTAACGTTGGAAGACGACACCTATAAGCACATCTCAACTGAAGCCGACCGCTATCAATTCGACTGCAATAGAAACCGCGCTCGTGTCATCGAGCGAGTACGCACAAGCGGTCCATTTAAAACAGGTGAAGTGGTTTTTCGAAGTACTGTTGCCGAGGGCTTGCCCTTTGGCGGAGAATGGATTCCATTTGATACCGATCGCGTACACCGACAATGGTTATTGACAACACCTGATTCGGAATATTTGGTGCCAAAAATCGAAATTTTATGGGAAGAAACCTGCGGCCGAGCGAGACGTATCTATTATGTGGATGGATGGCTTGAGCTTCTTGAAAGGACGAGGGGAAAAGGGCGACTCGTTTATTCGAGACTCAGGGAGACCTCTGGCGCTGCCTTCTTCGTTTTGCATTACGATTTGCTTCAGTTTAGCCAGCAAAAATTAGAGGCTTATCGCAGCGTTTTCTTTCCATTCTTCGTCACGGAATCATTGAAAAAGAAGTAGGGTATTGCTGGAAAAAATACACCTCTATTTTAATAGACATCAATCTTGCTCACCCGTATACCTGAACCAAGCGTTCTTCTAAATTTAGATCGTCGAAACATCAGGAACGAATGTCTGTACCTTGATGGAAGAAACCTTGTCGTTTGAAATCAACTCCTGTATTATTCTCGTATACAGTTTGAACACACTGCATACTTTATTCGCAGGAAGATAAAATGCCACCAAGAAAAAAGAATTCTACTATCGCCAATCCTATCGAACTGAATATCGATCCTGATGCCAGCAAGCGCCCAGTAGGCCGTCCGCCGAAGGATGGTGCCTTCCGCATTAACGTTCAGGCGCGCGTGCCTGAAGAAGTAGCAGATGCCCTTCAGCAGCTCGGTGGTACGCCCTTTATTCGCCAGATCCTGACGATCGCGGCTGATAACTACAAGGAACAGATCGCCCTCAATAATCAAATGCGCAATGTCGCCGTTGATGCGATCCTTGAGGAAGTCACGGCTTACATCCAGCCTGAAGCCGAAAAGATGACGGCTAAGATGTACAACTACGCTGTGCCGTGTGGTCTGCCGACCCCGGCCATCGATGACGAAGGCGAACCCTTCAATTTCTACGACTACCTCATCCATCACCCGGGCGATACGTTTGTCATGTATGCCAAGGGCGATTCGATGAATCTCGCTGGTATCGAAAACGGAGACCTGATCATCATCAACCGTCAGCTTGAAGCTCGTTCTGGCGACATCGTTCTCGCCTTCCTCAATGGTGACTTCACCTTGAAGCGTCTCAAGATCAAGCGTAACAACGACGTCGAGCTGCACCCTGAAAGCACGACCGATATTTATCCGGTTATCCGTCCTTCTCTCACCGACGATTTCCAGATTATCGGCGTCTTGACCGGTTCCTGCCGTCGCTATCGTTAAGCAATCGCGAACCCACAATAGGGTGAAATCTCAAAGAGCGTCACGAAACTGGCGCTCTTTTTTTCGGCTCATCGCAGGTAGCCCACAAAATTGCAATCGAACACATCTGGATTAAGACCAATAAGAATAAAGCCAACAAGATGGATCGCCTAATGGTATGGTTTTACTTACATACAGTTCAAGGCAATAACACTATTAACGCAAGTCCATCGCGTATCACAAAGGATCGTTAAATGGCTGACCAAAACCAAACACCCAATACTGTAGAAGAAGAGATCGACATTGATCAATTGATTGAAGAGGTTGTTGTCAACAACTATGACAAAAACTTCGTACCGAAGATTCATCAAGCGATGCTTTCTGAAATTCGTCGTATTAAATTCAATCCAGATTCGCTCTTTGAAAGCCGCCTCCATGAGCTCGTAAACTTGCTCTGCACGGGTCAGTGCGAAGATTTTGCCACCGTTTATTACATCGCCCATAGCGCCATCACAACTGACGATCTTGACGTCGCCCAAGAACTCGTGGAGGAATTACAACGTAATCTCCCGAAACTCCCGAAGGAAGCCCGAAATATGGTGGATCGTCTCGACTTTGAAGTCAGTTATCGTTCCGCTTCGGCTTCTGGCGCCTATCAAACAGTACTCAATACAGCTACGCTCATCTCGCCAGAATCTTTCGAAAAAGACCCGACACTCTATGTACCGATAATCGATGCCCATTTGTCTTTAGCCAGAGAGGCTACGAATCCTCGCACGCGTAAAAGACGCATAAAGAAGGCCATGGATATCTTCGCCGCCTATAACAAGATCGCGGACCCAGGCTCAGAGAAACGTCTTGATATGGTCTACGAGTTAGATGCGTTGGGTGACGAGGAAAACGCTTACTTGCTCCTTCTTGAAAATCTTCACAAGGTGCCAACTGTCGCCTTACGCATTGAAGCAGCATTTGAGTTATGGACCTTTTATTGCGGCTTGGACCCTAAGCAAAAAGTGTCGAAGGTCTTTGCTGACTCCTTTACGCCTTATGAGCGTTTACTGTGGCTTGAGCAAAATAAATTAAGCAAGAAGGTTAAGAAGTTGGCTTTCGTAACCGAGGCGAAGCAGTGTCTGGGCGACAATATAAACGTGCTCGAAAGCAATATCTTAAATTCAATGCTGTCTTTGAACGAAGACTTCGATCAATTAAAGATCGCCGCAGATGCACACGCCAAGCGCTTCCCGTTTGACCCCCTTCAATACGTATGGCACAGTATCGCTGCTGAAGGGGTAGGTGATTTGACACGCGCGCAAACGATCATGGAAGAAGCGATTGAACTCTGCATCCGTGAAGGTGTTGATTCGATTGATGCCGGTCCGTTACTCTCTCAGGCGTGCGATGTGATGAATACCATCTGCCAACAAACGCACACCATCAAACCTTTTGATGACTTCATTCGTCGTTTGCCAGATGAGTGGCGCACGCCAGACGTCTACTTAGAAAAAATCGAAACGCTATTCGATATCACGCCCGATACGTTGACACAGACGCAACGTAAGCAATATAAACAAACGTTTGCCAAGATACCCAAGTATGCGCGTGGCATCGAGTATGAATTAGCCCAAGTCAAATTTAAGTTTAGATGTGGCGAAACCAATAAAGCGAGAAAAGAAATCCATCAACTACTTGATAGGGTAGCTGATGACCCCATGTGCGATCCTGCAACCGCTGCCGAAGTCGCACTCGTCGCTGAGCAGATGGAAATCATGAATGACCCTTCGCCGTTAGTACGACAAACTTTCACCGAGCAAGGGTTACATCGCGTATTGACGCCCGAGAACTTTGAAGCCTTTGTCGATAATGTGACAGCATACGTAAAGGATCATAAGAGCGATGACATGCCACTACCCGAATCAGCTAACCTTGCAGAATTTACGATTCTCAAAGGGACTGGTGCGACCGTTCATCGCTTATACGATGTTGGTGGCTTCGCGACGGCTGCTGTCTTCACGACACCTCTAATGCCTAAAGGTATCGCGTACCTGATGACCATCGATCTGGTTGACAAATACAAGGCGGCTGGCAAGAAGGCCAAGGATGAGCTTTGTGAAGTTGGCATCCCGATCCCATTAGAAGAGGCGAGAAACTTGAAGCACAAAGACTGGCGCCTTCAGTTGTTGATTTACACGCTCGAAAATATTAAACGCTCACGCCTCTTGCCGACTCAAACCTTCTATAGCAAGAACGATGCTGGCGAGAAGTTAC
This sequence comes from uncultured Sutterella sp., assembly GCA_937943605.1. Taxonomy (GTDB): domain Bacteria; phylum Pseudomonadota; class Gammaproteobacteria; order Burkholderiales; family Burkholderiaceae_F; genus Sutterella. The sequence continues at coordinate 1,136 of CALEAW010000097.1, read as the reverse complement.
CGTTCTGTGACTATACTGCTTTGATTATCGCGCGCACGAAGGAACCCTTATTGCCAGACCATTGCCCGATCAATGTTGGTGAAATCGTGCCTTTATATGACGAAGAGATTCATTATGCAGAATCGCACAGTGAAGATGAATTATTGGTCAAATCAATGCGGTCAACTACTATCCGCCCAAGAAAGGTCGTCAAAATGTATGTGAAGGGCAGCACTGGAAACCGTTGATCCCAAAAGAAAAGCTGAAGCCTCTTTATCAAGGCAAAGACAAAACGCTTTGCCAGATTGATCCGCGCATCATTTTTGAAGGTCAGGACGTCAAGATTTTCTTTAGGTTAGAACCTGAAGATCAGGAGAACTCTGGATGGGTCTTCTTAAGCGAGATGGAAACCCGTGACGAAGACGGCCACTGCGTGTACGAGCCACTCAACACCTTGCTCAACTATTGTCCTTACGTGGCACCGTACCTTGATGCACCAATCGGGAGCGTGTTCATCCGACATCCTGACGGACGCATTGAATCAAAAGACGATATCGATATCCAACAGAGTAATCGTTCATAACGTCAGATAAAAAACGAGAAGGGCGCTCAACGAAGCTTGGGCGTCCTTTTTTGTGAGTTGAAAATTCTGGAACGAAAACGCCTCCTTAGGCAAACCCCAAGAAGGCGTTATTTGTTCGAACAACTTCGCTATTACTTAGCGCAAGAAGCTGCCAAATTAAGGAAGTAATCAGCAGACACCCCAAAGACCGGTGCGAGACGTTCAGCGATTTCACGCGTAAGCGCCACTTGATCGTTGATCAAGGCTTCAATGGTTTCGGTAGAAAGACCGGAAGCACGAGACAACTGAGCAATAGACATACCATTACGTTCAATAAAATCGCCAGCAAAGAGCTTACCAAAGGTTTGTTGGTCCATCATTATCTCCAAAAAAGGATGCGCCCGATTAGTCAGCATGAGCAGTGGCTCTAACGCACAAGACCTCGGGCGCGATATTTTGTCCCTGACGAAGCAGGGCAGTACTATATATACAGAAAGGATACCAAGTTTTTAGGTTCGATGGTGTCACTATGATGATTTATGTTAACAGCCAGGCATTCTGAGACTTGAAGCCCCACTTTGATGAGACCAGTCCC
>CALEAW010000096.1 GCA_937943605.1 uncultured Sutterella sp. | reverse complement strand
TGCGAGCCTTCTCACGGTTTTTGCTGCCCTTCTTCTTGCGCGACAGCGCACGTTGAGCCTTCTTGAGCTTTTTCATAGCCCGCTTGAGCGGCTTGGGCGACTTGACTTTCTTGCCGTTAGAACACGTGCAGAAGGTTTTGAGGCCTGCGTCGAGTCCCAGTATCTGGGATTCATGAACGGCCGTCTCAGGCGCGGCTTCTGCCTCGTCATTTTCGTACAAGACTGATGCCCAATAGTCGCCACAACAATCCTTCGAGAGGGTGATGCTCTTCACTTTCCCATCAATCTTGCGATGAATCACTGCTTTGATGGGTTTCATCTTCGGCACCTTGACATAACCCTCGCCGACGGAAACGCACACACAGTGATAACTGGATTGATCGCCCTAACGGGATTTGAAGCGCGGGAAGCCTGCTTCCTTCTTGTAGAACTTATCGAAAGACGTGTTCAGATGCCTCAAGGATTCTTGCAAGGCCATACTGTCGTAGTTGGCTAGCCAAGCATACTTGTGAGTCTTCTTGGCAATGGGAAGGAGCTTTTTCAGATCATGGATCGGATGAAGATTGAGCCCCTTCACCTTATAGTAATGTTTCTTGAGTTCCAGACCTTTGTTGTAGCAAAAGCGCACCGCACCGAAAAGACCGGCCAGATAGTGCTTCTGGTCGGCTGTCGGATAAAGACGGAAAACGGCGGCTTTCTTCATTAGCCCTCACTCAAAGAATCATTGCATTACACTCAATTATACTTCTAGGAGAAAATAACGCTTCCCCGCCTTTCCTCCCCGCCTCTCTGAGGCGAGCGTTCCAGGCGGGATTTTGCTGATCGAACAAGTTCCTTTAACAGTAAGCAAGACTAAAAATGCCTCGAATCAGCGATCTAGTTCGAGGCATTTTAAATTCACTAGTCGACTTTAAACTTCGTCTTCAAAGAGAGTCGGATGCGCTTGCAGATAGTCTGCTGCCCAACCTACATTGACAAAATAGTCGTCGGACTCATCGTCTTCAAACGTCATAAGCTGTACAAAGTCAGAATACATATCGTTCAAGAAAGGCACTGTCCCCATCAATTCACCCGCATCACTCACGGCCGCAAATCCTCTTTGTTTATTTGACACAAAGAAGTGCAATTCAGCAGGCATCTCGTCCTTTTGACGATCCAACGTACTTAAAATGATGAGCTTCATCATTTCAATCACGCGGTCATCTAACCCTTCATGGAAGATCATTGCCTTTTCGCGAAACTCCACGCGATCCGTCACAATACGGAGTTCCGTCTTGACAGTGATCCCCATCTTACGGAAGTGTTCAAAAGCCTCTTGGGCTGACTTGATATGTTCATCAATCACGTCTTCGTCGTCCGACGCCGTGTATTGAATCATGGCGTGGTGCTTCATATCATGCCAAAGCGTTGGGTAATTAGGCGTCACAGGTCGACTGCAATGCGGACAATGCACAGTAAACGGATCCCCCGTCAACACTTGGTGCGCTAACGTGGCATCCAATTCCGTATTGATACTCTCAAAAGCAGTACAAGATAATTTGCCCTTGCAATGAGGGCATGTGACAGTCAGTTGACGCGCAGTAGACATAAAGGCCTTAATGCAATGAATTGATGAAATGAACGAGAAACAGTCGCCCTTAGATGCCACATTCTAGTCAGAGGATATTTATATCAACTTAAGAACAAAGCTCTGGCACATAAATGGAACGAGCAACAAAAATGCCACAACGTCTAGCTCTATTCTGCCACTGATCAAATAAGCACTAATTCATATCACTTTTTGATCACATCAAAACAAAGAGAGTATGATATTGAAATATCTTTCTTATTATTTCATCAAAAAAGGATATACAAATGAAGATTTCTGCCCGTAACTGCCTCGAAGGTACCGTTGTTGCCATTAACCAAGGCCCCGTCTCTACCGAAGTCACCATCGAAACGCCCGCTGGCGAAAAGATCGTTTCTTCCATCACGACGACCTCCGCTAAGAACCTCGGCCTCAAGGTCGGTGGCAAGGCTTATGCCGTGATCAAGGCTTCCAACGTCATGATCGCCGTTGAAGACTAATTTTTAGTCTTGCCTATACAAAAAGCGCCAAATTCTCGCGACTTTGGCGCTTTTTCTTTGTCTTAACGCCTGGTCTGCTGATCCTTATCAGCTTCTAGACTTATCTGATCTAGACAACGCTCCAAGTTCGACAACAATTGGTATACTGTAAAGCAACTGTAAAGTGTTCAGTTAAACTGCCCAATTACTCGTTAAGTCTACTGTACCTTTAACGATAAGTTGAGTGTTTAATAGTCATTTGGAGCGTATATGCTAGATATTGTCGATATTCGCAAAGTCATTTCTCATATGAGAAAAATCGGTGCCGACACTCAAACTTGTGAAGTGAAAGAAGCAGTTCAAACGATACCTAAAAGTCTAACTGAGACCATTTCGGCTTTTTCGAACAAAGCTGGCGGCTTAATTCTCCTTGGTCTATCTGAGAAGAATGACTTTAAGCCTGTACCGAATTTTGACGCTCAAAAAATTTATTCGCAATTACAAACAATAGGTGATCAGCTGACACCTCGTGTGCGGTTGGAGATTGAACTCATTCCTTTTGAATCATCGACAATCGTGGCGGCATATGTTCCGTCAACACCAGCCAATCAACGCCCTTGTTTTATCACAAATCGTGGGCAATATGAAGGCGCTTTTATTCGTTCTGGCGACGGAGACAGGCATCTTTCCGCCTATGAAGTTGACCGACTTATAGAAGTCAGAACGCCACCGAAATTCGATATTGAACCTGTTGAAAACGCAACGATTGACGATCTCAATCCCGAAACACTCCAGAAAATTGTCGATAGAGTTCGCTTGTTATTTCCAAGAATATTTGGCCGTTTGGAAAAAGAAGTGATTCTGATCCAATTAGGCGTTCTTACTCGCTTAGAGGATACATTACGACCCACGTTGGCAGGCTTACTCGTTGCTGGCATCTTTCCACAACGGTATTTTCCGCGACTTCAAATCGTATTCACGGTTTATCCAGGAACGACCAAAGCAGGCGACCCTGTCACTGGACAACGTTACTTGGATTCCAAGGAGTTGGTTGGCTCCATTCCGGATATGTTGTTAGACACGCTTTCACTAGTTCAACAACGAATGAGCACAGGCGCTATCGTTGAAGGCGGCTTGCGTAAGGATGTGCCTGACTATCCTATTGTTGCCTTGCGTGAAGCGATAGCCAATGCCTTGCAACATCGAGATTATTCTCCTGAAGGCCGCGGGACGCATGTTCAGGTAAATATGTATTCCGATCGGATTGAAGTCTCAAATCCTGGTGGTTTATATGGAGCCACAACGGTTGAGTCTCTTGGAAAAGAAGGTATTTCAGCCTCAAGGAATGAGTTTTTATCCCGTCTTCTAACGTACACACCTTTTCTAGATGGCTATGTCGTTGAAAACAAAGGGACTGGGTTTATGACCATCGAATCCGAGTTGGCGCGTGCATTGATGCCACCGCCGATCGTCAAAAACTCACTCACTTTTTTCAGTCTTTCCTTTGAAAAGCGTAGGGTGAGTAAGCCTGAACGCTCTAAACGTCCGAATTCTCTGGATGAAACGATTATCAAAGCGATTCACGCGAACGGCAATCTGTCAATTAAAGAACTCGTTGCCATGTCAGGTATGTCTCGTACTTCCATTTCGCAACACGTACGTCAACTGGTAGAAACAAAGATCCTAGAGCCTTTGGAGAATATCCGTAGTCCAAAACAACGATATCGTTTAATCGTTGAACGGTCATAACTAATATTTGCACCGACAAAAAGAGAGCCTCTTTTATCTTCTTTAAGCGGCTCTCTTCACATAAAAATTCGACATGTCGAATTTTTATAAACTAGCCGCAGGCCAGAAATCAAAGCCAAATTCGACATTACCACTTCAAGTGGCATAAACACTCGGCCTTCACTCGAGCCCGCGAACGAAAACCCCATCACGACTAACTCGCCTTTGGCTTAAAGTTCTTGATCGCATCCACGACTTCATCGATGCTATCGGTGATCGAAATACGAAGGCCGTCGTACTTGCCTTCTTTCACCAAATATTCAAGCAACTGATAAACCGGCATTTCACGGCGCCAGAAATCTACGCCCAAAAAGACCATCAAACTCGCGTAGCCATAAGTCTGGTAGTGATTCGGCACCGCTGCCTGGAAGATTTCTTGAATCGTACCAGCACTCCCTGGCGTGTAGATCAAGCCACCACGCGTAATGCTCAGAATCGTGTCTTCACGGATGCTATTGTCAAAGAACTTCGCGATATGTGTTGCAAAAGGTGTCGCGGGTTCATGGCCATAAAGCCACGTCGGGACGCCCAAACTCACAAAGTGCGTTTGCGGATAGCGATAACGGATGCGATAGGCTGACGTCAACCAACCTTCATCTTGCCAACTCGGTGAGGCTGCCAGGGTTTGAAGCGCATCTTCAACTTCGTCGTTCGTGCGTTGCGCGAGCCAAGCGCCTAAATGGGTCGCCTCCATGGCGCCAGCGCCACCGCCACTCACCATGATGAAACCTAATTCAGTGAGTCGCTTACTTAAGTAGACAATTTGTCGGTAGAAAGGATCGGTTCTCAGAAGGTCATGACCACCCATAATGCCCACGATTTGACGCTCGTGATAAGGCGCCAAAAAGTCTTTGATGGCATTACTAATGGAATGGTCGTGTAAATAGCGAGAGAGCGTTTCTTTGACGTTCTTCGAGACGGGTCCCGTCTTTAAATAGTGCTGATGCACGCGGTAGTCAAAGCTATTTTTAAGCGTTGCTTCGTCTCTCGGATCAAAGCCCGCATAGAGTGAATTCGCTGAATAGAGGTAACCGCGATAAATGTCGAACGGAGCATCTAAGCGCGGAAAAATGAGGTTTGTCTTGTCGAGCTTCTGCTCAAAGCTTTCAGGCAACTCACACCCTAAAAAGAGGCAATTGGTAAACGACGATTCGCTAGCCAACGCCGCCAACTCGGTGAAGTCAATATTCTGAAAGACATGGCGATCAATGGCACCGGGCTCTGTAATGAGTCCTAAAAGCTGCGTAATCGTGTCAATTTCGCGATAGTCAGACATAAGCACCTCCTTCTATCTTCTCCTACGATTGTAGCAATTCGTACCAAATTTCTATAGCGCGACTAAACCTCGTTAGCTCTAAAATCATATTAAGAGCTCACCTAAAGGAGCGTTTTATGATTGCCATCGACCGGATTCGCATAGAAGGATTTCGCAGTATCCAGGCGTTAGAAATGCCTGTCGACCGAACCACGCTTTTGATTGGTCCTAATAACTGCGGCAAAACGAGCGTCCTTAAAGCCCTTCAAGTCGCCCTCACCGACGAGTACGACGTGACGGTGCATGACTTTCACCGACACCCTGACGGTACGATCGCGACCGACATCATGGTCGACGTTCACTTTATTCCAGTCAACGAAGACGGTCAGCGCACTGCACACTTTTCACCCGACTGGGAAGAGGTGCTCAAATCCCATATTCAATATACCGAGCGCTCAAAAGCCTATTTTGCGTTTCGCACGCACTTGACGTGGGATCCCGATCAAAAACTGATCACTCGCCGTCGTCAGTTTTTGTCGGACTGGGCTGAGGCAACGCTCGGCGACAAGATTGACACCCCGTTGCCATACCTCAAGATGTGTTTTCTTGAAGCTGACGACGATTTGCATAGCGCGCTCTTACGCCCGAATTCTTTTATGGCAACCACCTTTTCGCAATTGCGTGAAGAGGTCCAAGCGCACCCGCAATATGCCAGGACCCCCATTCAAGACCTTCGCCAGCAACTCAATCGCCTCTGCGAAAGTCTTGAGGGACCCGGGAGCACCCTACCTGATCAGTTGGTCATGAATCCACAAACCATCGGTCGATTCTTAGACTGGGCAGCAAGCAGTGAAGCGTCACAAAAACTCGATGCGTCTTTAGGTCGTGGTAGCCAAAAAACACTCCTTGTTTTGTCAGCCATTACGATGATCGAAGGCGTGATTCGACAAGCACGTGCACATCATTGGCCACTCTTTATGCTGATTGCGGCTGAAGAACCTGAGGCACATTTGCATCCGAATGCGCAACGCACCTTGATTAACCAAATCATGGCGCTCTCGCACCAACTCTTGATTTCGTCGCATTCTCCCTACGTTGCTTCCGTCGTATCGCCACAAGCTTTTCGTGCCATGTCGCGCACGGGCGACGACATTCACGTACGTTGGTTGCCACGCAAAATGAATCCGCAAGACGTGAGAGCCCTCAAACGTCTGATTCTTCGGATGCGCGCCGAGGTGCTTTTTGCGCGCGGGTTAGTGTTTGTCGAAGGTGTGACCGAAGAGCAACTCCTTCGCGGCATGTTCCATGCGTACTTTGGCGCTGATCCAAGTACCTTTGGCATCACGATTGTGGGCGTAGACGGCAAGAGCTATGCGCCATTTTTCTTGTTGGCTATGACGCTACGCACACCCTTCTGTGTGGTGAGTGATAACGATGGCGATACAGCACATGTCGTGCGTAAACAACTCGCCGAAAGCGAAGAAAAAGCGCAGTTCAATCATCAAGATAATCTGAGCGACGTCTTCTTCTTGTCACCCGGGCTCGCGATTGAAGGTGAACTCGTTCATAAACTCAAACTGCGTGAAGAGCTGATCGACTCCCTCATGGCCTGTAGTCGTGCGATGTCGCAATCATCTAAAGAGCAACAGCTTCGTTACGAACACTATAACGCACTCAGTCGCCGTGACCTCAAGCACCGGCTCGAAAAAAAGAAGTCTGAGTATTCAGGGTTCTTGGGCAACATCATCCAAGAAAATCCATACCACCGACCGTTAGACGCCTTGCTGCCAACGGCCGTGAAATCGGCCTTCCAACTCATCGAAAAGTGGATTCACGCCGACCAAGATCACACCTTAAAGCCATAACGCGGCATCCTTTACAGAACGCAAACCTCAACGCTCATCAAGCCCTTTGATGGGCGTTTTTCATGGGCGTTTCATACGCCTGTCACATCTTTAGATTTCTATACGCAAGCGTCACCAAAACGTCACAAACGAGTCACGAGGGTGTCACGGCGACTACCCATAATGCCGCTGTCCATGATTAATTTGTGTCTAAACCCATGCTAGAACTCCAACACATCCACAAGTGTTACGGTGACCGTACGATTCTCTCCGACATCAATCTGTCGATTACCAAGGGCGAAATTGTCTCTATTCTTGGTCCTTCTGGTTGTGGCAAAACCACCCTTCTCAACCTCATTCTTGGTCTCACCGATGTGACGTCAGGTCGTCTTATGTATGACGGTGAAGACTTAACGCATGTCCCGATGGAAAAGCGTGGCTTCAACATTGTGTTTCAGGACTATGCGCTTTTTCCGAACCTCAATGCTCATGAAAACATCACCTATGGCTTGAGAAACTTTCCCGACCGCTCTACACCCGCTGAGGTCGATGACATGATCGACCTTTTAGGCCTCCGAAAGCATCTCAACCAAAGCATTGATTCACTCTCAGGCGGTCAAAAGCAACGTGTGGCGCTAGCGCGTACCCTCGTCATGAAACCACGTTTGTTGCTCCTTGACGAACCACTCTCCGCCCTTGACGGTTTAATCAAAGAATCAATCAAAGACCGCATCAAAACCATCGCGCGTCAATTAGATCTCACAACGCTCATCGTGACACATGACCCTGAAGAAGCCTTGACGCTCTCAGACAAGGTACTCATCATCAACGAAGGTCGTATTGCCCAGTTTGCAACACCGGCCGAGATCATGACGAAGCCACAAAACGAATTCATTCAGCGCTTCATTTTGTCTCAGCTGACCATCAAACGCGACAACATTTATCGCCTCTTTGGCGTGGGCTTAAATACCGCGCAGGCAGCCAACAACCTCACTGCCGTCCGCATGACGGAAGCCATGTAAGGGTAACGTCATGACGACAGCCACACTGACGGCCAATGGTACTCTTAATCTTCGCCACAAGGCCGCGTCACGCCCTGAATACCGCATCGCCTTTGGACTCATCAGTCTACTTTTGGCTGTGATGCTCCTTTATCCAGTAGGCACGGTGTTTGTGCAATCTGTGTTAGGTGAAGGCACCTTGACACTCAGTCACTGGAGCAAACTGTTAGCCCAATCGTCCTTTTGGCAGATGATTGGCAATAGCTTCTTTGTCGCTGGTCTCGCGGCTTTAGCCTCAGCAACTATTGCCTTTTTTGCAGCCTATGGGCTCACGTTCACGAACGTGTCACCTAAGGTGAAGCGCCTCATGCATATCGTGCTTCTCCTGCCGCTCTTTTTGCCTTCGATCACCTATGGCTTTGCGGTCATTTATTCGTTTGGCCGCATGGGTTTGGTGAGTCAACTGTTTGGACAACTCCCTTTTTCGATCTATGGCTTTTGGGGCTTGTTGATTGCGGACATTGTCTATACCCTGCCACCCGCTTTTTTGGTTCTTTATAACGCTTTTAAGTATGTTGACCAGCGCTATGTCATCGTGTCTCGCGTGATGGGTGACCGTCCGCTACGCACCTTCTGGCAAACCGCGTTGCGTCCAACGTTGGGCGCCTTTGCCTCGGCATTTGTGCTGGCCTTCTTCTTAGCGTTTACGGACTTTGGTATTCCAGTCTCGATCGCTGGCGAATACGAAGTGCTTGCCACGGCGCTCTATGCTGCCATGATGGGGGCGATACCTAATTTTGGTGAAGGTGCTGTGATTGCGATTTCGATGTTGGTACCTTCTGCTGCAGCGGTTTTGTTACTGAAGCAAGCCGACAAGTTGAACTTTCGCTACAACCAACTCTCTGACACACCACCCTTAAAAAATCGTCTGCGCGACGGACTCTTTTTGGTCTACTTTGCGCTCATTAGCTTTGTACTCCTGGCGATCTTTGCGGTGATCTTTGTGGTGCCGTTTGTCGAATACTGGCCCTACAAGCCGAACTTTACGCTCGAACATGTCAAAGCGACCTTATTGTCTGACGACGTTTGGCCACTATACCTACGTTCGATCGGTGTAGCACTCGCCTCAGCAACGATTGGCACGATTGTGGCTTTTGCCGCTGGCATGATTCGTGCGCGTTCAGATCTCGCGCCTTGGTGCCGTACGACGATGGACGGGTTTGCGATCCTCACGTCCACGCTTCCTGGCATGGTGCTTGGTGTTGGCTACTTATTTGCCTTCACAGGGACACCCTTACAGAATTCGCTTGCGATTCTTGTGTTAGCCAACCTCGTTCACTTCTTGGCCACACCCTATTTGATGTCAACCACCGCGCTCTCCAAGATGAATACGCGTTGGGAGACCACGGGGCAATTGATGGGTGACAGTTGGTTTAAGAGCGTGCGCCGCATTCTCATACCGAACGCCAAGACCACACTCATTCAAATGTTTGAGACGTACTTCATTAATTCTATGGTCACGATCTCCGCCATCGTTTTTCTAACGAGCACCCGCACGATGGTGCTCACCACAAAGATCAAAGAACTGCAGTACTACGAACGTTTCGACGCGATCTTTGTTTTATCACTCCTTATTTTCATCACCAACGTGGTTGCCAAGCTCGTGCTTGATTACCTAGCACACCGTTCAACACCGGTTAAACACTAACGCAACCCTAAACCGAACATTTAAGACGATTCTCAAAGGATGACTTATGTCTACGCTAACTAAGATGACCTGTACGACCCTTGCTGCCGCCCTGATCGCCGCGCTCGGTGGTTGCAATAACGAAACCGCCACCGATACGCCGAAGACTGAAGCCGCTAAGGTCGCTCCCGTGGTTGTCTATACCAATGCTGACGAAGAAGCGCAGCAGGCCATGAAAAATGCCCTTGACAAGAATGGCCTCAAGGGTGCCTACCTCTTCCAAGGCTTTGGGACGTCTGAACTCGGCGGCAAACTTGTCGCTGAAGGCAAAAATATTGAAGCTGACATCGTGACGACGGCTACCTACTATCTTGAATCGCTTCAGAAGCAGCATAAGCTTTTTGCGCCGCTTACCTTTACACCCAATACCATCACGGGTGTGCCTAACTTCTATGCCCCGATTTTGGGTAACTGCGGCTCGCTCTTTGTGAACACCAAGGTGCTTGAAGCAGATAAACTCCCGATGCCTAAGTCAATCGAAGACTTGGCTCAGCCGATGTATGCAGGTCACATCTCGGTACCTGACATCATGGGCTCTTCAACCTCTTGGTTGATGACCCAGGCCATGATTTCGGCCAAGGGCGAAAAGGACGGCGCTGCCATTATTCAGCAGATTGAAAAGAATGCGGGGGCACATCTTGAAAAGTCTGGCTCTGCTCCTTTAAAGAAGATTCGCGCGGGCGAAGTGGCTGTGGGCTTTGGCTTACGCCATCAGGCCGTGGCTGATAAGGCGAAGGGCTTACCCGTTGACTTTATTGACCCGATCGAAGGTAACTTCACGCTCTATGAAGCCGCCGCCGTGATCGACAAGGGTGACAAAACCAATCCGAACGCCCAAAAAGTCGTTGAAACCATTGTCAAATTTGGCCGTCAAGAACTCTTGAAGTACTACCCGGTGGCACTCTATCAAGGCGAAATGGTCACCGTCGAAAACCGTCCTGAACACCCGGCACAGTTTAACGAGCCGCTCACGGTAGAGCTCCTCAAGAAGCACCAGGAACTCGTCAAGAATAAGTAAGTCGACCGTCTTTGGTCCTTAAAAGGCATCCATCGGTCACACACCATGGATGCCCATCACTTTTAAAACTTCCCTCAAACGCATTATTGAGATCATGTTGAATCAAGATCCAAACGTCTACAAACTCCTGACTCCAGGTCCTCTGACTACGACCCTTTCTGTGCGTCAAGCCATGCTGGTTGACCGTTGCACTTGGGACAATGACTATAAAGCCATGACCCAAGACATCCGCGCACGTCTGTTGCAGCTCGCTCATGTCGGTGACGACTACACCACGGTGCTCATGCAAGGCTCTGGCACCTTTGGCGTTGAATCGGTGTTGAGTTCACTTCCGGGCGCGAATGACCACGTGCTTGTACTCGTGAATGGCGCCTACTCGAAGCGTATGTGCGACATATTGGCGCGTCATCAGATTGCATACAGCAAGATTGACTTTAAGTGGGATGAAATCCCCGACGCCAACGTCGTCGAAAGCTACTTAGCCGAACACCCCGAAGTCACCATGGTGTCGATGGTGCACAATGAAACAACAACGGGGCTCCTCAACGATATCGCAGCTGTCGCACGCGTCGTCAAAGCCGCGAACCGTACGATGATTGTGGACGCGATGAGTTCTTTTGGTGCTGTGGATATTGATGTCGCCCACCTTCAAATTGACGTGATTGTCTCGTCAGCCAACAAGTGTATCCAAGGGGTGCCAGGCTTTTCGTTCATCATCGTCAAGAAAGATGTCCTAATCGCTTCAAAGGGCCATGCACGTACGCTCTCGCTCGACCTTTATGACCAGTGGGAAACGCTCGAAAAGGATGGCGGCAAATGGCGTTTTACGTCGCCCACGCATGTGGTCGCAGCCTTTCATCAGGCGCTACTTGAACTCGATCAAGAAGGCGGCATCGCAGCCCGCGGCGCTCGTTATGCCGAACTCAACCGTCGCTTACGTGAAGGCATGGAACATTTAGGCTTCACGGCCTATATCACGCCTGTGCATCAAGGCCCCATCATCACGACCTTCTTTTATCCGTCTGACGACTTTTCGTTTAGCGACATGTACGAAGCACTCAAAAAAGATGGCTTTGTTATTTATCCGGGCAAGCTCACCGAACGTCCGAGTTTTCGCCTTGGCAACATTGGCGAACTTTACGCTGACGACGTTGAAAAGATTCTGCAGCTCTTTACGCGTTATATGGCTACTCACCAAGCACGCTAATTAGATTTTCATCAAGGAACACTTATGTCTCGCATTGAATGCGTCATCTTCGACTGGGCGGGTACCACCGTTGACTTTGGTAGCCTATCGCCCGTCTCCGCCTTTCGTGAAGCCTTCCGCTCCTTCTGCGTTGAAGTCACCGAAGAAGAAACCCGCGCTCCAATGGGAATGCTCAAGATTGATCACATCCGTACGATGTTAGCCATGCCGCGCGTCGCAGAAAGTTGGCAATGCGTTCGTGGTCATGAACCCACCGAAGCGGATGCCCAAGCCATTTATGAACGCTTTGAACCTGCACTCATGGCGGTGCTCGATCGTCATTGCGACCTGAAACCTGGCCTCATTGAATGTGTCAACAAGCTTCGTGAACGCCACATCAAGATTGGAAGTACCACGGGCTTTACGCGCGCCATGATGGAAGTCGTTGAACCTGTCGCCAAGGCGGCGGGCTACGCGCCTGACGCGACCCTGACAGCCGACGACGTGGGTGGCTTAGGTCGTCCTTGGCCTTATATGGTTTTTGAAAATATGAAACGTTTGGGCGTCTCGTCTGTTACGCGTGTGGTCAAAGTAGGCGACACGGTCTCCGACATCAAAGAAGCAATTGCCGCAGGCGTGATTCCTGTCGGCGTGATCGAAGGGTCCTCAATCATGGGGCTTTCTCGCGCTGAATGGGATGCCCTCACCGACGAAGAGCGTCAAGCTTGTCGCGATGAAGCGCGTGAAGCCTTTGAACGTGCTGGTGCTCGTTTTGTGATCAATCGTCTTGACGAACTGCCAGCCCTCATTGAGACAATGGAAGTCGCCTAAACACCACGATCGTTAAAGGAGGCAGGTTGGCATCTGGTTTTAGATCAAGCTCCCTCTTACGTCGACCGACTTTACTTTGATGAAAACCGATGACCTTTCCGTTTAAGCTTACTTCTGGCCGCGCGCCACGCGCCGTTGTCTTTGATCTTGATGACACGCTCATTCATGGCGACTGCACACGTCTTTGGACGACGTGGCTCTATGAAACGGGCACCACGACGGATCCGATTTATCAAGCCGTCACGGATCGCATGATCAAGGATTACTGTCAAGGGACGCTAGACCCACATCAGTTTTTGGCTGACATCATGCCGTCTATTGGGCATCTCACCGAAAACGACCTCAAAGCACTCATTGATCGTTTTATTGACGTGAAGATTAAGCCGATCCTCTTTGCGCAAGGGCTCGACCTCATTGCCAAAGCCCGCGCCGACCAATTGCCGTGCGTCATTATTTCGGCAAGCGCGAGCTTTCTAGTGAAGCCCATTGCGCACTTTGTCGGCATTGACGAAGCCATTGGTGTCGATCTCGTCATGGCGAACGGAATCCCGACTGGCACGATTGTAGGCACGCCGTCATTTCGTGAAGGCAAGATCACTCGCCTATTAAGTTGGCTTGACGCCAAAAACCGTACGTCGGACGAGCGTTTTATGCCGCCGATGGTGCCTAAGGACATCTTTTTTTTGACCGATAGCCATAACGACTTACCGTTAGCGTCCTATGCGGGTGGCTGCGCTGTCGTGAATCCTGATGCTCGGCTAGCCCATGAAGCCGAGCAGCGTGGCTGGCCCATGTTGGCTTGGCATCATCCTTAAAGCACTTGACCGCTCAAAAGCCCTTGAGCGGCCATCGTCACTACATCTTACGATCGTGAAGCTTCGGAGACCTATGCGAATCCGAAGCTTTTTTTCGTTCAGACCACCCAGGTCTAAGCTAGACCTGCAACTTCGATCAAGAGGTTTTCACCAACCACTCGAGCGCATTCATGTGAACGATACCGTCCTTCTCCTTCGTCGGCCCCTCATCTAGGGTGAGCAAAAGCGTTGGATAGTGGTCCTGAATTTTTTGTAGGGGTTTGAGTTTTCGCTCAATCGTCTCAGTGCTTCTCGCCGTCTCTGCCACCTGAATGTATTGAAAGCCGTCTGCAGACTTAACGACGAAATCGACTTCTGCGTCACCCAAGCGACCGACGTAGACTTCGTAGCCTCTTCTCAACAATTCAAGATAAACAACATTTTGGAGCGTATGACCAGCGTCCATCGCTCGATGACCGAGAAGCGTTGGTCGTAAGCCAACATCGACTAAGTAATATCGGGCAAGTCGTGCCAACGCCACTTTCGCGAGAACATCAAAGCGTCTTGCTTCGTAAAAGATGAAACTGTCAACGAGCGCCGTCAAGTATTTGTCGACGGTCTTTGAATCGCATTTTCGACCTTGCGCGGTGAGTTCATCGGCAATTCGCTTTGGCGAGACAATGCTACCGATGTGCTCACACAAAAACCGACAGATGCTCAATAACAGTGATGAATCTGAGAGCTTCATTCGCTGAAGCACGTCCTTCAACAAAATCGTATTGAAAGTGCCCTCAAAATAAATGTCCACCGCCTCTGCATTAGGCAAGGCTAACGCATAGGGTAAAGCACCGCCTTCTAAATATTGACGATATTGGTCACTAAGCGTACCCGTACTGTAGCCGCCCTCAACAAACTCGCTAAACGATAACGGTAGTATTTTGATTTCGACATAACGACCCGTCAGCCATGTCGTCAAACCTGAACAAAGCTTCGTGCCATTCGAGCCCGCCAAATAGATGTCGACACCTTCACAAGTCGCAAGCCGATCAATGACACTTTCAAAATCAGGCACAGTTTGAATTTCGTCCAGAAAGAAAAACACCGTCTTTCCAGGTTGCAGCTTCGACGTCAGAAAAGCGTGCAATGCATTCGGCGCCCTCAAAGGGATGGCGTCATAGTCTTCGAAATTCACCTGAACGATTTGGTTATCTTGTACACCACTAGTTTTGAGCTCATCGATAAAGCGCTTCATCAAGGTCGTCTTTCCGCACCGACGCACACCTGTGATGACCTTGATCAAGGGTTTTTCGCGAACAGATCGCAACGCTCTCAAATAATTTTCTCTAGGAATAAATTCCGAATTCATAGCAACATTTAAACAAATAGGATTTAATTCCGAATAATTTAGCATATTATGCCAAAGCTTTCTTAACCATTTGGTCTAGATTCAAAACCTACTTGTTGTTTGCCACTCAAGAGGGCGTATTATCAATCCGACAAAGTTTAATCCGGATTAATCTTGAGTGGCGACGCGACAAACAGAGCGCCAATCCACCGAAAAAAGCACTAGAGACAGCAACGCTTCCGTAGCTCTATGTTGATGAATGGCGCTCGTCAATCGCTTAACGGCCGTTTGCTTGACGCCATTGTGCAATCGCGTCGCTCGCCGTTTGAATGAGCTCAGGACCGTAATAGATAAAGCCTGTATAAAGTTGCACCAAGCTTGCGCCTGCTTCCATCTTAGCCACGGCGTGTTCAGGCGTCATGACACCGCCCGACGCAATAATCGGCAACGTGCCCTTCAAATGGTCAGACAATAACTGCACCACGGCGGTCGAACGTTCAAACAACGGACGGCCAGATAAACCACCCGGATTTTCGCTCTTAGGCTCTCCTTCGACGCCCTTACGGGAGCGCGTGGTATTCGTGGCGGTAATGCCGTCCATGCCGTACTTCACAAAGACGTCAGCAGCACGACGAATGGCATCATCCGACAAATCGGGACCAATCTTCACGGTGATCGGAACATAGCGACCCGTGCTATCGGCCATCGCTTTACGCTTATCAGCTAAACCGCTCACCAGTTCATCAAGGTAATCACCTTCTTGCAAAGCGGTCAAATTAGAGACGTTCGGGCAAGAGATATCGATGGCCAGGTAGTCAGCCGTTGCGTAGCTCTTGTCGATCAACGTCAAATAGTCGGGCAAAGACTTTTCGACAGGGGTCGGCGTCTGCTTACCAATATTGACACCCACAATACCGCCTTTGGCACGGAAACCTGCGGCACTACGAGCGATGTTAGCCATCCCAGCTTCAACGCCTGGATTATTGAAGCCCATGAAATTCACGACGCCTTCTTTAGGAATCAAGCGCCAGCAACGCGGACGCGGGTTACCTGGCTGACCAACCGGCGTAAACGTCCCGGTTTCAATATGGCCAAACCCCAAGCGACCAAGCCCCGTCACATGACCGCCCGTCTTATCCATACCAGCAGCAAGACCAATCGTATTTGGGAACGTAATACCCATCACCTTGACCGGATCGCTCTTTGGGAGTCCTGCCACCAAACGCGTTAACCCTGCGGCAGAAGCCCAGTCAATGTTGCTCATAATCAGACCATGAGCGGTTTCCGGATCCATCTGAAAAAGGATGCTACGGGCAAGTTTGTAGAGCATAGACATGAAAAGGGCACTCCGAACAACTGAAGGCGAATGAAATGACCTAAGCGTACTGACGCTTAGAAGAGACGTTCTTAAACCGTCGAAATCACGCTCCTACGATTGAGTAAGGATGCAGTGCACAACGGTCTTTTTTAATTTGGCTCAAATTGTACTCGAACCACAGAGCCCCGTCAGGAACGCCCTCAAAAAAGGCATATTTTCTTGCGTTATCGATAAAAAATTGTGCGACGAGAGACGTTTTCGAAAATTCCTTTAAAGATGAATCCACTATGCTACGATCAGTGAATCACCGCTCGCATCACAAACATCATGCCAATTGTTCACGTTCCACCAGAAGATAAAACCAAATATCAAGACCTTCTTTTATTGGCCGACGAAGATTGGACCATGGTTATGCGTTATCTTCCTCAAGCAGAGGTTTTCATTTACCGTGAAGAAGGCGACAACACCGCACGGGCCCTGATTGCTTTATTGATGCACGACAGCACAACCATTGAAATCAAAGCTTTGGCTGTGCGCCCTTCATTCCAACGGCAAGGTTACGGTCGACTTATGCTGACCTTTGCTGCTGACTATGCTCAAGATAAGGCCAAACGACTGCTCGTTGGGACAGGCGACGCGCCCACCACGCGACCCTTTTATGAGCAATGTGGTTTTGTACAGTGTGGCGTAATTCCTCACTTTTTTAAAGTGCACTATCCGCATCCGATCGTTGAAGCAGGCGTCTTGCTTGATGACATGATTTTGCTTGAAAGAAGATTTGATTAGAAGCCAACGTCACAGTCCTGCACCAAATACGTGCGTCCACGATGGATTAACACTGCCTAAGAATCATTGAAAACTTAATCCGGATTAAACATCGCCTCAAATCAGCGCCCAATCACTCATGCGTCTAGATGCTATGTGAGACGCGATAAGCGCAAAAACGGGACATGATCTAAGTGCGAATTGTGTATAGTTTTCTACGTCCATGACGAAAGTCACATACTGTCAAGGACATGACACATACAACTAGTCGCACAAAAAAGGACACTCTAATGTGTAAAGTCATCGCTTTTGCCAACCAAAAAGGCGGCGTCGGGAAAACAACGCTCTCCACACAACTGGCTTACTACCTGGCCACGGTACAAGGTAAGAGAGTCCTTTTCATTGACATGGACGCTCAAGGCAATGCTTCTAGTACGCTCTTAGAAGGCACGCCTTACGAAGCGACAACGTCTGATCAGCTATTCGAAACAGACCTTCCAGAACTCAATATCCAAAAAACGCCACGCGGCATTGATTTGATCGGTTCGAACGTGGACCCAGCCGGCTATGACGTTGAAGCCCTACCGATCGAGCAGGTCGCTTATCCGCAGCAGTGGCTTGAACCAATTCTTCCAAATTACGACTACGCCATTATTGACTGTCCGCCGTCATTAGGTCGTCGTCTCGTTGGTTCATTAGGTGTTGCTGGTTATGTTGTTTGTCCGATCAAGCTCTCAGGCTACGCAGTAGACGGGCTTGGTAGCCTTTTGAAGACACTGATAGAAATTCAAAACAGCTTCAATCCAGACTTGAAGATTCTCGGCATTGCGGTGAACGAATATCGAGACAACGCGACGCAGCGCGATGCGCTTGAAGCGGTGAAAGCTGCGTTGCCAGACCTCATTTTCGACAACAAGGTCCAGGCAAGATCGCCCATTGACATGGCATCCCGCGGTGCACCGATTCATGAAGTCCGTAACGGTCATCGAGCTGCCAAAGAGCTCCAAGCATTGTTTGCTGAAATCCTTCACCGACTCTCAAATTAATCGTCAAACCCATTTTTATACTTAATCGTGCCATCAAACAGAATGTCACCTCAACGTGAGCACGAAGCGTTCGTTCATCTCCAAGGTTCGCAATGGTAAACAAAACACTCTCAAAACAAAGTTTGGCTAATCTATCGTCACTCGGAAAAATCGTGAAAGAGAAGTCAGACGCCACCAAAGCCTTCCAAACACTACCGATCGATCGGATCTATAGCAAAGCGCAACCTCGAACGATCTTTGAACGTATTGATGAGCTGGCAGACAACATGAAGGCCATCGGACAGCAACAGCCTATCGTTGTGAGTCCAGACGGTACGGGACGTTATGTCATTGAACAAGGCGAACGCCGTTGGCGTGCAGCGCAGCTCGCTAAACTCTTGACACTCGATTGCATCGTCACTAAGCCAGAAGCTGACGATCCAAAGCGTTTGATTCGACAGTTGAGCGAAAACATCCAACGCGAAGACATGACGCTTTGGGATCTATCAAACAGCATCGCCCTCCTCGTCTCCAAAGGCTTAACGATCCGAGAGATTGCCACTCAATTAGGCAAAAAGGAACCTTACATCAGCGTTTTGAACAGCATCCATACGTTGCCTGACGAGTTAGCAGTGCTCGTCAAAAACCAGCATGTTGCCGACCCGTTGGCTGTTCGCAAACTTCAAAAACGCTTTGAAGAAGATCCCGATGCCGTACGCGCACAAATCCAAGCATGGTCTGATGCTCACGAAGCAAGCCATAGCGAATCAGCCTTCGTCATCACGAGAGCGCAGGTTCAGGCTTTTATTAAACAGAGTGAAAAAGCCAATCAAGCGCCCGTCGTGACGCCAGACGCAACCGCATCAATGACCGTTGACACGACAACTGACGCTTTAGAGGTCAGTGCGCCTCATGACGATCAGGTGATTGACGACTCAAACGATTCGAACATAGAAACTAAGGAGACTCTCCGTCAACCTCAGAAACCAAACGAGCTGACACTGCCAGCCGGCTGTTCTACGGTATCGATCTCAAAGGTTCGCATAGACGTGCTTTGGAATAACAATGAAGCCTATCTCACGCCTGGCGTTATTGCGTCAGACGGCAAGGTTTGTATCACATTAAAGGCAACTAAGGAAATTTATTTGGCAGATGTATCAAGTATTGTGTTTGTTGGTGTCAGCAAGGTCTGACCACGCAAATTCACTGGTCATGACCAGCTTGAGAAGCTAGCATTACTATAGAACTGTACCAACAGTACACTCACTTGTATACTTGTGCCGTTTTTAAGTATAGTTGCCACTTTCTTCCTATTACGAAGCGACAAGAGCATCCTTCAACGCCTTAGGTCTATCAAAACCTTCAAAGTTTCGCTATGCAACACCTACCAACAGACCTTCTAGCAGTCATTGAACGTATGCGCTTGATTGGCTCGGACACACAACGTTATGAGGTCAAAGCGGCCAAGACAGCGCTTCCTGAAAGCATAGTTGAGACAATTTCCGCTTTTGCCAACCGCACGGGCGGCACGATCATCTTAGGGCTCAACGAAAGATCCAATTTTTCTACAATGCCCGACTTTAACGCCGGAGCAATCCATGATGCTTTGCTTCGGATTGGAGATGACCTTACACCGCCTTGTCGGCTCTATATTGAACGCTATCCTTTTGAAAGATCTGAAATTGTCGTGACCGTTGTTGAACCAGTGCCTTTGGATCAACGTCCGTGCTTTATTACCAAGAAGGGCGTGCGGTACGGGTCATTCATTCGAACGGGAGATGGCAATCAGAGACTGACCGACTACGAAATCGAACGACTTCGTGAATTTCACCAACAGCCCTCATTTGATCGACAACCGATCTATGAAGCCTCAATGGACGACCTGGATTCATCAATCCTAGAGGCCATTGTTCAACGCAATCGTGAAATCACGCCCCGGATCTTCGGTAAGATGGATCGCATAGAAATCTTGACCAAACTTGGAGCCATCGCTCCAGACTCCGAAAATAGCGGTCGATACGTTCCAACGTTAGCAGGTCTGTTGGTAGCTGGAATTTTTCCTCAAGAATTCTTCCCACGCCTCAACATCACATTCACTGTGTATCCTGGCGTTCAGAAAGCCCAAAGCGACGGCATTCGCTACCTCGAGACTCAATCCGTCAACGGCACCATTCCCGAAATGCTTATAGGTTCGCTAGAACTACTCAAAAAACACATGAACAAGAGAGCGCTAATCCAGGAAGCGTTGCGAAAAGAAATCACGGACTATCCGATTCTGGCCTCCCGACTTTGTCAGCCTAAAAACGGCAATGGCCTGCGCCACAGGGTAGCAGGCCATTTTAAATTTCACTTCACGTAGCGCAAACAGGAGCAAGGTCTTTCATACGGAATTTTCTCACCAAAGAGCGCTTTTCCTCGAACCTGCAAGGCGGCTCTAAATTGAAATGCTTGAGCATCTCATCGAACAAGCCATAAGGATAAAGACGATGGTAAACGGGAGCAGCCGGATTGCTGTCGTCATACCCTAGTTCAGCAGCTCTCATAGCTTCAATCATTTTGGTCGTGGTCACCTCGCTTCCCAGACTCTTCTTCAATACGTGCTCCATGTATTTTTCCAGCACCAAGGCGATATAACACATGGCAAAGTGTCCGTGGATTCGTTGATCCTTCCATACAAAGCAGGGTCTGGCCTCGAGATCCGATTTGGAAACTCGAAAACAGTCTTCAATCTTCCAAAGTTGGCGATAAATCCCCATGATCTCTTCAGGTGTTCTGCCCTTGAGGTTGGTACAGACTGCATAGTACCCAGCCCACTTTCTGGCTTCTTGAATCTTGTCAGTTCTTAAAGAAGGAGCTTCTTTTCCTTTAGGAATTTGGATCAAGCTCTTAAAACCCTTGGATTGATTGAGCTTCGATGGCGTTTTTAACATAGCCTCCGCTTTTTCAATCGCACGTTCGAGCTCATAGATATCCTTGTTGGCGCGTTTCTGAGAGAAACTGACCATCCAAGTCACATCGAGTTCCTTGATGACTTTAGTTGTCGAGTATTTGCGTCCAGACGCTGAAATCTTGGTTTCAAACAGTGGCTTTTTCAAGTCAAGCTGTTTGTACTTGCAAAGCACTTCCCCATCGTCATTGAGCGTGAATTTTTCCCAGTTTTCCTCACTCAATATGAATTCCTTTTGATCTGAAGTGCAGTTCTTGACCTTCTGCGCCAGAATGAAATCACAACCAATATCCATTAACCCCTGGAGGTTTTCATTGGAATTCAGACCTCTATCAGCAACCACGATCAACTTTTCTAGGTTGTACGTTTTTTTGAGTCGTCGAATGATGGGCAACATGGTTTTGAATTCGGAGGTGTTTCCTGGGAAAAGCTCATAATCCAAAGGAATACCGTCCGCATCCATCACAAGACCTAAGACCACTTGAACTTCACTGACTTTGCAGTCTTTACTCATTCCGAAATTACGAAGCTCTCCACTTTGGCGGCTTTCGAAGGCATACGTGGTAACGTCGTAAAAAGCCGCTGTGATAGTACGATTCAGGCGTTTCCCGATTTCTCGGTTAAGGTGTCGCACGATATTTTTCTTATCTTCGTGCAAACGATCCAACACACGATAGACATCGTTGAGTTGGTCTACATCTGAAAAATCAACGATGTGATTGCCCTTTCTTTCGTATGTTCTAAGCTTGCTGGCGGGATTCAAGAACCTGTCAGCAACAAGCAGAAAGCTAGTCTTTTCGTATGGATACTCAATTTGCGTCTTCGATTGAAGGTATCTAAACAGTTGAGGCATGTTCAGATCCTTCCAGACCGCTCGAATTAATGCAGTTCCAATATTGAGCGATTGCACATGTCGGTAATCTGGCTCAGCATTGTTAAGCGCCGCCTCCATTTTACGAATTCTAGCTTGAGCATCCTCGGCTAGTTTTTGTTCCTTCAACTCACGCTCAAGCCTGTTTTCTTTAGCCACCTGCTCTCGGAGTTTTTCAACAAACAAGGGATCCTTCGCTAAAGCCAAATCCAATCGACCGTAGCTTCGTACCGTTCTTGAACGCGGTTGCCCCTGTTCATTTCGATAGCTTTCGCATACGCGGATGTACGTGTGCCCTTTGACCGTATTGATAGCGACATTTTTAGACATGATGACCCCGAGATGGCATTATTCACCATTATACCACACTCCGCTACTTTTGCGCTACGTAAGATGAAAAAAAATTTGGCTACGCAAATGCTGTAGCCACAGGCGTTTGAGCTCGTTTTTATGACAACTTTACTGACAAAGTCGGGAAAAGTAGTGAGTCGCCAGGCAAAAATGACATAAACACGAAGCCTGTTTCTAAAAAGAAGATCAGGAACATCGCGACGTAAATAAGTGTCCCGTAGTCAGTTGCTAATGCAACAAGAAAATGATCAGCGTTCGTAAAAAGTTCAACGATCAGATCGAGGATATCCATCGGAAATGTCCTTTATTATTTTTTTGCAAATGTGTCGCTCTTAGAAGGTAGTTTTTGACGAAACCTCTAAGATTACGCACAAATGAATACTTGCCCACTATCATACTGAATACTGCACCCTTTTGAGGGTGCGTCTTTGTTAAAGATTTTTGAACGATTGAAAATGATGGATAGACTCAAGCCCCGGACGCTGGCCCCAAAACGCAGCATTGCAGAATTACCGAGTCAGCTCATTAGCCAGATTGCCGCAGGTGAAGTGATTGAACGACCGGCATCTGTGGTGAAGGAGCTTGTCGAAAATGCCATTGATGCGGGTGCGACTGAGATTGAAGTTAAGCTCGATGGCGGTGGCTTAAAGCGTATTGTGGTCACGGATAATGGTGGCGGTATTCCGAAGGAAGAGTTGCCGCTAGCCCTGAAACGCCATGCAACGAGCAAAATTCGCAATTTGCTTGAACTCGAAAATGTTGAGAGCTTAGGGTTCCGTGGTGAAGCACTCGCATCGATTGATGCGGTGGCAGAGTTGAGTATCCGTAGTCGTACGCCAGATGCTGATCACGCCTGGCAGATTACCGAAGGTGAAGTCCATCCTGCGGCGGGTGTTGTGGGCACGCGCGTTGAAGTGCAAGATTTGTTTTATAAAACGCCGGCACGCCGTAAGTTTATGAAGTCCGAAGCGACTGAGACAGCACACGTCCTGGAATATTTAGAACGTTTGGCACTCGCGAATCCTGATATTGGTTTTTCAATGGTGGCCAATGGTCGCGCTTTGATGAAGCTCGACGGGGTGATTAATGTCGCTGAACGTATTGAAGCTTTGATGCCAAAAGCTTTTAAAGGCAATCATCGTGAGGTGTCTGCTGACGAAGGCGGTATGACGCTTCGTGGGCTTGTGGGAATTCCAGCGATTGCGAGAAGTCGTGCTGATGGTCAGTATTTCTTTGTGAATGGTCGTTATGTCCGTGATAAGGTGCTGACGCACGCAGTGAAGACTGCCTATCAAGACGTCTTGCATGGCCAAAGTCAGCCTGTCTATTGTCTTTATCTCACCCTTGATCCAACGGCGGTGGATGTCAATGTGCATCCCGCAAAGTTAGAAGTGCGTTTTAGAGAGTCAAGCCGAATTCATCAGTTTGTTAGTCGAGCAGTCAAGGCGGCCCTTGCGCCCCCTGCGGCCTCTTTGATGAATGAAACGGCTAGGGTTGAGTCAACAGAGCGTTCGCCATCGCATGTTGGTTTGCCAAGTGGCCAACAGTCGCCCGTGTCGATTCCTATCCCGAGACACGCAAGTTCGTTGCCGATGCCAGATCGCCCAAATGTGAGTGCCGCGATGCGACTCTTTGGGGCTGATCATGAGACTTCGAATGCTGCGGCGCGTGGCCAAGCACCCGTCTCTCAAGATGATCAGATAAGTCAGGTGTCGATCCAATCCAAGGGCTCGAACTTTGGGACTGAGGGTTTGACATTAACGGCTCCTCTCTCGAAGCCTAAAGAGATCGTCCCGAAGACGGCTACTTTAGATTTGCAGGGTGGCTCGTTTGTGCGCGATGCGGTCAATGTGACATCAACCCAACAGGCCGATCCTGCCCCCTATGAGCCATTGGATGCTTTAGATGAGGTTGTGCCGTCGGCATTGCCAACATCTTCTTCGTCGTCGTTACGCGGTGAGCCGCAACGTGAGGTGGTCTCTCAAGCAACGCAAACCCCTGTGGCGGCTCCGCTTGAAGCACGGAAAGACAAGGTGCCGACATTGCCGCCTGGCACGTTAGGTCGCGCCATTGCACAAATCGGTGGGATTTATATATTGGCCGAAAATGATAAAGGCCTTGTGGTGGTGGATATGCATGCTGCCGCTGAACGCATCACCTATGAGCGCCTCAAGCGACAGATGGATCAGCAACGTATTGCTGTGCAACAGGTTTTGATTCCGCAGGTCTTTAGAGTGAGCCACGTCCAGTTTGCGATCTTTGAAGAGTATCGTTCGCTCCTTGAGGGGCTCGGGCTAGAACTGACGGGCGCGGGTGACGGTGCGATTGCCGTGCGTGCGCTCCCGATGTTGTGTAAGGATATGCCGACACAAACGGTTGAATCCATGGTCAAGTGTTTACTTGAAGATTTGCAAAATTATGGCGAAAGCGCTGTGATTGAAGAAATGCGTAATCGTTTGTTAGCTACAGTGGCGTGCCATGGGTCTGTGCGTGCGCATCGACAGTTGACGATGCAAGAAATGGATCGACTTTTACGCGATATGGAAGAAACAGAACGCGTAGATCAATGTAATCACGGTCGTCCGACCTGGCATCAAATGACCTTGACGGATCTCGACAAACTCTTTATGCGTGGAAAATGATGACAATGAGTAAGCCTTTGGCATTGGTGATTCTTGGACCGACCGCTTCAGGGAAATCTGCCCTGTCGCTTGAATTAGCCAAGCGTTTTCCTGTCGAAATTATTTCAATGGATTCGGCCTTGGTCTATCGTGGCATGGATATCGGGACAGCTAAGCCAACGCTCGAAGAGCGCGCAGTCTGTCCCCACCATTTGATCGATATTCGCGACATTGGTGAAAGTTATAGTGCAGCGGACTTTTTAGAGGATGCTGTACGCCTAGTAAAGGAGATTCGAGCACGAGGTCGCTATCCCTTGATTGTCGGGGGGACGATGCTTTATGCCAAAGCGCTTCGTGATGGTATTAACGAGATGCCTTCGACTTCGCCTGAGGTGCGAATGGCAGTCGCAAGTGAGGCAGAAACCTTAGGGTGGCCTGCCATGCACGCCCAACTCGCTGAAGTCGATCCTCAAACAGCGGCAAGACTGTCGCCTAATGACAGTCAACGTATCGGTCGTGCGTTAGAAGTCTATCGAATGACAGGTCGACCATTATCCGCTTTCCATGCTGAGGCGAGTAAAGCGCCACCCTTTGAAACCCTAACGGTAGGCTTGTTGCCCCAAGACCGAAAGGCGCTTCATCAACGCATTGAAGAGCGCTTTGATCTGATGTTGGCTGCTGGCTTTTTAGATGAAATGCGTCAGCTGATGCAACGAGAGGATTACGACCCAGAGAGTCCTGCGATGCGTGCGGTCGGCTACCGTCAAGCGATTGACTTTTTGGAGGGACGGACAGATTGGGCAGGTTTTCATTTAGCGGGTGTGGCAGCGACGCGTCAGTTAGCCAAACGCCAAATGACGTGGATGCGTAGCATGCCCGATGTGACTTTATTGGATCCTTTAAAGGCAGGAACCCTGGAAGCCATGGTGGCGATGATGAATCAGGTGGTTGCTCCTTAAAGTCGACAAGGGCAAACGAAAACAAAAAAGGCATCAACTGTCGAGGTGTTCGAGTTGATGCCTTTTTTGGTCAATGTCAATGAGCTACTAAGCTGATTGACGCCAAGCGATTAGCGAACGACGCACTGGGCTTCGCCTTCGGGAAGCTCGGCCACGGTACCGATCGTGAAGACCTTTTCGCCCTGAGCTTCGAAAGCGGCGCGGGCTTTTTCAGCTTCTTCAGGGGCAACGATCACAACGAGACCAATACCGTTATTGAAAACACGGTGCATTTCGTGGCTATCGATGTTGCCCTTTTCCTGGAGCCAATCGAAGATTGCCGGACGCGTCCAAGACTTGCCGTCGATCACAGCCTGAACACCTTCCGGAAGAACGCGAGGCACATTTTCAACGAGGCCGCCGCCCGTGATGTGAGCCATGCCCTTGATCTTCACGGACTTCATAACTTCAAGAACTTGCTTCACGTAGATGCGGGTCGGTTCCATCGCGCGATCAGCGAGCGTAGCGCCGTCGAACGGCATATTCCAATCAGCGCCTGCGACTTCCACGACCTTACGGATCAAAGAGAAGCCGTTGGAGTGAGGACCGCTAGAAGCGAGACCGAGGATCGTGTCGCCCGGCTGGATCGTACGACCGTCGATGATCTGATCCTTTTCAACCACGCCGACAGCAAAACCAGCGAGGTCATATTCGCCTTCAGGGTACATACCCGGCATTTCAGCCGTTTCACCGCCGATAAGGGCGCAACCAGCAAGTTCGCAGCCCTTGGCAACGCCAGCGACAACGCGACCAGCGATATCAACGTCAAGTTTGCCGCAAGCATAGTAGTCGAGGAAGAAAAGGCTACGAGCACCCTGAACGAGAATGTCGTTCACGCTCATGGCCACAAGGTCCTGACCCACCGTGTCATGGCGACCAAGCTTGAAGGCAAGCATGAGTTTGGTACCCACGCCGTCCGTGCCGGTCACGAGAACGGGATTCTTGTATTCCTTGCTGACTTCAAAGAGCGCGCCAAAACCACCAATGGAGCCGAGCACGCCAGGAATCATGGTGCGCTTAGCAAAGGGTTTGATGCGTTCAACGAGTTCATCGCCGGCATCAATGGAAACACCGGCGGCCGCGTAGGAAAGTTGGCTCATGGAAAGATCTCAATGTGAAGAGGGTCCGTAGATATGCCGACCGAAATCTTGATGGGACTCAGGGGATATCTAGGAACGGGTTACCTAAAAGAGTTTGGCGAAAGTATAAGCCAAAGCACCCATGTGGGTTGACCCTTAAGTGAGACTTTTTTGGGTTTCATGCGGTCGTGTGCGTTTTGAGAGGAAATCAAAGAGGACGACTTGAGCGATTTCGAGGTAAACTCCTAAGTTCTGAACGTGTGCGCATCATGCGCTCAGATTTCCTTTAAAAAAGACTTATGTGTGAAGATACTGATCAGTTCCTGTTGCAACTAGAGAACCAAGAGGCGCCAACGTTTGAGAATTTTGTTGTCGGCGTGAACGGGGAAGCTGTCAGCACGCTTCGTAAGATTGCTGAAGGTGGCGGTCCAACTTTCGTCTATCTTCATGGGCCAAAGGGATCTGGGCTTACGCATCTTCTTCGTTGTTTGGTCCCTCATCAACGATTTCGTGTTCCGATGTTCGATCCGAACGTGAAAATCTATGTCGTGGATGATGTTGACGAGTTGGATCCTGGTTGGACGTTACAGTTGTTAGCGTTACAAAATGCTGTTCGCTGTACGCCTGGCATGCATCTGATTTGTGCTGGTCGCGTGCCACCTGCTCAATTGCCGTTGCCAGAAGTGGTGCGTAGTCGCCTAGGTTGGGGGCTTTGCTATACCATTCATCCCTTAAACGATGACGAGCGTATCGCCGAAATTGATCGCCGTGCAGGTTTGCGTGGGATTGAGTTGCCGCTTGATGCCTTGCAATGGATGGGACAATATCTGCCGCGAGATATGCGCAGCATGATTTTGGTGCTCGATGAGGCCGACCGTTTGGCCTTAATGCGCCAACGTAAGATTACATTGCCGCTTGTTCGTGAAGCGACACAGAATTTGTCGATTGAACTCCTCAAGCCTGAGGAAGAGTGATTTCTTTTCGTTCTTGCTATCAATATGAAATTTGCGATTTTCGACCTAGACCATACTTTGTTGCCAGTGGATAGTGGCGACGGCTGGAGTCGTTGGCTTGTGAGGGCGGCAGGTTTAAATGTCGAGCAAATGGACGCGCAGATTCAAGCCTATGCAGACGCCTACCATCGAGGTGACTTTGATGTGGATGCCTTCATGGGTTTTCAAATGGGGTTATTAGCGCACTGTCGTCGACGTGATTTAGAAGTGTGGCGCGACGCGTTTGTTGAACATAAAATTCGTCCCTATATTCCGAAAGCGGCGATGGATTTGGTTGAAGACCGTCGTCGCGCAGGCTTTGAACCGGTTTTAGCGTCGGGTACGCACCAGTTTGTAACCCGTGCCATTGCACCGCTCTTTGGCATTCACCATGTTGTCGGCGCGTTGCCTGAAGAAAACGAAGCTGGCGAATTCACGGGTCGAGTGGTGGGATCGCATTCTTATCAGGACGGTAAGCGCATCTTGGTAGAAGCTTTTTTGCGTGAGCAACTCGAAGAGCAGCAAGAGGGCGTTATGGCATTAGAGGCTTATAGCGACTCGATTAATGACGTGCCTCTCTTACGTTATGCGTCGCAACACGGGCGAGCATTTGCGGTAAATCCTGATCCTCAATTACGACAAGAAGCTTTGAAGCAGGGTTGGCAAATCATGGAAATTTTCAAAAAGGTAAAGGCTCAAGATGTTTGACCGTTTTGTCAATCGGGTGAGAGATATGTTTACAACCCGTTCCGCTATCGTTAAAACACCCCGCGTGATTATGCCCGAAGAGCATGGCATCGATCCGGCTTTGGTGTCGGTGGAAGCACGAGCCACTTGTGAAGCCCTTAAGCGCCGTGGATATGAAGCCTATATTGTCGGTGGCGCTGTACGTGATTTGCTCTTAGGTGTGACGCCTAAAGATTTTGACGTGGCGACCAACGCAACGCCAGAACAAGTGAAGCGTTGCCAACGTCGTGCAGTGATTATTGGCCGTCGCTTTCAATTGGTGCATGTCATCTTTGGCCGCGAAATTATTGAGTGTTCCACCTTCCGTGCATTAGAAGGCTCAGGCCAGCGTAAAGATGCGACGGGGCGCGTGGTCTCCGATAATGTTTTTGGTGAAATGTGGGAAGATGCAGCGCGAAGAGATTTTACGGTCAATGCGCTTTACTATGACCCGCAGACCCAAACGCTTCTGGACTATCACAATGGCTACGAGGATTTAGAGGCCAAGCGCCTACGCATGATTGGTGAACCTGCGACTCGCTATCGTGAGGATCCTGTACGCATGATGCGTGCTGTACGTATTGCGGCCAAGCTTGGGTTTCAAATTGAACCCGCTACCGAAAGCCCCATTCCTAAAATGGCACGTCTTTTGGAGAATGTTCCAGCAGCTCGTTTGGTTGACGAGATCTTGAAGCTTTTGACGTGCGGTCATGCAGTGGCCTGCATGGACAAGTTGCGAGAAGAGGGCTTACATCGTGCGCTCTTGCCGATGTTAGATGTCATCGTCTCTGAGCCTGATGGTGAAGAATTCTTAATGCTTGCCCTAAAGCGCACCGATGAACGTATTGCGGTTGGTAAAAAGATTTCGCCGTCCTTCTTGTTTGGTACGCTTTTGTGGCCGCAGGTTGTGAAGCGTTGGACTTACAACGAAGAAAAAGGCATGCGTCGTATGCAGGCTTTGCACGCAGCGTGCGTCGAAGTCTTAGCGACGCAATGTCAACAGCTCAATATTCAACGTCGTTATCAGGCTGACATTCACGACCTTTGGATGCTACAAGCTCGCTTTGAACGTCGTACGGGTAAAGTGGCCTATGCCTTGGTGTCTCATCCGCGTTATCGTGCCGCCTATGACTTTATGTTGTTGCGTTCTTTGTTGGGACACGTACCCACCGAACATGTGACGTGGTGGGATACGTTCTCAAAGAGTGACGAAGCAACGCGTGCTGCCATGATTGCTCAGGCGCAGCGCGAAGCGCGCCAGACAGGTGATGCGGCTCGTGCGCATCGTCGTAAGTCGGGTGCTCCAAAAGATGGCGATGAAGAAGGAC
Organism: uncultured Sutterella sp.; assembly: GCA_937943605.1. GTDB lineage: Bacteria > Pseudomonadota > Gammaproteobacteria > Burkholderiales > Burkholderiaceae_F > Sutterella. The sequence continues at coordinate 22,268 of CALEAW010000096.1, read as the reverse complement.
ATCGCTCATCTCGCCATCGTTGCCGACATCATTATTCTCGTCGCCGTCGTCAGGAGCGCCAGCCCGATGCCTAATGCAATCATTGCGCTTGGCGCGAATCTAGGTGACCCTGTCGAAGCCTTGAAGGCTGCTGTTGTTGATTTAGAAGGGACTGACGGTATCGCTGTGAAGTCCGTTAGTCCTTTTTACACAACAAGTCCTGTCGAGTCGTCTGGACCCGATTATGTGAATGCCGTGGCGTTGGTGGAAACGATGCTGACGCCCATGGCCTTGTTAAAGGTTTGCCAAAACATTGAGCTTGCCCATGGGCGCGTGCGTCCTCAAGGGGTGATCAATGCGCCACGTACGTTGGATTTAGATGTGATTGACTATGAAGGGGTGATCTCGGACGACCCAGTGTTGACGTTGCCACATCCTCGGATGCATGAACGCCTCTTTGTTTTGGTGCCGTTAGCTGATATTTGCCCTGATTGGCAGATGAAAAATGGCCAGTCGATCGAAGAAACGATCAAAAAAGTAAAAAAAATGCATCCTGACCAAAAAATTTTCACACTTTCTTCAAAAAGTATGGCATAATTCTCTTCTCCGTAAGGGAAACAGTCCCCGGGTGGCGGAATGGTAGACGCAGCGGATTCAAAATCCGCCGGTTAACAGCCATGAGAGTTCGAGTCTCTCCCCGGGGACCATCAAGAAGTCGGAACCTGTTGAAGGTTGCCGGCTTTTTTGTTATCTAAAATGCCGCTTTTAAGATTTTGATTTCAGGTGGTCGTATCGAGGCGTGCTCGTGAGAGGTTGACGCTTCAATAAAGAAAGGGATGCTGGCTGATCCAACATCCCTTTGATTTTTAAAGCTGAGCTCGAATGAATTGCGAGAGCGAGGCTAATTCCTCTTGGCAAATTTCGTGATCCATGTCGAACGGATACCAACGGAAGGCAGGGTTGAGCTCTTTAATCACTTGTGCACTACGTTGTGCTGTCAAGGGCGAGATCACGGAGTCAAAGAGACCGTGCGCCATAAAGACAGGGGTTTGACGGCCTGCATCAGTGATTTCAGCAAAGAGGCTCCCTGCGAGCGGTAAGTATCCAGAGAGAGCGATGATCCCAGCAATGGGTTCTTCTTCACGTAAGCCTGCATAAAGCGCGGAGGCAGCGCCTTGAGAGAAGCCGCCTAAGAAAATGCGATTGCGTGGGATGCCTGCTTTTTCGACTTCTTTGATCAGTAAATGGATCTTAGCAGCAGTTTCACGAATACCTAGGCGATCCTCGTTGTCGTCAATTTTGTCTGAACGCACATCGTACCAAGCGCGCAGCGGATAACCCGGATGCGCGGAGATTTCGCGAACGGGCGCGTTAGGCAACATAAAGCGACAGACAGGGCCGCCAAAGTCAAGAATCTCGTCAGGGAACGGTGCGAAGTCTGTGTTATCAACCCCCATACCGTGAAGCCAAATGACCACCGCTTCCGGCGGCGTTTGTGCGCGACGCGGTGTGATCATCAAGATATCCTTAGGGTCAAAGGGAGTGACGCTAGGCATCTTGGGTGTGGTAGGTGCTTCAGACTTTGGTGTTTCTTTTGGTGCTTCGGCCTGAGGCTTACGTGCGCTCTTGGGGCGGAAGGCCTTGACGATCGATTCGTCGGTTTCGATGTAAGGGCCGCCAATCAAGTCGATACAGTATGGGACTGCCGCAAAAATACCGTTGACAATCGATTTACCTGTCTCGTCTTTGAGGCCTTCAAGGGTTTCAGCAATGGCTTTAGGCTGGCCGGGCAAATTAATAATAAGTGCGGCGTGGTCGGGTGTCTCGCGAAGCACGGCAACCTGACGGGACAAAATTGCAGTGGGTACGAAGTGGCCAGAAATTGCGCGCATTTGCTCACCAAAGCCCGGCATTTCTCGGGTGGCCACCGCTAGCGTGGCTTCTGGTGTCACGTCACGACGTGATGGACCAGTGCCCCCCGTTGTCAAAATGAGATCGCACCCGATGATATCCACGAGTTCTCGTAAAGTCTTTTCAATTTCAAAGCGTTCGTCAGGAATCAAACGACGGTGGACGGTCAAGGGTGTCGTGATCGTTTTGCGACACCAGGCTTCAAGCTCAGGAATGCCACGGTCGTCGTAGATGCCTTTACTGGCTCGATCAGAAATCGAGACCAAACCAAGAATCAATTCATTGTCTGTTTTACGCGGCGGTTTCATCGGAGTGCTTCTCAAAAAATCAACGTTTATTCTTCAGCGTCTTCGTCTTCTGCAAAAAGGCTCAGCGGCTCTTCAAGCAAATCATGAAGATAGCGATAGAGTTCACGCGCGCTCTTCGGTGCTTTTTGCAATTCACGTTCTTTGCGTGCGGCGCGAACGAGCGTACGTAAGCGTGGAATATCGGCTTCAGGATGTTCGTTAATGAACTTCGTAAGCGCTTCGTCGCCAGCGATCATCTGATCACGCAGGGTTTCGCAACGGTGTAAGAGGGCGACTGCGGCGCGAGATTCACCCGTCGCGCGGTCGATGGCTTCGCGCACAGCTGCTGCATCCATGTCACGCATTTTCTTGCCGATCAGTTGCAACTGTCGACGTTGTGCACCAAAGCTACGCATACGGCGGAATTCGACGATTTCGACATATACGTCTTCAGGGAGACCTACGCGTTTTAATTGATCATCCCCGAGTTTGGTCATTTCACGACCGAGATCCTGAAGCGCTTGCTGTTCGCGCTTGAGTTGTGATTTGGACGGGCCGCGGTAGACGTCTTCGTCATCATCGTCTTCGTAAATCTGTTCCTGTCGCATGTCAAGGCTCTTGCGAAAAAAGTCATTAAAACCACTATGATACCGAGATCCTGCCTCAGACGGAGCGTGAGAAGGCAGATTGTCGAAGGAAAGAAAGGATGTCTGAAAGAAACTTGATGTCGACTGAAGCGTTAGCACAATGGACAGTCAAACGAGCCCAGGCGCTCGGTGCTGATAGCGCAAGTGCTGAAGTGAGTCATGATAAGGGGTTGAGCGTCACAGTACGTATGGACGAAGTGGATGCCATTGAGCATACTGAAGAACGCGTGTTGTCTCTCACGGTTTGGGTTGGCTCTCGTAAGGGTTGTGCAAGTACCTCTGATTTATCTGAGCGTGCGCTAGACGCTACTGTGCGTGCCGCAGTGGATATTGCTCGTGTTTCTGCTGAAGACGAGGCGACTGGGTTACCTAATGAAGAAGATCTACAAGAGACTTTTAGAGACCTAGACCTTTGGCATCCATTTGAAGGCGATGTCGATGAGGCGATTGCGCTTGCACAAGAAGCTGAAGAAGCGGCTTGGCAGACGGATGAGCGTATTGTGAATTCAGACGGCACGAATTTTTCGACGTCGTCTGGTGAATTTACGTTAGCGAATTCGTTAGGGTTTTGTGCGGGCTACCGTTATTCGCGTCATACCCTCGATTGTGCTCCGATTGCTGAAGACGCTTCAGGTATGCAAAGAGATGTATGGTGGACAGAAGCTCGTCATATTAAGGATATGGAAAGCCCGTCTGACGTGGGTCGGCAGGCCGCTCAACGAAGTGTTGCGCGATTGGGTGCTCGGATGCTAACGAGTCAACGAGCACGTGTGCTTTTTGACGCACCTGTCGCTGTAGGGCTTTTAGATATTCTGGAAGAACTTTTAAGTGGACGAGCCTGGTACCGTCATGCAAGTTGTTTAGAGGGTCGACTTGGCGAAAGCATTTTGCCTCGAACGATTTCGATTGAAGAAAATCCCTACATACCTAGACGCGTGGGTTCGGGCGTCTTCGATGATGAAGGTTGTGCTGCAAAGCAACGTTGGATCGTAGAAGAAGGACATTTGGCAGGTCTCTTTTTGTCAAGCTATAGCGCAAGAAAACTCGGCATGCGAACGACTGGTAATTTGGGCGGCGCTTATACCTTGACGCTTCAAAGCGAAGACACGGATGCCAAGCGCGATACACGATCAGCCATGCTTGAACGACTCGGGACGGGGTTACTCGTGACTGAATTGATTGGTCAAGGCTTAAATCCTGTGACGGGGGATTATTCGAGAGGTGCTGCCGGCTTTTGGGTCGAGAATGGCAAGATTGCGTACCCTGTAGAGGGGATTACGATTGCATCGAATATTTTGACGATGATGAAGACGATTGAAGCCGTCGGTGCCGATACGTTCGATAGTGGTGTGCGAAGAAGTGGCAGTATCTTGATGCCTGATTTAATGCTTGCGGGCGAATAAGTCGAACGACAGAGAAAGAAAAGGCAGAAGAGCCCTGTCAAACTCTTCTGCCTTAGGAGACTCGAAGACAACCATGCTGGAGATGAAGCATTTTTGACACTTTTTGGAATTGATTAGAAATCCTGTGTCAGGCAGTCTCACCGACCCCTTGGTGATTTAAGTGACTGTGTTGTCTTGCGTTAGAAACACTATAGGTGAAGGCTAAACGGTGTGCAAGCGAAAAAGCGCTTAATTCCGACTAATTTGCTCGGGTATTGATTTGGCGCAATAGATTGAGAGTAATTCTCATTACTTAAGGTGGTGGTAAGAATAAACGAGGCGAAAAGGATGCAAAAAAGCGTGGTCTCGAGAGACACCTATCACTAAAGTGTTTAAAATCACGGCTTTCTTCAAAACGCTATAACTGGCCTGTAAAGCCATGACAGAACAACATTTATCTGATTTTGATTTTGAGCTCCCGCCTGAGCTCATTGCCCAATACCCGTTAGAAAACCGTACGGCATCGCGTCTTTTACATATTACGAAGGACGTGATTGAAGATGGGCATTTCACGGACATCGAAAATTTCTTGCGTCCAGGTGACCTATTGATTGCTAACAACACCAAGGTGATCAAGGCACGTTTATTGGGTCGCAAAGCCACCGGAGGTAACGTCGAAGCTCTGATCGAACGTGTGACGGGGGAATTCACTGCCATCTCGATGGTGCGTGCAAGCAAGTCACCTAAGCCTGGTACGGTGCTTTATTTCGAAGCTGACGGTCGTGAAGAGCCTGTGACGGTCACGGGTCGTCAAGGCCAATTCTTTGAATTGGCGTTTGAACGTCCGGTCTTGACGGTGCTTGAAGCCTTTGGTCGTGTGCCGTTGCCACCTTATATTACGCACGCCGCAGAAAAATCTGACGAAAGCCGTTATCAAACCGTGTATGCGCGTCACCCTGGCGCTGTGGCTGCACCGACCGCAGGTCTACATTTCACGCAGGATCTTTTGGATCGTTTGGCCAAAAAGGGCGTCGATATTGAATATGTGACATTGCATGTGGGCGCGGGGACATTCCAACCAGTGCGCGTCGAAAACCTTTCTGAGCACGAAATGCACTCAGAGTGGTTCTCGATGCCTGAAGACGTGGCTGCACGCATTAATCAAGCGAAGGCTGAAGGTCGTCGTGTGATTGCAGTGGGTACCACATCGTTACGTACGATTGAAAGTGCTGCGGATCGACTTGGTCACGTTGAGGCAGGAGCTCGTGATACCCGTCTATTTATCATGCCGGGCTATCAGTTCCGCATCATTGACGCGCTGATTACGAATTTCCATTTGCCAAAGTCAACCTTGGTGATGCTCGTCTCGGCATTAGCGGGACGTGAACGTATTCTTGAAGCGTACAAGCATGCTGTTGAAGAAAAGTATCGTTTCTTTAGTTACGGCGATGCTTGTTTTATTGAAAATGCTCATATTGCCGACAAAGGGTCGGACAGTTAAAAGGACACACAACAATGGCTTTTGGTTTTAAGGTCAAAGCAACGTGCGGCCGTGCCCGACGTGGCGAACTGACGCTCAATCACGGCGTCGTGCAAACTCCGATCTTTATGCCAGTGGGTACCTATGGGTCTGTGAAGGCCATGGCACCCTATGAGTTAAAGGAAATCGGTTCTCAGATTATTTTGGGTAATACCTTCCATTTGTGGCTTCGCCCTGGTCTTGAAGTGGTTGATGCCCACAAGGGGCTGCATGACTTTATGCAGTGGGATAAGCCCATTCTGACGGACTCGGGTGGCTTTCAGGTCTTTAGTTTGGGTGAACTTCGCAAGATTACCGAAGAAGGTGTGAAGTTTAGTAACCCGATCAACGGGGATAAGCTCTTTTTGTCGCCTGAAGTGTCGATGAAGATTCAACGTGTGCTGAATTCTGACATCGTGATGCAGCTCGATGAATGCACGCCCTATAAGATTGGCGACCGTCCAGCCACGGAACTCGAAGCGGCTAAGTCGATGCGCATGAGCCTTCGTTGGGCTAAGCGCTCTCGCGATGAGTTCGATCGTCTTGAAAACCCGAATGCGCTCTTTGGGATTGTGCAGGGTGGCATGTATGAACATTTGCGCGAAGAGTCGCTAGCTGGTTTGTTGGATGTGGGCTTCCATGGTTATGCCGTGGGTGGCCTTTCTGTGGGCGAACCCAAAGAAGACATGATGCGCATCATGGATCACATCGTTCATAAGTTGCCAGATGATCGTCCACGCTACCTCATGGGGGTTGGTACTCCTGAAGACTTGGTGGCAGGTGTCTCGAATGGCATTGATATGTTCGACTGTGTGATGCCGACGCGTAATGCACGAAATGGTTGGCTCTTTACGCGCTTTGGTGACGTGAAGCTAAAGAATAGCCGCTACCGCAATGACTTGCGCCCGCTCGATCCGTCGTGCAACTGCTACACCTGCCGTAACTTTACGCGCGCCTATTTACATCACTTACACAAAGTGGGTGAAATCTTGGGTGCTCGTTTGAATACGATTCATAACTTGTCCTTCTATTTGCAGATCATGCAGGAAATGCGTGATGCGTTAGAAGCAGGCACGTTTGAAGCTTGGAAAAAGCAGTTTGCTGAAGATCGTGCTCGTGGTATTGAGTAATTTTCTCAATGGAATACCTCAGTCAGAAGTAAGCGAACGCATTTATAATGATCAAATTCCCCGAAATGTAGCACCTATTGCTCAGTCGGGTTAGTTTTACATTCTTGAATGATTGGAGTTCAAATGTTTTTTGTTAGTGATGCACTGGCTGCCGGTGAGGCCGCCCAGGCTGGCGGCATGGAAGGCTTCTTGATGCAGGTGGTGCCGCTCATCGTCATTTTTGCCGTGTTCTGGTTCTTCTTGATCCGTCCGCAGCAGAAGCGTCAAAAGGAACACATGCAGATGTGTGAAGGTTTGGTGCGCGGCGATGAAGTCATGACGGTTGGTGGTATTTCTGGCCGTATTGAATCCGTTGACGAAACGACGATCGCACTTCAGATTGCTACGGTTGACGGCAAGGCTGTTGTGATCCGTATGCAGCGTACGTCTGTTCAGATGGTTCTTCCGAAGGGCACGCTTAAGTTCTAATAGTGGACTTTCAAGAACCCAAAGCGCTGGGGGCAATTCGCTCTTGGCGCTTTTTTAAGCCCGGTCTTGACCGGGCTTAAGCCCATTCAATAGGGTCGCATTTTGTGACCGTCTAAGTCTTTAGGTTGTGCAGAAATGTCCTTCATTGATGCATGACGGAGAACATTAACGATGAATCGATATCCTCTTTGGAAATACATCGTCATTGTTGTCGTACTCTTGATCGGCGTGGTCTACACGTTGCCGAACTTCTATGGCGAATCCCCTGCTGTGCAGGTTTCGTCTGGTAAGGCAACGGTCAAAGTGACCGAACAAACGCTGAAAACGGTTGAAGAACTCCTTCAGGCTGCTGATTTGCATCCGAATGGTGTGTTCTTTGAACAGGGTGCACAACAAAATACCGTTCGCGTTCGCTTTGAACCGACCGAAGCTGAAAAGCAGCTTCAGGCTCGCGAAGTCCTTGAAAAGGCTTTGAACCCGAATCGCGAAGATCCTGCTTATATTGTTGCGTTGAACCTTGTGCCCAATACGCCGCAGTGGCTGCTTTCTATTCATGCCTTGCCGATGTACTTGGGTCTTGACCTTCGTGGTGGCGTGCACTTCCTTTTACAGGTCGATATGCGTGCCGCGATTCAAAAGCGTGCTGAAGCTACATTGGCTGATTTGCGTACGCAACTTCGTGACAAGCGCATTCGTCATACGGGTATGACGCGCGTTGGCAATGTGGTCGAAATCAGCTTTGCCAATGAAGAAGAACGTGCACGTGCCAATGACTTGTTGCGTAATACGCAGCCTGATTTGGTGTTGTCGTTGCCAGAAGCTGCCGCTGCGCCCTATGTCTTGCGCGCTGAATTGTCTGAAAAGGCTATCCAAAACGTTCAGTCTTATGCGTTGAAGCAGAATATTTCAACCTTGCATAACCGAATCAACGAACTCGGTGTGGCTGAACCTGTAATTGCTCAGCAGGGCGCTGACCGTATTGTTGTTCAGTTGCCTGGTGTTCAGGATACGGCGAAGGCCAAGGACATCTTAGGTCGTACCGCAACCCTTGAAGTGCGCTTGGTGGACGATAGTCCTGAAGCCCTGGCGCAGTTGGCTCAGGGTAATGTGCCCTTTGGCGACGAAAAGTTCTTGGATCGCGAAGGGAATGTTTTGCTTGTGAAGCGCCGTGTCATCTTGACGGGTGAAAACCTCAACGACGCTCAGCCTGGCTTTGATAGCCAGACGCAAGAACCGACGGTGAATCTTGAACTTGATAGCCGTGGTGCTCGTATCTTCCAGGACGTGACCCGTGACAACGTCGGTAAGCGTATTGCCATCTTGCTCTTTGAAAAGGGTAAGGGTGAAGTCGTGACTGCACCAGTGGTTCGTCAGGAAATCGGTGGTGGTCGTGTGCAGATTTCGGGTCGTATGACTGCGATCGAAGCGACCGATACCGCCTTGCTCTTGCGTGCGGGTTCCTTGGCTGCGCCGATGGAAATTGTTGAAGAACGTTTGATCGGTCCGAGCTTGGGTGAAGCCAACATTGAAGCTGGTTTCCGTTCTACGCTCTACGGCTTTATCGTGATTGCCCTCTTTATGGCGATCTACTATCAGGTTTTCGGTGTGGTGAGTGCGGTGTCGTTGGTTGCCAATGTGATGATGTTGGTCGCTTTGCTTTCGATGCTTCAAGCCACATTGACTCTGCCAGGTATTGCCGCTATCGCGTTGACGTTAGGTATGGCTGTTGACGCGAATGTGCTTATTAATGAACGTATTCGTGAAGAGCTTCGTTTGGGACGTCTCCCTCAAACAGCTATTAGCGAAGGTTACGATCGCGCTTTTGCCACGATTCTTGACTCGAACATTACGAGTTTGATCGCTGGTTTGGCCCTGTTGATTTTCGGTTCTGGTCCAGTGCGTGGCTTTGCTGTGGTGCACTGTCTCGGGATTATGACCTCCATCTTTACGTCGGTGGTTGTGTCTCGTTCGTTGATCAACCTGATCTATGGTCGTAAGAAGAAGTTGACGAACGTCCATATCGGTCAGATTTGGCGTCCGGACACGGCCAAGAAAACGAGCCGTTAATGGGAGGTTAATATCATGGAATTTTTCCGAATTCATAAGACCATCCCGTTCATGAAGTACAAGTTTGTACTCAACATGGTCTCTTTTGTCAGCTTCGTGATCGCGGTTTATTGGATCTTTGCGCACGGTCTCGCGTTCTCAATTGAGTTCACGGGCGGTACGCAAATGGAAGTTCGATATCCGTCCGCTGTGAATACTGAACAGGTTCGTACTGAACTAAAGACGATTTCTAATGAAGTCTTAGTACAGACATTCGGTACGGCATCTGACATCGTCATTCGTGTTCCGACCAAGCCAGGTTATACGTCTGGTCAGGTGGCTGAAGAAGTGATGGCTGTGATTCATAAGAACACGCCAGACGCTCAGCTGACGCGAACCGAATACGTGGGTCCTCAGGTTGGTGAAGAACTCGCACGTGACGGGGGTACAGCCCTTGCGCTCGTGGTGGTTGGCATCATGATCTACTTGGCCTTCCGTTTCGAATGGAAGTTCTCGGTGGCAGCCATTATTGCTAACTTGCACGACATCTTCATTGTGCTCGGTATCTTCTCCGTCATGCAGTGGGAATTCTCGTTGCCGGTGCTCGCTGCCGTGTTGGCTGTGTTGGGTTACTCCGTGAATGAATCGGTGATTATTTTCGACCGTGTTCGTGAACACTTCCGTACGATGCGTCGCGCTGATACGGTCGAAGTGATCAACTCGGCAATTACCGCCACGATTTCTCGTACGGTGATTACCCATACGTCTACACTTTGTATGACGCTCTCGATGTTCTTCTTCGGTGGTCCTGCCTTGCATTACTTCTCGCTCGCTTTGACGATCGGTATTTTGCTTGGTGTGTACTCTTCCGTCTTTGTGGCTGCGGCTATCGCGCTTTACCTTGGTGTGAAGCGTGAAGACCTCGTTCGCCCTGTTAAGAAGGATGAAGTCGAAGAGATGGTGCCGTAATCGTTTCGTTTAACGGTCGATAAGATGATGGGGCATAGCGTGAGCTATGCCCCATGTTCTTTCTGGTCGTCATTGTGTGTATTTCTTGTGTCGAGACAAGGGCTAGAGAATCACTTAAAATTTAAATTTTAATTTCATTTTGGCTCGCTGTGAAAATTAAATTGGCTATTCCAAGCGTAGTGTTTTGGAGCTTGTTGGTTCTGTTTTTTGCCATCACTCAGATCATGTATGGCAATTATTTTGGCCCTCGTGAAACCATCGTCTCGATCATTCTTTTCATGCTTTTGTACAACTGGAGGCGTTGGATAGGTTTTTTATACCTTGGGATTTCATGCGTTTGCGCCTTAATGTATGGCATGGTTGGACTAACTTATGGCCATGTTGATAAGAACGCTATTGATGCCCTCTTGTACACGAATTTTGATGAAGCCTTTGAATATGCAACCTCCATTCCCCCGAGCGTTTTTGGGTGGTATGGCGGTTTGCTACTCACCTTTGCTTGCGTGGTTCTGTTTCTCAAAAAGCACTCACAGTTTTTAGTAGCTTTAGATCGTAAGCGTGTTGTGGTGTTGTTCGTATTGCTTGTGGCTTTTTCTAGCAACACGTTCGTAAAAAATCTGATCAAAGGCAACCCATTAAATATTTGGGATCTCAAAAGCACAGAAGTCAATTTTGTGTTGTCTTTTTATAAAGCTTTAGAAGACTCGTCTAACGGTCAAAATAAATATTCCATTTTTAATCGCTCGACCGATTGGAAAGCTGTCGCAGATGAAGGTGTTGCGACCAATTACGTATTGATCCTTGGAGAAAGTGCTCGTCGAGACTTCTTTGGCGCATATGGTGCCCCGTGGAACAATACGCCGTGGCTCTCTAGTGAGCCAGGTTTGTTGTTTGAAAACTACATATCTGCCTCGGCTGGTACAGTGCCATCGCTATCACGACAGTTGTACCTAAATAGCGACACTGAAAATTTCAATCCGGCTTATAACATTGTGACGTTAGCTAAGTCAGCGGGTTTTCAAACTACTTGGATATCGTCACAAGGTGAGCGTGGAGGTGCGGATTCGCCGATTTCGATCGTGGCAAAAATGTGTGACAAATATAATTTTGTTGCTGATGATCTTAATCCGCTGAACAAAGTGCTTAAAAAGACGGATGAGGATCTTTTAGAACCATTTAAAGAAAGCCTTGCTTTACCTGGTAAAAAGCTGATTGTGTTACACCTGATCGGCTCGCATCCTCAAGCGTGTCGACGTACTAACGATCGATATACAGAGTTTTTTAAATCTCAAGAGTTGTCTTGCTATATCGAAAGTTTAAAAAATACTGACCGCTTAGCAAAGGAAGTGACTGATGCTTTAAAGGTGCGCGAGTCTAAGTATGGTGAAAAATGGGGACTCTTGTTTACAGCTGATCATGGGTTAGATTTTGCATCCGATCAAAGTGGTTGGTGTCTGAAGCATAACGATAAACGGCAAGGTTCTTACGAGGTGCCATTCTTTATTACTGGGAGTGGGTTCAACAAGCGTGAAACGATAAAGTTTTATCGTAGCGGCTTGAATTTTCTTCCTTTGGTAGCCTCTTGGATGCATATTTCTTCTCCTTACTTGTCACCTCAAACGTGTCATTGGTTACAGGATGAGGCTTGCATCGATCAGGAAAACGTTTATCGCTTTTCCGGGGAGAAGGTTAAGTATCAGGAACTACCTTCTTATTCGCTTCAAATTTTTATGGATCAGAATCCGTAAGTGAAAACAGAACTTTGCTAATTGTTTTCTGGAGAAATGTATGTCTAATGAGCAGGATGACGACGAAGTCAAGCTTCCTGGTTTACCACCTAATACGAAGAACTACATGACACCAGCATGCTACCGACGATTGTTGGATGAGCGTGAACATCTCGTCAATGTTGAGCGTCCTGAAGTGGTGAATGTAGTAGCTTGGGCAGCGAGCAATGGCGACCGTAGTGAGAATGGCGACTATCAATACGGTAAGCGCCGTTTGCGTGAAATTGATCGGCGTATTCGTTTTTTGAATAAACGTATTGAATCGGCTGAAGTGGTCGACCCTGATACTCGTCCGCCAACGGATCAGATCTTTTTTGGTGCAACGGTGCTGTACTGTGATCAGCGTGGTGAAGAACACAAGATTCGTATTGTTGGGATCGATGAAGCTGATGCAGCGCATGGCGATGTGAGCTGGATTAGTCCTATCGCTCGTGTCTTTTTAAAGGCACGAGAAGGAGATGAAGTGAAGTTGCCTACACCAGCCACTGTGACGCACCCAGCTGGTGTTGAAGTCCTTGAGATTCTTGAAGTGACATATACGAGTCAGCAACCTCGTTAAAGTGGATTGCGTAGCCAAGCGACCTAGGTGGGCTCGCTTGGCTTAGACTACTTCATAAAGACGAAATAAACCGCCCCCACCATGCAAGCAAAAGCGGCCAAGTGATTCCAGGCTAATTGCTGTTGGAAAGCGATAATGGAAAACAAGGTGAATACCAACAAGGTAATCACTTCTTGAATGATCTTCAGCTGAATAAGCGAGAAAGGGCCGCCATTGCCTTCAAAACCAATGCGATTGGCTGGCACCATGAAGCTGTATTCCAACAGTGCAATCGCCCAAGAAAAAAGGATCACGGTATAAAGTGGCCAGTTGCTAATGAGTTTGGCGCTTTGGAGTTTCAAATGGGCATACCAAGCCAATGTCATAAAGACATTCGACGCGAGTAAGAGCCCAATGGTGGTTAAGCCTTTAGTGAGCATGGTGCAAGTGAGTGTTAGATACCGCGTTCATAAAGACGCATAAAGACAGCGCGAAGAAGCGAGTCTGTTAAGCGCGTTAATTGTTCAACGCCAGCCTCAGGGGTAAGCTTGCGAATAGGAAGAAAGGTAATTTTGAGTTCTTTCATGGCATCCTGCACGGCTATTTTCCAAAATTCAGGACTTTCTCCGGCTTGCCAATCCCCACGTCCGCGACCAAAGTGCGCAACGGCTAAATAAAGCAATGTCGCTTCAAGCATAAAGTTGCGTGCGGCGTGTTCGCTCCAAGAAAGATCAATCCCTTCTTTTTTATGCCGAGCGTTATAAATGGTGGCTGCGCCGACACCACCAATCGCGCCGATGATGCCACCCAATAAGGTGCCAAGACCTAACGAAAGACCTGCGCTCGCCGCATCCGCTGCGGCACCCGCAGCAGCCCCGCCAGCAACGCCAACACCAGCGCCAACGGCGGCTGCTGAAGCTGGAGCAATCGTGTGAGAGGCCATTTGCCAGTCCGTTTTCATACGTCTCAAAATCTCGCGAGAGACGCCACTCCCAGTGAGCCCATTAATGCCGATAAGCTTATCGGTAAGTGCGCATAGACTATCGGCAGCCATCGAGGATAGTGCCGTTTGGGCGTCCTCCATTTCGACGTTACGGGTTTTGATTAGACCAATTTGGTTAGCGAGTGATCGGACATGATCTTTGAGGCTTGGTACAGGGACTAATTCATGCGCCTGCAGAAGTTTCCACATGTGGCGTGCAATGGCGTCGACTGAGGATAGATAGAGGGCTCGTCGACTACGAATCCAAATGTCCCGAAGAGCATCAAAAGTGGCATGTTGAGTCGCAGGAAGGGCGCGACCAATGGCATCAAAAAGTGCCGTTTCTTGAACCCAACAACGCGCAAAGGCATCCATGGGAAGGACATCCTTAACAAACGGATAGGGTTTCATGGCATCACGCCATGCTTCGACATCTGCTCGTTCTTCAGCGTGCGTACGAGGCTTACCCATTTGGTTAAGAAGCACGATGACGGGCTTATTGATCCAGGAAATAATTTCCATCTCAGCCGTAATGTAGGGGGCTGTCTTAGGGAGATCAGAGGCATTGACCAAATAGAGTACAACGTCTGAAATGTCTTTAACGTGCTTGATGGCTCGTTGGTTAAGCCAAAAAGCCTTATTCGTCATGCGATCCCAGACTTCAGCAAGAAACCATCCGATAGGGTTCGTTCGACCAGTGAGGCGTTTAGCAAGAGCCACAGAATTACCAAAGCCCGGTGTATCCCAAAGAACCAGTTCGCATCCGGCCGCATCTCGTGCAAGCACATAGTCTTCGGTATTTTCTGTGACGTGGGCGCGGTCAGCGACTTCGCCGACGTCTTTCATAAGCAGTGTGCGGGCTAAGGTTGTCTTGCCAATATTGGTATGGCTAACAAGACTCAGGTGAATGCGAAATTGATCAGGTTTGGACATAGTCACTCAAGGATAGCTTTTTAAAGCAATTATCGCACTCTACCTAAGGATTTGAAGTTCGTAATTGTGTTGCAATCGTATCTAGCGCTTTTTCGTCGTCTATGTTGAACGTGAAAGAGCGGCAATGGTGTTCGGCCACAAAGGTTTGCCATAAGGCCGTACGGCTACCGATCAAAGGATGTCCTTCGCCATGTCGAGTCACCATGCGTGAGAGATCTAATCCGACAATCGGTGTGTTGATGTGGTGTGCTTGGCCCCAAGCGTAAATGTCATTCAGCAATTGGCCATGTACTTCTTCTTCAGGGGTTGAAGTCGGATCGAATACGATGAGTACATGAGATTGCTCTGCGACAGGTAAGTGCTTTAAGGTGTCAGCAATCGTACCGTCCCAAGCATTGATAGCGTGTAAAGAGACGACGATCGATGAGTTAGAGGCTTGTTTCAGATGATTGGCAACCTGATGCCATTTTTCTGGCAATTCCTCATCTGAACTTGGGGTATTGATGAGAATACCTGTCCATTGCGGTAAGACAGGTGTTTCCGACAATAAGCTGCGGTAGTAGGGAGACTTCAAAGAAATAGCGATATGTTTCGAGAGCCAACGAAGCTTGATGGTGTCATAGAGCACCAATAGGGAGCGTGGAATAATGACGACCCCAACAATCAACATCATCAGTCGTATGATCCATGGGGAGGCTGGGATGTCAGATGAAGCTGAAGAACCAAAGGCCATTTGAGCGACATCGCTGACGCTAGGCATGTCTGGTAGTCCTAAAAAAGCAGCAGGAAAGAGACCATAGGTCCAGTCGAAAAAGGTGTGAATCAATGCCGGCTGATTGGCGAACCATGTACTTTCCCAACCGACGTGGTAAGCCGTACCTATACCTCTAATCGCAACGCCAAGCAATAAACCACAGGCAAACGTCATGGCTGCGAGATGAAAGGCGCGAGCGATACGGAGCTTATATTGGGGCAAAACGAGGCTCATCCACTTTTCGGTAAAAGCACGTTGGATGGGATTTGCCTTGGGGAGGTATGTACTGAATTTGACTAACCACTGAGTCACTGTTTGCCTCATGGGGAGTTCAAAGGTCAATAGCCGCAAGGCTTTAGCGATTAATAAAAAGTAGATCGCTAGATTCCAGAGGAGTAGGCCTAAAAGCGGTGGTGCAAGTAAGTTAATGCGAGCGCCGTCAGTCGCTAAATAGTCAGTAAGTGCTCCGAACAACAAGGCAAAGAGAGCCAAAGTGACCGTCCATGGAAATGTGATCGACACTTTCGTGTGAATGTTGTCCACGCCTTTTAAGCGTTCATGCATTCTTGCAATGACAAGGCGTGCTCGTATGGGTAAGAGAGCGATCTTAGACGGTAAATTGCCAGTCAGACCTTTCGCGTCACGCGTTGCGGCATCACGTTGAGAAGCATCCCATTGCTTTGTTTCAAAAGCATGCTTTTCAAGCACTTCTGCAAAAATGATGTCTTTAGCATCTTTTTCAGAAAATGCCGCAACGGTTAAAGGAGACTGGGCGTTCATAGGTCAAATTAGAAAGAATGATGAAGTATCTCACTCATTCTAAGGAAAGCCTTACTGTTTCGGTAGGAATCGTGTTTTAGATGGTGGATCCTGCCATTGATAGTCTTTGGAAAGTACCGACGGTGGTGTAGGTGTCTTTAATTCGATACCTGCCGCAGAAAATAGGACTGAAGGTAGCCAATCAGAACGGAAAGAGCGATTTTGAAGGTCAGACCATGCCCACTGAGTGGATAGCGAAGGCGAAGCCCACATCAAAACGGGAATGCGATAACCGCTCGGGGTTGTTTGAGAGTGTCCAGAACGGTCATCGTAGGCTCCTGTTTCGACACCGTGATCAGAGAGGTAAAGCCAAAAAGCGGGTGTTCGCTTGGAGGAGGCTTCGGTTAGTGCGAGTGACTCCGCGAGAACGCGATCTTGGTAAAGCACAGCGAGATCGTATTGATTTCGGGAGTGCTGTACAACCATTGAACGATCATCGGCCTTCATCTTTTGAGAGACCTCATCGTTATCAGGCCACGTGGGCTGCAATCCCTCCGGGTAACGAAGAGAAAAGTGCGGATGAGCGCCAATCATGTGCACGACGATGAGCTTATGAGGCGCTGGATCGGCAAGGGCTTCCTTCAAGGGGGCAAGCGTGACGTCGTCCAACGATCGGCTGGAGCGCCCCGCTAATCGATTGAGAATGATTTGCTTGTCACTGTGGGCAATCCATTCTGATTTGATAGCTTGATCGTCTTGGTTACTAATCCAAGTAATTTGATAGCCTGCAGCTCTGAAAAAAGCGAAGACATTACCCGTCGGTTCTTTTTGGTCGTAGGGTACCCTAAAATCAAACATTGTCCGGAATGAGGCAACGGTACTTGCGTCTATTGACCAAGCATCAGGAATGAAACGAAATTGAGGGTCTTTAGTTGCACGTGCGTCTAGTTGAGGCGTTGTTTGACGTGGATAGCCATAAAGACTCATGTTGTCGCGTGTAATGCTTTCCCCAATCATCAAAACGACGGTTCTTGGTTTAACTGAAATGGGGAGAACTTCATTTTTAGCCGTTGCTACTTCTTGCTGTCGTTCGTCTTCAGCGTGTTGCCAATCAAGTTGATATTCGACGATGAAAGACTGAAAACGTAACCAAGAAAGTACAGGAAACTGATGACGCCAAGGGCGGACAATCCAAGATACAGCAGAAAGCGTGAGTAAGAATACTAGGACGCCGAGTGCAATACGTCGATGTTCAATTGGTGTCGAGATGGTTTGCTTACAACGGCGACGAAGAAACCAAATTTGAAGGACAAATGTGAGCAGCGCTAGAGCGCTCCAGAATAGAAGGTCAGGCCAAACAGTACCAATAAATTCAAGAGATTCAGAGGTATGGGTGTTTGCAACCGATTCGACGACAAAGCCAGAAAGTATGTCTGACTGATAGACATCTTTCAAAAAACTACGGATGCCCGTGTCAATCGCCGAGAGTGCACAAGTCAGGCCGAGCAATAAGCTTGCAGGTATCCTTAATTGACGCCAGAAGTCTGAGAGTAAAAATAAAAGCGACGCTGGAAACAAAAAGCACCAAAGTTGTAGTGCGCGTGTCCCGCCCACGCCGTAGACGAGGAAAGCGAGCGAGAGAGCCAAAATGGCAGAAATCGCACGTGCGGTTTCTTTGGTGCAAATAGAACGAAATATCATCATGAAGGCATAGCGTCGAGCAGAATTTGCACGGCGAGAGGAATATCAGGTTGACCACAAATGGCCGAAACGACAGCAATGCCGTTCACGTCAGAATACATGATGGAGGGCACATCCGCCGCAGTAATTCCCCCGATAGCGACAGATGGACAAGGGGCTTGCTGAGCAATTTCAATGAGACCAGGCAACCCAAGTGCCTCGGCGGCATCTTTTTTCGTGCTCGTTGGCCAAACGGGGCCAATGCCGATGTAGTCAACGAGCTTAGGATCGACAGCTAAGCATTCCTCAAGATTCGTCACGGAGAGCCCAAGGATCATATCGCGCGGCATGAGCTTGCGGCAATCAGTGACCGATAAGTCATCTTGGCCAACGTGAATACCTTGTGCGCCAATGGCGATAGCAACATCGGCATGATCGTTCACGATGAGTGGCACATGGTAAGGCTTAAGTGCTTTGAGGAGTGCTCTTCCACATTCTGCGTACTGACGTTTTTTCCAATTTGGTGCACGAAGTTGGATGGTCGTAACACCAGCTTTCGCGGCTTGAATGGCAGTATCCACCATACCAGCAGATCCTCCACAGAGGTCTGGGTCGAGCACCAAATATAAACGAAGAGAATCTGCTTGCATGGTCAATTCCTCATCCAGTGAAGAAGTTAAAGAAAGTCGTTTGGTTGAATCTGATAAAGGGCATCCAAGTATTCGTTATGGAAGCTCCCGGGGCCTTGTGCGCGCATCATGGCTTTTTCAGCGGCTTTTTTCGCTAATGCACAGGCCGTGGCGGTAGCTGTCAGATGGTCATCGGTGATAGCGCAGAAACCTGCAACCAGTGCGGAGAGTGAGCAACCAGTCCCTACGACGAGCGTGGCCATTGGATGTCCGCCAGGGACGTTTAAGGTCTGATTGCCGTCGGTGATGTAATCGGTTTCACCAGTCACAGCGACGATGACTTTGCGAGCTAAAGCCAAACGCTGTGCGGCTTCTAACGCTTCGTCAGAGGCATTGGTGCTATCGACGCCTTTACCGCCTTTCTTTTCACCAGCGAGCGCAAGGATTTCGCTAGCGTTTCCTCGAATCACTGTGGGACGCTTTTCAACAAAGGTGTTGATAACACCATCACGCCAAGGAATTCCGCCTGCGGCTACAGGGTCTAAAACCCAAGGACGGTTAGTCTCAATGGCGGCGTCGACTGCTGCGTGCATGGCTTTCAAACGAGCTGCGTAAGGCGTACCAATATTAATGAGAATGCCGCCAGAGATGCTGGCAAAGTAACCCGCTTCTTCTTCGGCTACGACCATGGCTGGCGATGCGCCAGCGGCTAATAAAACATTAGCGGTGATTTCTTGTACGACTTCATTGGTCAAGCAATGAACCAAGGGGCGATGCGTACGCAAAAGTGTCAGCATCTGTGAGGCACTGTTACCAGAAAGCATAGAAATGGTCATTTTGAGCCTTTGACTTGAACGTAAAGGTGATAAAGGCTTCATAATACCTGCTTCCAAGCAGGAAAAGTCTTTTTATAACAATTCGCTAAATAACTTAAAACATGCTTATCCATCCGCAGTTTGACCCGATCGCTCTTAGTGTTGGACCACTGGCCATTCGTTGGTACGGTTTGATGTATCTCGTGGGTTTTGTGTGCTTTTGGTGGCTCGGGAGGCGCCGGACGAAAGAGGCTTGGCGCGGTATTTCATTAGATGATATGGAGAATTTGCTTTTTTATGGCATTCTCGGGGTCATTTTAGGTGGGCGATTAGGCTACTGTCTTTTCTATCAGCCTAGCTACTACTTGGCAAATCCTCAGGCTATTTTGGCAGTATGGGATGGGGGTATGAGCGCCCATGGTGGTCTCTTAGGGGTGATCATTGTGATGGCCATTTTTGCTAAGGCTCATCAGTGTTCGTTTTGGACAATTTCGGATTTTGTTGCCCCACTGGTGCCGCCGGGGTTGATGTTCGGTCGCATTGGCAACTTTATTAATGGTGAGCTTTGGGGACGTCCCGTCTCGGGCGATCTGCCTTGGGCTATGATTTTTCCTCAGGCGATGGATGGCGGTATTCCTCGTCACCCATCTCAGCTTTACGAGGCTTTTGGCGAAGGGTTGTTACTCTTTTTGGTTTTGTGGATTGCCTCCAAAAAGCCGCGTCCCACTGGGTTTATTTCGGGGCTCTTCTGTTTTGGGTATGGTCTCGCTCGCTTTATTGTGGAATGGTTCCGTGAACCCGATGCGTTCCTCGGATTACAGGCTTTAGATTTATCTCGAGGTCAATGGCTGACGCTACCTCTCATTGTGTTAGGGGTGGGGTTGATGCTTTGGTCGTTGAAGAAGAAAACAGCGAACTAGATCTGTGATGAAAAAATGAGCGAGGTCTGATTGATCTCGCTCATTTTTTATGGTTCTGTTAATAGCCTAGCCACTGTTTGGCGATAAATTCAAACTCCTCTTTGGAGACGGGCGTGATGGAGAGGCGGTTACCTTTTTGAAGCACACGCATGTTTGCGAGCTCTTCATGCTCGCGCAATTCACCAAGTTCGATCACTGGGCATTTGAACAGCGCTTCGACGTCAATCGTCAACCAACGAGGGTTCTCTTCTTTGCTTTTTGGGTCAAAGTATTCACTTGACGTATCAAACTGAAGAGGGTCTGGATAGGCTTTTGAGGCAATTCGAGCAATGCCCGCGATACCTGGTTTAGGGTAGCTTGAGTGGTAAAACAAGACTGCGTCGCCAAGTGTCATGTCATCTCGAAGGAAGTTGCGCGCTTGATAGTTACGAATACCAAACCAGTCGACTTGATGGTTTGGCGCGTTGAGGGCATCGTCAATAGAACATTCGCCAGGCTCAGTCTTCATTAGCCAAAAGCGGTTTGCTGTCGTTATGAGTTGTGAGAGAGTGGCTTTTTGATTCATCGCGGTGATGGCAAAAGATATGAAAATGGGGCAATCCTTACAGAAGGATTGCCCCATTGAAAAGAGGGCCTGCAACGGGGCTGGACTACGTTACCTGAACCGAAAGTTCAGGGCGGTCGGCTCCGGAGCGGAACGGGTCGGACAACGCGTGTCGGACACTCTATCGGCTCTCGAGTACACCAACCTAATGGTTTTAGCATTGGTTCTAGGAACTTTGGAGCCCGGTGCTCACCGCCGCAGGGTTAAGTTCATTGTAGCGGATTTAAATGGTATTTGGGAGCGTTCGTTACATTTTCGAGAGCTTCGTTAGAAGACCCCCGTCTTACGAATATCGGTAAAAATTGCTTCTTCGCATTGCTTTGACAGCTTTTCGATTTCACGCAAAAGAGCCGCATCAGGTGATGCGTTACCTGAACCAGCGGGCAGCACAACAGGACGTGCCTCAAGTTCACGAATACGAGCCTTTAACGATTCAATCTCAGCATCTTTTGTTGCAACGCATTGCGTTTCTTCAGAAGCGAGTTTTTCAGCTTGCTTTTGAGCTTCATAAGCCACTTCAAGCGCAGCTAAGACGGCAATTTGGTCTTGATTAATGACCTTGCCGCCTTCTCTGATTGCTTTCATTTGTTTGTCAACAAGCTCTGCGCACTGCTGAATAAGGCCTTCTTCGCCTGTACTAACAGCTAAGCGGTAAGTGCGACTATAGATATTGACGGTCACTTCAGGCATGATGCGTTCCTTTAAAGCAGAGTATCGTTGTTACGATTGGAGCTAAAAAGTGCTTCAACCTTACGACGTAAATCATCCATACGGCGTTTGGTTTGAGCAAGTTCAGCTTCACGCGAAGCGAGCTGAGAAGTCAGGCGACGGTTTTCGGCTTTTTCGTGTTCAAGTCGAGCGATCAGCTGAGCAACCAATGCCTTTAGGCGTTCGATCTGAGGAGTCATGACTTTATGTCCTCGAGGTAAAGTCAGTTTTGATTGACAACACTAGGCGTGACCTTAGGAGCGCGTGGTTCAAAAGAATTCGTCGTGCCAAGAATCATTTGGTCAGCCTGTTCTTCGTCGGGCATCGGATCGGAAATCCAATGATCTACTCGACCTTCGGCATCAAAGTAAACAGTTAACTTGCGAAGTTGGCGGTCATCATTGCCGCGCAACAAGTAATAGACATAGTCCCAACGGTTTGGATGGAACTGGTCACGAAGCAAAGGGATGCCTAATAAAAATTGAACTTGAGGTTTGGTCATGCCTTTTTCAAGTTGCATGATCATTTCGCTCGTAATCAAATTCCCTTGATGTACGTCTGCACGGTAGGGCTTCAAAAAGTCAGGAACAACAGAACCAGGGTTGTCCCACGCTTCAGTCATCGTGTTACATCCAGACAGGGAAAGGAGGGCGGTCAATCCTAAAGCGGCGAAAGTGAATCGTTTAGCAAGCATAATTATCCAGTTTGCAGTTAAGGTGTGCAGAAGTTACACCAACCTCGTATGATAACGGGTAAATGAACTTTATGTTAACGGTAAGCGATTCTGATACTAAACAACCAACTGCGACTTTGAGACTGGA
>CALEAW010000095.1 GCA_937943605.1 uncultured Sutterella sp. | reverse complement strand
ATCCGTGAAAAGACCGTTGAAGAGCTTGAGTCTGGCGAAATTAATCCGATGCAGGCGCTCGCTGCGCTCACGCGTTTACGTCAGGCTGCTTGTCATCCGAAGCTTGTCAATCCACAGTTGACGTTTGATTCTTCTAAGACTCAGGCTTTCTTGAAGCTCGTCGAAGAACTGCATCACAATGGTCATCGCGCGTTGGTCTTTAGTCAGTTTACGTCTCACTTGGCCTTGGTGCGTGAAGCTCTAGATGCGCTCAATATTGAGTACCTCTACTTGGATGGGGCTGTGTCGGCCGCGCAACGTACGAAGCTCACAGAAACCTTCCGTCTTGGCAAGATGCCGCTTTTCTTGATTAGCTTGAAGGCTGGTGGTACGGGGCTTAATTTGACGGCTGCCGACTATGTGATCCATTTGGATCCGTGGTGGAATCCGGCCATTGAAGACCAGGCCTCAGACCGTGCCTACCGCATTGGTCAGGAGCGTCCAGTGACGGTTTATCGCTTGGTAGCTGAAGGCACGATTGAAGAAAAGATCTTGCGTTTGCATGACACCAAGCGTTCACTTGCGGATGCGCTCTTAGAGGGCGCCGATATGTCGAGTCGCTTGAGTAAAGACGCGTTGCTTGCGTTGTTGTCTTCTAAGGAGGGCATCTAGAAACTATCCGTGATAGAGGGTGATTCTCTCAATATGCCTTTTGCAAAAGCCCGCTTTTGTTGTGACTGAGTTTGACGATTAAAGCGGGTCAAAAGGGCCTGTTGAGGCTTAGAAGCTAGTGGAAAGTCGACCAATATGATGGCTATCATGCCGAGAATAGGGTCAAGCAATAATAGCGGTTAGGTATGACGCATGTCATACTAGTTCATAAAATAGTATGACATGCCCATTTTTTTACTGTTAATAAATATTGCGCCTTAAGGGACTTAGGCATCCTTTTTGATATGCATATGGTATAAGAATAAAATAATTGATTTATTAAGAAGATTTTGGCTGTCGGGGGTTGTCTTTAATTGTTCTTCTGCATAACCTTATTTAGAGGGAAAGAGCGGCAGTCAGGGCGCGTTGATTTCTTTGTTGTACATCAAAAATCCTTTAAGCGGTAACTGATGGAAACGTTTGTCGAACAGGCAAATGGTCTTTTTTGTGATATGTAATTTTTGCCATGTACTATCTGTGCAAAGTCAAATGATGTGACTTTTTTACATTCATTAAGCCTCTCTCAAGATGAGACTTTGCACATGAAAAACAAATCACAATATCAATTAAATCCTCTTACGAAGGCGTTTGCTGCCGCACTTCCCGTTGTCATTATGGCGACATGCGTTCCTAGCGCACAAGCTAACACGCTCTTTATTCAGAACCACTGGGTTCGAGATTATCTCGACTTTGGTCAAAACAAGGGAGTTTTTAAACCTGGTGCCACGGGTATTAAGCTTCAAGGTAAGGACGGCTCGATTCTGAGTCTTCCAGATATTCCGATGCCCGATTTCTCGGCTGCCGAGGTTCATGGTGCCACAGCAGCACTGGGTGGAGCATTTGGCCTGACAGTGGCACATAACTACCTTGAAGGCGGTAGTGTGGGTCGTCCTCAGTATGGTCATTCGGTCTATAACAAGGTCGATCACTACAGCACGCCAAAAGAAGACGTTGCTTATCTCCGTTACAGCAAGTTTGTTGTTGAAACAACAGGCTTCGAAGGTGGTGCAGACTTCACTATGGATTTTGAAGCTGCGAAAAAGCGCTACGGGACAGCGATTGATAAGAACGGTAACGAGCAGATTGTCATTTATCGCGTAGGTAACGGTACGGTTAACCTTAATACAGGTAAAGGTCAAACGGGTTTCCTGGGTGCCTATGACCGTGATTACCAAACGGCTGGCATCTACAAAAAGATCGACGGTTGGAAAAACGGCATGATTGCCGACTTTTTTGAGGGACCGTCTGGATTCACGAATAAAGTCACCAATGGCGATAGTGGCTCACTTTGCATCGTTTACGACAAGATTGAAAAGAAATGGGTCGTTTTTGGCACGATGTCATTTGGCATTGGTAACAACTACGGTGCAACGCTCTTTTATAACAACGAATATAAGAAATTTACGGACAAGTGGACTCATGATGTAGCGCTCAATGGAGGTACGTTGGCCTTCAATGAAGCGGGTAATGCCTATCAAATCAATGGTAATGCCGAAACTGCGTTCCGTGGAGAGAAAGATACGAAGGGCTTTGCCAATGATAAGGACTTAGTATTCACTGGAGGTGGCACGCTTCGTATCGACCGAAATGTGGATCTTGGTAGTGGTGGTTTGGTTTTTAAGGGCAACCACACCTATACGGTCGACTCTTATGGTTATCATCCCGCTGGACCGTTCTCCGTGAGTGGCGCCGGTATCAACGCTGGCGCGGGCAGTGTTGTAAATTGGAATGTCTCTGGCGTTAAGGGCAATAACATGCACCAGATCGGCGCTGGGACGGTGAACTATAACCGCAAGCAGAACAATCAGCTACGTATTGGCAATGGTACGGCTGTACTCAATGCCGAGAAGACTTTTGACTTAGTGTATTTGGCCAATGGCCTTGGTACGGTCAAACTGGGTCACGAAAAAGCGCTTAATGAAGATGGGAATATGAATAATCTCATCTTTACAGAACGTGGCGGTACGCTTGATGTTAATGGACATTCGCTTTCCTTTAAGCGTATTGCGGCATCCGACGATGGTGCAATCATTACCAATACGTCTGGTAACCGTGCCACCATTGCGATTAACAATACCGATGGTCGTTATGCTTATCATGGTCAGTTGAAGGGTAATTTGAACCTTCACCACAAATACGAGAATGCAGTAGATGGTTCTCGTGTCAATCCAAAGTCGCATCTGATTATGGATGGTGGCGCTGACATCAAGGGCAATATCGAAGTTAAAAATTCGTCACTGACGATGCAAGGTTTGCCGACCACGCATGCGCTTTATCGTGACGATCGTAATGGTGGGAATGATCCTACTGGACGCCTTGAAGAGTTGGAAGGCCAAGCTTCTCAACAAGCTGGAAAACCGTGGTATAGCAAGAATCAATCGGCTACTTTTGATCAGCCCGATTGGGAAACAAAGACCTATAAGTTTGACACGCTGAAGCTTGAGAATTCACAAGTGGATATTGGTCGCAATACGCTTGTGTTCGGCAATATTGATGCCAACATGTCCACGATGAACATTGGCGGTGATACCAAGCTCTATATTGATCAGTACATCACCAAAAACATCACAACGAATGGTGCTAATACTGAATTCGACTTCCGTCAGAAACTCCATGAAGGTACTTCTGTAGCGAACGATACGATCTATTACGAAGGCAATATTAAGGCTGTCAGTTCGTTATTTAATGCCCATCTTCATCGTATGAAGGCGAGTTTCAATCTTGATAAATCGCATTTCAATGGCGCAGGTGTTAAGGTCACGGAATTGCTCGATGATGGTATTAGACTTCGTAACGGCTCTCAACTGAGTCTCGGCGATGTTGTAGCTCAAGGTAATCGTGGGGTCGTGCATATTTCGCAAGACGACAGTTCTTCGATTTCGTTAGACAAGCTCTACGTCAAAGATTCCCTGGTTCGCGTAAGTCATGCCAATACCAAGATCAATAGCATCATGGCCGATGGCTCTGGCACGATTGAGATTGCTAAGTGGACGATGAATGAAAAGAACTCCGTGTTGAACTCGGGTTCGAGACTTGTTGCCAACGATTTGACCACGCAGGGCTTGACACGTATGGGTGGTTCAATCAGAGTGATTAATTCGCTTTCTCTGACATCTGTCGATCCGCGACATAGTGAGACGGGTGCTGTGGTCGGTTTGGGCGTAAAGAAATTGACCTTGGATGATACCGCCAAGGTGTCCGCTTCTTTCTCAGATGACTTCTTGGCGACAGGGAATTATTCCTACGATAAGAGTTATGCGCTCGTTGCTACTCAGGATGGTATTGAAGACTACCGTCGAGACCGAAGCATTACCTTTAATTTGGATGGTAACCTGCCGACGGTTGCTTACAAGCAAGACTATAAGAACATCAACTTTGAGTTTAAGCGTAATCCGGCACACGACATTTCGAGTACTATTCAAGGGATTATCGGTAATGCGTGGAAGCCGAAGTATTTCTCGCTCTTTGACGCTATTGTTGAGCATAACGAACAAGGTGGAGAAGCGCTCCTTGAAGTCGCGATCGACAGTGGCCTTTCACATGCCAATAAGGAAGAAGGTGTTGCAAGCCTAACCAATACCATTGCGAAGGCTGATCAGATGCTTCAAGAGTTTGCGAATAATAAGCCGATCAAGCCGATGATGTCGCCCGTTCGTCAAGCCATTGACAATCGCGTGATGTCACTTCGTCAGGTGGCTTATCGCACGTCTCCGGCTGATTATCAGTTGGCGAGCATGGGTGGGGACCTTTCGATGATTGGTCGCGCTATGGATGCGGATGCTGCTCATCAATCCCTCTTTGTTGACGTTGGCGGTAGCCTCGTTAAAGACGGTGCTTTGCACTTACGTACCGCGACATCAAGCCTTGGTTACGACACCATTCTTCGTGATACCGATGGTTCGAAGACGGTACTCGGTGCCATGTTCACATTGGGCGACATGTCTAACCGTAATGAGGTCAATAACGACAACGGTCGTATGTATGCCTTGACGGGTTATGCCAACAAGACCTTCAGCAACGACGTTGAATTCCAGACGATGTTGACGGCTGGTCTTACCAGTGCATCTCGTCAGTTCACGCCGACCACGATCCATATTGGTCCGCAGAGCTTCCGTGACCGTACGTATTCTCTCGTTAGCTCGAATGCTTTGAAGGTCAATATCCCGATGACGGCTTTTGGTGACTATCAAGTCTCCTTTAAGCCAATGTTGTTGGCTGATTTGGCTGCGACCTACACTCGTGAAGGCCGTACTGCATTCATGAAGCGTGAAGCCACGAAGGATTACGCCTTTGATTTGGGTGTGGGGATGGAATGGGTTGCCCAGTCTGATAAGAGTGCTTGGGTTGCTCAAATGGCTGTTCGTCGCAATGTCTGGAATAACTATGACAGCATCGGTATTGGTCTAACGAATTCGTCGGGCTATCTGACTTACGACGTTGATCAGTCGCACACGACGGAATTCAATGCCCATCTGACGACGATTCAACGCGTCACTGACAACTTGAATGTCGAAGCAACGATCGGTGGTACGTCCAATACGGATGGTGCTAAGGGTATTAACGGTAACGTTCGAGTCCGTTATCTCTTCTAATAGCGCTACTATCTGATTCACGCTTTAGTATCAGCCCAGGGAAGTGAGCATTCCCTGGGCTGAATTGATTTGTGAACTCTGTTGAGGTTATTGGCTTGTTCTGTGAAGAAAGCAATTGCCATGTCTTGAAGAAGCCAATAACTCCTCGGATGGAACAGCCGAAAAATAGCCCAGAAAGAAGGTATCTTTCTGGGCTCAATGCTATTTGATCTGTTAAAGATCTATCGTTTTAGAACAACCAACGCAATCTAGCGTTGCCATTGATGCCGAGTGCGCCGTCCGTAGAGGCGGTTGCGCCCGTTGCAATGTCAAGCATCATAGTCTTCGACAGACGTTGACTGATCATGCCGTGTGCACCAAAGGTAGTGACCTTCTGATCGTCAAGGCCATAAGAGATAAAGCCTTGAGCGTTCTTGAGGTTCACGCCAACCGTGTCGGCAGAGCGCCAAACGTTGTGTCGAGCGGTCAACTGAAGCATCCAACTCGTAGAGTTGAATCCACCTTCAAGTTCAAGACCAACACCTAAGTCAACGGTTGCATCATTGAGGCTGTCTCGCTTCAAGTAGGTGGACTCACTGCCACTGGTATGGGTCCAACCAATGTCGGCCAAGAACATCGGCTTCACAGCAATATCGCCCACATTGAAGCGGTACTTCAAGTAGTTGCTGCTCATCACCATCCAGCTCTTTTCGTCAAACGTTTGAC
>CALEAW010000094.1 GCA_937943605.1 uncultured Sutterella sp. | reverse complement strand
GTACGCTCCCTATACACGTACTTTTACAATTTGGCTTCTCAACAAGGTCAAAAAAAGGGCACCAACCGCAAGGTGGTGCCCTTTAATTTATTTGACAGCTTCTGGTAATGGTGGTTCCTGGTAATTCCAGGGTAACCAAGGTGTCACATCAAAGCCGTCTCTCAATTCCTTCATATTCCAATTGCGCAGGCCTTTGGTGACAGGATAGACACCCTTGGTTTCAAACTCTTGAGTCCAGCGTTTTTCAAAGCAGTACTTGAAGACCGCTCGACCAAATTTCTTCAGGTATTCATCTGGACGCGTGATACCGTTACGCTTTGCTGTTTCAAAAAGCGTGAAGATGTTGCACATGTTTTGCATGTGCAGGACTGTTTGGCGATACTTGGTCGTTCCTTCCAGGCATGCCACAGGACGGATGCAACGCTCAATAGCATTCGTATCCAGAGGCACACGCGGATCGTTCAAGAAGGCCATCAGTTCTTCTCGGTTATTTAGATAGTACGTCACTACAGCTGCTTGCTGTGGCGTCACTTTTGGAGCAGCCTTGAAACGGTTTCCGCAACGAACTACGACTTTATCTTTAATCGAGTCAATGATCTCATCGATGTTCTTGACGATGACTTTTGCATATTTATTGCGATTTTCACGGACTCGGTTAAGGAAATCCTTTTGTGATTCATTGGGCAACGGTTTCAATGCTCTGTCATGAGCATAAAGCTTGCGTATACCTTCGATCAGATAGAGGAACAAATCTGTTGTCGAGTTTTCTTTGGTCAATCTTGTCACAAAGAGGTTTTCGGCTTCTTCAACAGAAAGCTTCCTTACTTGTTTTGCAAACAAGTCGAATTCGACAGCTTTAATGATCGTTCGACGCCAATGGGTCCAACAGGCAGCACGAGTAACACCCCAGTCAGCTTGACGAAGAATGGTGTCATAAGCCTCATAGCCATCCGTCACGAGTAATTTCAACTTATCGTTTTTCAAATACGGCTCGAGATGTTCTCTGATCGCCTTAGCGCTACGTCCAATCATGGCATTGAAAATCACGAACTTTTTAACAGAGTCTTCGCGATTACAAATACTCAGAACATAACCTTGCTTGGCACCTTCTTTTTCGTTAGTGCTCTTGCGAAGGGGAGATACACCACGCCCCTCTAACTCCAGACATCGGAAGGGTGTTTCATCAGAAAGAAGCAACTCTTCGGATTGGGCTTGCTGTTGAATACCATAGAGTAACAAAGAACCATACAAATCCATCCAGCTACGCTCCTGCCTGCACATCGTGTCATGTCCAAGATTCATTGGAGTGAAGAGCATCTTTTCTACAGCATTGCGAGGCACCCCCTCGGTTTGCATCTCCATTCCTTCAATCACCAGATCCTGTGCAACAGTGCTACCATTATCTGGGGTTAAAGTTACTGAGGTGTTCGTAGTTATCGAGGAAACTGCGCATTTACAGTTATAGCAATAGCCGATGCTTGTTTGGCTTTCGAGAAGAATAAGTCGCTGTATGATCGACTCAGCAAGTGATTTTGAGTGACGGCTAAATTCGCCGAGTGACTCAACTGGCTTTCCACACTGGGGACAAATCAAAGCATTGAGCGGATCTGCTTTGCTAGTGCGTTTTTGTCCTTGAACTTTAGCCTTCTGTCGACCAGGGGAAGCTTTGCCACTGAAAGGTGCTCTCGGAGGTGCTGGTGTATTGATAATGCCAACAATTGCTTCGAGTGCTCTACTTGCTACACCTAAACCCGCCAACACACATTTGGCTTTCTTAGCTCCCTCATTCGCGGCCGACATCAATTTGTCAGAGTCGCTGAGTTTTTGTTTAGCTTCCTCCGCCTTTTCTTCAAGAGGTTGATTGACTTCCTGATCAATAACTTCGGAAGGTGAAGACGGTTCGTCTGAATCGGTCTGCTTCTCGTCAGCAATAACACTGTTATCAGCTGATTTACTGCCAGTATTAGCGTCTTTACCAACACGACGATAGTGATCAAGACGCTGAGCTTCCATGGCGATGCGATGCACTTCTCGAGTGACGGCTTCAATGACACTCAAGAGGTAGGCATCTTCTTCTGGATCGCCAGTCATAAGTGACTCACCGACTCTGAAAATTGCGCGAGTTGCTGGGATTAAATCTTTGGCCGCATCTGTACACACCCTCAACTCTTCTTTCAAGGTGCAGTTGACGGCTTCAATTAGTTTGTTGCTGTCCTCTAGCTTTCGATTACTATCCTCGAGCTTTCGATTACTGTCCTCGAGCTTTCGATTACTGTCCTCGAGCTTGCGGTTGCTTTCATCGAGCTTGCGGTTACTTTCATCGAGTTGCTGAACTCGAGCTTCAAGCTGAGCAATCTTAGCCATAAGAGCATCGATGTTGAAGTTATCGGAAGACATGGGCGTAGTACAAGAAGGGTTGTTTGGAGTCATAAGTTTAACATCTTTTTCAAAGGTTATTTCCCATTACTTCCTTTGTGGCACAGGCTATAAGACGGGCTACGTTGCGTTATAGGAGACGTACGATCTGTTTTGATTTTTCAATCAAAACCGTTATAAAAACGCACTCCAAAGGGCTTTAGATAGCCCCTGGAGCGCGTTTTTGCTCGACCTTTTATTTAATTCCTGAAAGGAAATTTAATGAGTATTTCTAAGTTGTTGTAGGTTGATCTGCATCAAAAAGATGTTAGAAAAATGTGTCCTTCTGCACCATCAAAGTCTCACCATTAAGGAATTTTTGGAGCTCTCCAGCAGTCAAACCAAGCTCAGCATGTTGGTTCTGACGAACCAAAAACTTTTCAAAGCTCCCTTTACGTAGCCGTCGAGTAATCAAAGTACGGCCATGATCATCGGTGTGAATGACTTTTACTAAACGACGATTGCGAGAGATGAAGACGACAACATCCTGCCCGAGTTCGACGTTAATCCCAGCGTACGTTTCAGCGTACTGAGCAAGAGAAGCAAATCCAGAACGCATATCAACGGGGCATACGACTAGTGTGACATTTGGAATTTTGGAAAAATCAAACGGCGTCATTGCTTATCTCCCGATTGACATTTGAAACAGTGAGAGAGCTAGCTTTTCGGGGGTAGAGGTATAGAAAGTCAGACGTGAACCACCAGGAAGGTCTAATTGAACAGGAACTTGTCCAATTGATGTCGACTCCGTGCAATCTAGGGCTCGGGAGCCAGAAGTCGGTTCAATGGAAGTAGTGACAGAAGAATTGCCGCTAACAACTCTGACGAGCCGAGCGCGGGGATATTTCTCTTGTGCTTTGACGGTTTTTTCAATTTGATTGAATTGCTCGTAGAGCACAGAGATTTTTGGTAGGTCTGCTCCAGCTTCGAAAAATTCATGCAGCCGGGTTCGATAGAAAGTGGTTTTGTTGAGGCCGCTACTGCGAAAAGCGGCGTACACCTGTTGCCAGTCGGTCATCATGATCTCCAGATAAGAGATCTTGATTTTCGCGCCTTTCTAACATGTAACTAAATGTGTATAGGGAGCGTAC
>CALEAW010000093.1 GCA_937943605.1 uncultured Sutterella sp. | reverse complement strand
CTAGCCTACCGACTGTCGCATCTTCAGGCCCTTGATCGATGACATCCGGGCAAAATCCATAATGCTCCAAAGCAGTAGCCATAGCGACGGACTCATCCACGGGTTTAGGTAACACAAACTCCAACTCATCGTGACTCATAGCAACCGAGACAGCACCAAATTTTTCATACCAATATTTAGAGACAGCCATCAGCTGAGGCGTATCAGGACACTCATTCCACTGACCAAAAGGCAGATACGCGAAAATTTCCCAAGGCTTCTTCACAGGAATCTTGGCAAGAATGAGCGGATACGTCATGTCTGTTTCGCCATTCCAATAGCTTGAGAATCGATGGTTGTCATCTCCCCCCGTCATTTCACCAAGAACCTCTTCCTCCCAATCCATGTCATCATCTTCAGCCTCTGAACGACGATCTCCAATCATGGACTGAAGCACACTGTTGCCATCCAAGATGGCTTCATTGAGCCACTTCTTTCGATACTCACCAACCGTGTGAGAATCAAATTCGTGAATATCGTCATCATGAGCTGGATCGGCATTCATCACTAGGCATTCCAGCAGCGTTTCATCATCAGCTCTGATCAACATAGGTATGAAGCCTTCATGCTCACAATCGCGCTTCGCATAGCTATATGCCGCCATAATCGGATCATCATCAGCCATCGACGGGAAATAGGTGCATTCGCAATCGAGAAACTCCATGAGCGACTGAGCAACTTCTGATGGTTCGAGCGTCTTTTCGTCAAAGCGCTGTCCATGCCAATTTGCAAATCGCGTGTCCATAAACTTAGCTATGGCTTTATAGTTGGCTTCGTTAAAAGGAATAAATAGTGGAGCCTTAAATTGGTACTCATCGGAATAATACTTATCTGAGCCTAAATATTCCAAGGCATAGTTTTCTATGTCCTGGGGAAAATTGGGACTATCATGTTCACCATAGTAATAGCCAGTAAATGCTTGCCCAATCTTGTTGAACATTGAAATAGTCAGTTTCCCGTTGAGTTCAACACGAATAAATTCCCGCAGATCCATGGTATCTGGTGCAGTCCTGACCTTCTGTACAATCTGGCTGTATTTTGCTAGGAAGTCTTCGCCCATCAGGTCATGTTCTATGCACCAACGTAAGTAAATGGCAAAAAGAACGTAGTATTTTTTGTCCGACATCTGTTATCCCCTTTGTTCCCCAGCCAGTCGCTCAATGAGCTGATTCAAGTGCTTCAACCACTCAGGAGCGACCTCTCCAGTGTCTTCATCCTTCCAAAGCTCTACAATTTCACGGATACCATCCTCGTCTGGCACCTCATTTTTTATATCACCGAGCTGACTCAGCAGAAAGGCAAGGGCCTCTTTAGATGCCGTGAACCCCGTGACCTTATCCCATATTGCTTCCTCAAGCTTGCTGTTATCCTTCCATTGGAAATACAGTTCGGCCAAAGCCATCGCAGTATTGTCAAAGAGAAAATCGATTTGCGAGAAGTCTGCTCCCAACATACATTCCTCTTTCATCAGTTCGATCATCTCACCCAGATCCATTACCGGATGATCTGGTACATAATCATTTTTGAGGATGTCCAGTACATCCAGTCCTTCATCACGCTCTAATGCTGTTATGCCCCATGCTCCCATGACACCCCCCTCTTTCTTACCGTCTAATCAAAACTCCATTGTCTACAACGAGGTCCATCCCTTCTATAGCATAGCCTCAAGCTATTCCCGTTCATCCAAACCAGTATCCGCCTCCTCAGTCGTTTCTTTAGTGTCATCAGGATCGTCATCCGACGAATCCCAAGAAACTTTGAGCGTCATTTGTTCCGGCAGCGCCACACCCTGGCTACGCGTAATGCGATGTTTATCATCGGCTGAGAAACCAATCGTCTCGCCATCCTTGAGTGTGACGTCTTCATCGAGCACATAGCCAACAAGATTGACCAAAAACTCGCGTACGGTCATCGGTTCGGCATTCGCATCGAGGACTTCGAGTTCTTCCTTACCAAAAACATCCATGCCGTAGGTATAGGCATTGACACCGGTTGCCGTTCGATAAAGCCCGAACCAAATCCAATTATTGAGAGGGAGTTCACCCTCCTTCATGATTCCGGCCATCTCTTCATAAAAAGACGGCTCAAACACCACACCACTGGTATAGACACCCGTAGCATGCGCTTGTCGGCAACATGTAGCAACTAACTTGGTATAAAACCGGCCTCGCTCTAAGACATCCTCTTCCTTACCGATCACTGCCACAAGGATATGTGCGGCATGCTCTTTCGCAACCTTAACCGCATCAGGCCACATATAGTTATTTTCAGCACATTCTTCTGCCTCACCATTTGGGACAGGCGAGCGCATTAGCGTGATTGCGCCTATCATGTCGCCCGAAGTGATCAATAGAACATCGGGATGTTCAGTGTCGCCTTTTTCGTCATCATCGACATCTATATTCCACTGTTGCACCAAATCAGCCATCAATTGATTTCGATCCCATTCGCCTTTTGACAGCAAAACTGATCCAGCGAACATGCCTGTCTTATCCTCATCCTCAGTTGATGCCGGATTTGATGACTCACGCTTTGCGATTTCGGCTTCACATTCCTTGATCACAGTAACTGCATCCTCGTCTTCAGGATCCAACTCGGCCCATCGCTTGGCGTATGGAATGGCCTTTTCCTCCTGACCATTGAGATACTGATAGCCATAAGCCATACGCATGTGCCACTGGGCCTTATCCTGACCGTCCTCACGAACAGCTTCCAAGACCTCAATGGCTCGACGGAGCGCTTTGTCACCCTTGTAGCTCGGAGTACCCTCGCCATGATCACCAAGAATGGCGTAGTTTTCCAACGCGCGAGCCATCGCGTAAGCAATACGATAATTGCGCCAATCCTCTGGGATGGCATTCAACGCCTGAATGCAACGGGTGTACTCATCATCGTCATTCCATTGCTCAAGCTGCGAGAAAAACGCCTCGGCGTTGTCGGGAGTGTAAGGAATGTAGTCCATACCTGTGAGCGTCTCGTCTAACTCAGGCACCTCATCATCGGACACCTCCTGATCAGCCGTAGCCTCCTCCGGCATTGTTTTCAAAGGCACGGTGCCGGCTTCACGACGGAAGGTATGGAAACTCGCCCACACCACGTCACTTTCTTCAAAAAATGCCTTGGCCTCTTCCAATACCGGCATCAAATCCCAAGCAATAAAGTCAACGTATCCGTAATAAAGGCCGGTTGCTCCGCCAATCAATGTCACCAAGTCTGAACCACAAGACTCCGCTAGTCGATTCTCTAATGCTTCACGAAAATCAAAAATTTCTTGCGTGCGATCGTCACCGGTAAATCCATCCAACGGGAAACAGACAAAGCCCGCGACGATGCCGTCCGCATGGAGATCATCCATCGTTTCATTATCGGCACTCATATAGCCGTTGATCAGCGGTGCCGAACGCGTTGATCCTGCGATGATATCCAATCGCCAATCAGCCTCGGGATCCTCATCGGGTTTCGCTTGATAGCCTAGATAGCTGTTTTCCAACAATTCTTGAGCATCCAACGAAAGTTCTTTACCCAACGACTTCAACTTTTCAGGGAGTTCGGCCAATCGAATCGCAGGCTCAGGCCTGGTCTCGTCCAACACCTCGAAATCCGAAATGTATCGCATGTGTGGGATTTCACCCAAAATCTGATCCGTCAGATTCGTCAACATCCACCAAACGCGACCTTCTTCCTGCGCTTTCTTCTCCAACAACTTTTCACAATAAACGAAAAGTCGATATTCGTCGTCATCGGGCTCAAGCCATACCAGGACGTCGTTGCCATCCACATCGATGCCATCGACGCGCAATCCCATATTGGTCGAACCCTGGCGACCAACCAAAATATTCCAATGTTCTAAAACGGATTGAGGCGCGTGGTTTCTGAAATAAACCAATTCGAAGAGCTTCTGTCGA
The DNA here is from genome assembly GCA_937943605.1 of uncultured Sutterella sp. Lineage (GTDB taxonomy): Bacteria > Pseudomonadota > Gammaproteobacteria > Burkholderiales > Burkholderiaceae_F > Sutterella. The sequence goes on along the minus strand of CALEAW010000093.1, from coordinate 24,488 downwards.
TCACCTTCGGGTGTCAAAATCAATTCGTGTTTGACACCGTTAAAACCCAGTTCAAAAGAGATATTGTCAAACGCTATCGCTAAAATCAACTCACAGCGTTCAATGAGCATTTGCCCGTTTTCATGTTTGTGATCCGCATCCATGATGCCGCGAAGTTCAGCTTCTTGTGCTTCAAAGGCCGCCCAAGCATTTTGAGTACGCTCTCTAAAGGTCTCCAATAAACGTGGCAGTGAGATACATTTCTGACAAGATTCAATGAACGTTTGGGTATCTTCGTCATCAGGTTCTACCTGGTGCGCTCGGCGGAAATAAGTTAGCGCCTTACCTTCCTGATCAAGGTAGTAATAGGCATAACCCATTCTGAAATTCCAAGGAGACGTTTTGCCCAAACTGTCCTCATGAGGCTCTAAGAGTGCAATCGCTCGACGCAACATTTCCCGACCGTCAGGTGTCCGAGGGTCTGCCTCATTGTTATAGGCTCGAGCCAATACGCTATCCATCTCGGGTGTTCGCTGATCCGCATCTATGGACTCAAGCGTATCGATGATTGTTTGGTGTTCATTGTTCTCATGCCACTTTTGACATTGATCCAAGACGTTCATGTGAGCCTCCTCTATTTTGGGCCATCAGACGTGCTTACACACGCAGTAACAGCAAAGGCCAAACGACAATAAGCGTTAGAACTAGCTTATATGCCATAAAGTGTTTTTGACAATCAGGGACACACCTAGAAACAAGTCAACGATACAGATGGAAAATGCACAAACTCAGCAAAATCTCGCCTGGAACCCTCGCCTCTGTAGTTCATGGTGGGCATGGAGTTCCGAATGGGATCCCGATAGCCCTAAGAGATTGGTGGATGGGCCTCTCGCGTGAAAGTAAACTGGTTGTTGTGAATCGCTTGTCCCCTATAAGTAATGGAGGGCAAAGGGGGCCTTATTGCTTTCGTTTTACGGAGTTCCAGTCGCTATTTCAATTAGGTTGATGAGCAACTACTGTGCGCAAATCAGTCAAGTTATGCGAGCATTTCGTAAACGCGCTTTTACATCAAGATGGATGTATTCAATAATACTGCATTAGACAGCGTCATACACATGCCAGGGTCTTTTTGTCTTTGAGCGTCTTGACTTTATCTCTTAGTAATGGTGCGCGGCCTTGGCCGCGCTGATGGGTAAACGGCGCTCAGGGGTGAGCGCCTGGGGCTTGCGCCTAGAAAGTTACTTGCTACCCCTTGACAAGAGTGGGTGGTCCAGAGATGAGAGGCGGGGAGGAAAGGCGGGGTTTTGCTGATTAACCTGTTCACGCTTCCAATATGTTTGAATGCCATTGGCCTCATCAGTTGCCGATGTCACGTCATTTCAACTCAACAAGTCCATAGTCGAAACAACCGCCGCACACCCAGCAAGCATCAATGCGCTCATCGTAATTAATGATTTTCGAAGCATTGTTTTCTTCTTATATAGATATAGCCTTATTCTCGTTGAGCACGGCCACAAGTTTCTTCCCACATGATTTCGAGTTCTGCTCTCATATATCGAGCATCTGGATGTGATTTTGTAGCATTTAAAATATTGCCATCAAACTGGATCCACTCGCCATTAAAAGGTAAGGTCTTCGCGTCCGTACTTTGAAATACTTGGTCACCCGACTTAAACGGCCCAGTTGTTCTCACGCGTTCAACGACTTTTGCGCGATTACGCCGACAATCGTAGACATAATGGTCAGCCTCAGTCGAAATGTTTTTATATTTATCGCTCTCCATCGAAAAGACGGTTTTCAAATCTGGTTGAGTGCGTCCAACAGTAATCGCCAACCAAATATCTCGATTTAACCATTCTTTCACAGGTTCTCTTTTCCAGACGAGAAATACGTTTGACATTGGTATTTTGCCTTTCCAGCCTTCGATTTCGATCAAACTGCCAATGAGTCGTTTGAACTGATGGCCCTGTATATATTCGGGTTCCGAGGTTGTTGGAGCTGCTAAAGAAGTAACCAAAGGCAGTAACACACCGCATAGGCACAAGAATGCGTGGCATTTCATAAGGTTGTCCTCGTGTCAAATTTCGCCTGGCTCTTTAATTAAAAGATTGATCTTCCATGAAGACCTCCACAAATTTCATAATTCTTCGACGAATTTCTTCGTGATCAACATCGGGATTTAAAGTAATCCTTAGCTCATAGCCTCTTGGCTTCTGATGGCTGCCACTACAATGCTTAACTTCAGGCATGGTGCAGATATGAGTACGCAATGGCTCCAAGATAGTAACTTCAGCCTGCGTTTGATCCTTTGGCAAGTCTTCGACGCTCACCAAGATGTCATATGGCTCCGAATTGTCCGGTGAATCCAAGCCGGAACTCGACCAACGTTCGATTTCTTTGCCATTCGCCGACACTTTCATATGTCCGTGCTCATCCATCGCAAATGTTAAGTGAGTTTTGTAGATGTTATTCTCATCTTTTTCAGCTACCTCCATACTCACGTAGTCCTTGAAAAGATCGGCAACCTCTCGATTCATGGCAATGTGTGATTCAGAGTGGAGGCCTCGAACAGCGGGCTTCAATTTTCCCTCAATATCTAAGTGTCCAGATAAGCTTTCATGACTGATAAAAGCTCCGGACATATCGACGGCGCCCGTCTTCCAATCAATCGTCAACCTGTCGAGCCTACCTTTGGCAGAGAGACGCCCCAATTCCTCAAAAGGATTGAGGTTAATGTCTTTCGGACAAATCCCTGGGAATAATGGTTGACGAGATGAGAAACACAACTGTGACAATAGACAGGGGATCCATACATCAGTTGGCGTTGCCACTGACCCGACAAGGTCTACTTTGATAGGTGGCAAGTCAGCAAAAAAGACCTCTTCGGCTTGCCAGAGGAACTTCAAGTTATTTTGGTCCTGTTCAGGCCTTATCGTAATGTCGTATTGGTTCCTACCAAGCGCCAAAGGCGGTTGATCCTCAGCTGTCACCTGATCACGCTGACTCTTATATTTGAAATCCAATGACCGAGGACTGTTCTGATAGACATACGAAAGCGTTTTCTCGCCAGCCTCGACAAATAAGCCAATCTCAGGAAGTCGAATCTTTATGTCACCGATGTCTCCCGTCAGCTGCAGCGATGACAACGTTGTATCTTGAAATTTAAATGCCGCATTCAGCTGGCCACTTCCAATTCGTTCGTCTTGTTCTACGGCCTCCCTCCAATGAAGATTAGCTGATCGAGGACGCATGACCACATCAAATGCGACTTCTAGCTGGGGTTTCGCTTTTTTGACTAATGTGTTCTCTTCATCAGATTTACTTTCGGGCGTTAATAAAAGAACAGGGCTCACACCTGTTTTTAGCCGTCCTCTCATTGTTAACATCTTGGAACTAGTTGGTGTTCCCACCTCAAGGACCACCTCACGTTCCAAAAAACCAATCTTATGAAAACTTACGAAAGTATCAAAGCCTTGAAGGGATGCAAGATTCAGTGAACCAACCAAACGATCAAAAGCAGTTACCTGCCAAAACAACAGGGCAACATAGCCTAAAGCCAACGCAAGCACCACACTCATCGACAACTTGACTTTATTTGTAGGAGCAAAACGGCATTTAGACATGATGTCTACTCCTAATAAAGCCAATTCGAAAGCGAATAAGCAAGTTCGTCAATCCAGAAGATTAGGCGATCGAACCATATGCTGAATGCTTCAGTACCATACTCGCCAAACTCATCCGTCGATAAAAGAAAAACCACAGTGAATAGTATGACTAGCTGAATCAAGTTCAGCTTCTGCTTATGATGAACAGTTCCAACGCCATTTTCTTCAGTTTCTTTTTGTTGGCGATAAGTACTCCACGCCTCTAGCAGTTTGTCCAAACGATGATTGCTATTCGCCAGGTTCGTATTCGTATGTGGATGCTTTTGGGAATTTGAAATCAGCTGCTCGTTTTCTTGACGAATAACCTCAAGCTTTGATGTCGAAAGATGCTCGACTAACGAAACAAAATCTCCATTTTTAGGCTCGCCGGAATCCATTTAAAAAGCTCCCAAACATCAGTCTTTGAGGTTCAAAGCATCTTTGGCATCAATTTTGAAAGGACTTCCAGTGACATACACATCACCGAATTGATCCATGCAAAGCACACCCTCTGAAGTGACACCATCGAGATGTCCTACTGCAAAAAGGCTGCCTTCAACAAAAATATCACCGAAAGCATTGCACCATAAACGTCCTTCTGTAGAAGTATCTACATGACCGACAGAAAATGGCGAACTGCCATTAAATACGTCTCCAAACGCATTGGTATGAAGTTCGTCAGCACTTGAGACAAATGACAAAAGGAGACCTGGCAGCAACCAAAAGCCTTTATACATCCTCTCTATCCTCAATAAATCCATACCTTGGTTCGCTGATCATTGTCATCACTCGAACGATTGAGCTACTCATTCACCTCTTTGATCACGATTCCACCATTGTCATTGGGCGCAACCTCATTCGACTCTGGTCTTGGCGAAGACATTTCCTTGACAGTGCTCACAGCATTATCATCATGGGTGCCCTCTTGAACAATATTGCCTCGCGAATCATAGGCACGAAATTCACCCGTCGCACGACCATTCTTCATCATCATTTCGCCCATCAACGCCCCTTGTGCGTTGTAGTTTTTCTGCCAGCCATTGGCAACACCATTTTTGTAGGTCTGAACAACTTTCATGCCATCAGGTCGCCATATAGTCACTTCACCGTCGTACTCATTCATCTTATAAGTTCCTTGACGGGCGGGTTTACCTGTTTGCGGAAAATAGACGGTAAAAGGACCATGACGTACGCCGTTTTTAAGCATGCCCTCTTCTAAAGGGTGGCCGTCATCAGAAAAAAGTTTAAACGGGCCGTTCTGCTTGCCATGCTCGAAGTTCACTGAACTCCGAAGTTGTCCATTTTCAAAATAATCCAAAGCTTCACCATGTAATTGATGATCAGCGTACATGTGCTTTAATTGGACGGTGCCCGATGGATAGTATTGTTCAACGAGACCATTGAGCTTACCTGCTCGATACTGAGCCTTGACCTTGAGCTTACCGGTATCTGGCCAATATTGAACAGTTTCGCCATCACGCTCACCATCTTTAAAGATGCCGTGGTCTACCAGCACACCTTTGTCTGTCCAGGCTTCAAAAAGGCCATTTTGCTCACCGTTTTGCCAGTGCCCTATCTCACGAAGTTGACCTTCACTGAAGACCACATTGAGCCCGTCAAGCTTGCCGTCTTTATAGGCATAAAGAGAATAGCCGGAATCTGAAGCATCTTTGACACGCCCTGTAAACGGTTTCCCGTCCTTGTCCATCAATAAGCCATCAACATTCTTGAGCTCGGACGAAGCTGTCGAAGGTAACCAACCATAGAGCTGATATTTGTAATACCAAGCGCCTACGGCCGCTCCAAGACCAACAGCAGCAACAGCAACCAAAAAACCGAGTTTGCTCATGATGATCTCCTTATTAAGATCTTTGTGACGCAAGGACTTGTAGGAAAAATCTTGATTCCATTAAGATTAACTATAGCTGTTGAGCGTTTTGGCTGACATCAGTGTTTACATCTCCTCACTTTTGCGAGGTGCCTTATGCGTTTTATTGACGAGCAAAGCGACTTGGTCAACGTGCTGTTAAACACCTATGACCAACATGTCGGCCATACACCTGCAAGGCAACTCTCTATATCATCATTGATTCATGTTGGCATTGAAGCTCTTCGCGATACCGAGCCTAATTTAATCAACGCTTCACCAGCCAACGATTCTCATGGCTTCTTTGACCTTGTCTTTCTTTCCATTGCCGAAATTGGAGTCGCCCTCTTGGATGGTGAGTCTCTTCCAAGCCAGTACCTATTTCTTTACCAACTCACAAAAAAAGACCTACTCTTCGACAGCCTAGGTATCCGACAAACCGTCCAAACGCTTGACCTTCTCTTTCGAGATTCGCAAACAGATCGACAACGGTTTTTAAGCCAGATAGCGTTAAAAACCAATGACATTGATCGTTTGACACACCATATCGGTGAATTGCAAATGCGTTTAGTTGCCTGTAACGAACAAAAGTCTCACGCAACACAGGTACATCACCGTCTATCAGGAGGTCGTATGTCGCTCGTAGATCTTTTGCTATCAACCTCCTTGATCTTTGTCGCGCTCTGGGTCGTCATTTATGGATTTGACATTGTCACTTCTCATCGACACCTTCAGCGTCTCGGCATAATCACTGAAGCACAAATCGTTCGCATCAGTCAGCAGTCCGTGATGTCTCAAAACTCTCAGGGCCTCACTCAAAGAGAACATCAGGCTTTTGAAATCGTACGTTTTACTTTGAAAAACAATACGGACTTTGAAACACCGCTTCGCTTTGACATTAAATCCGACAGCAACGCTCCTAGAGCCACTGGTTCTCGCGTGATGGTTGCTTACAATCCTGACAATCCCAAAGAGGTTATTGATATCTCGACCGTTAGAGCGCAATGGCAAGGTTGGCTCGCCCTTGGTCTAGGTCTTATGACAGGTGGCCTGGCACTCTTTGGACTACTTATATGTTGTCGACACCTATGGTTTGCTAGCACCCCGATCAAAGGTTTCTCACTCTTAAGCCTAGCATTCATCAGCCTCATCGCAAGCCGTCTAACCTGGCAATTTTGGGAAGACGCCTTGGCTCTGAACTTCACAAGCACATTAGTCTCAGAAACTGTTTCTTCTGGTGGACTGATACTGACAGCCAATAACATGCAACCTTTTACGGGTACGCTTAAAGAGGAATCCTTAGCCGTCACAACACTCACTCGTTATCATCAAGGAAAACGTCATGGGCTCGCACAAACCTTCCTCAAAGGTCGCTTAGTAGCCTTCGAAACCTATCATGACGATATACGAGTCGGGCCCTTTCAACATACTGACGACTATGGGCGTAAAACAGCGACTGGCCATTTTAACGGTGGTCATTTGGACGGTGACTATCTGAGATTTAATCCAACCACAGGTCACATCACTGAAAAAGGCCATTGGCGTTGGGGTGATAAGGACGGCACATGGACCTATTATCACTCAAACGGTTCTCTTGCAATTGAAGAGCATTATCTCAACGGGCAATTAGAAGGGGTTCGTAAAGAATATGACGAACACGGTAACCTTCTCCTCCAAGCCCATTATGTACAAGGCCAACTCAATGGCCTATACATCAAGTATTGGCCCAATGGACAAAAAGCAGTAGAAACCAACATGGCTCACGGCCAACCTAATGGGCCATACACTACTTTTCATAAAGACGGAACAATTGAAACCACCGGTATCAAGCAAAATGGTCAATGGATCACCGCGCCGACCGCCTATGGCTCTGATGGCATTACAAAAGATGATGAGCCATCCATTACGATCCGAGAACTAACGCCAGAAGAAGTACAGGCCTTGGAAGCCGCGGCCAACACGACTAAGCAAGCAACCGATTGGCTTGAAAAAGAAAACTTGCGTGAAGATTCCCGCGCGGACGCATCGAATAATGCCTATGCACCATTTGATAAAGCCATCACTGGCCTCTTAGAAAACGCTTTGAAGAAATGGGCTGGTCTGGAAACTGACAACCTGCCTGGACTTGAAAGACAGACGAACCGTTTCCAATTTGGTAGTGGCCGCTCTAGATATGCGGCCTGGGCTTATCTTTTTTATCCTGAAGAGTTTGTTCTCACTGTCACAGTTGGAACACCTGATGAAGGCGATCCTCCTGTTGCCATCAAAGGACTACAACGTGTACAACTTAATTTCGATCCGATTCAACTAGCGAATCAAGTTCGAGATAAATTCGTACACCATCACCCTGACCTGCAGCTCAATGATTTTGTCATCCAGATTGACTGGAGAAAATCAGGCACATAGAAAGGCTTAACGAATCACAAAAAAGATCAGGTCAAAAATCAGTAACACAAAACCCAAAACGAACCATTTCGCTTCTTGAGCAAACACATTTTGACCTGCCAAATATATTTCTCTAGGTTGATTTGGATTGACATGGAGCCAGTATGTTTGTCCAATCGCAAACTCTGGTTGTTGTTGAGCCAAGGCACTAAGCCATTGCTTTAGTCGGCCTTCCTTAAGTCCTTCTCTCTCGATGCTATGCGTAATTTTGGAACGGTTAATGGCTTGGTATTGATATTCAGTCTCGTACTCAACACCATCCAAAGAATATTTGAAGACTGGATAGGTCTTACTACGAAAACCATTCATTGGAGGTGTGTATCGTAGTTCGCTTAATACCGCCATGACCTGCCTACAATGCGTTAGCGTCGTTTTGTAACGATGAATGTTCCAAAACCCCATGGCAAATAGTACCAAAGCAATCAGCCAAAACATGACGAACCACCTCCGAATAATCATACTTATTCTGATGTTTTTAAATATCAATGAAACGGTCGTTGTTCAATCCTTGACAAGCAAAAAAGGCCTACAACCATCAGAAAATAAAATATGATGCCCATAACAACAGCGACAACGATCGTTTTGGCTTCAATCTCGTTATAACATTGCACCTCATAAATCCAAGGCCAGATAGCCAAGTTTTCTAAAAATTCCTCAATGCCATAAATAAATCTAAAAGTAGCCTGTGATGCAATCCATAAGCAGAGGCTAGGAAAGCAGCACAGCAAAACATATTTGGCCACACCATTGAAGGGAAACGGCTGCAAACAGCAACGTAATAACAAACCGGAGATCAGCGGAAAGGTTGCCCAAAATGCTAATACGATGGATAGATTGCCACCAGAAGTAGCAGCACACGGATCGACATCCGCTGCTAACCACTCGGCGAACCACACATAAAAACTGACCAATGGAATGAAAGAGTAAGACACTTTTTAGGCCATTTGTCGCTTTTTAAGATGAATCTCTAAAAAAATGCAAGGATATCTCATCCTTGCATTAAATTTTTATTTAATTAAATCATTAGAGATTCCAATTTCGATTTCGAAAATTTTTAGTGTTTTCGGTGTCCCGTCGGCCGGGAATACAAATACACTTTTTACTGCAGATTTCCTTGGTATATTGATGTCTCCAACTGGGCATGATGAAAAGACTGAAAATCCATCTGCATCTTGAAGCTGTAAAGACTCTTGCTCGTTAAGATTTGTAATCCTAATCAGCTGGTCTGTTTTATTCTTTAAAGCAACGGTTACTTTATATTCACTACCATCCTTGATTACAGATAAAACCTTAACTTCTACATTTTTTTCAAGTTGCTCTCTATCATAAATGATAGAAGCATTATCAATACTTGTCCCTTCTTTTCTGCCTGTATCAATGCCTTCTTTAACACCTTTTAAAACATCTTTTCCAGTAGATACAACACCAGATACTACGGATGATACGGCGTTAATGACATTAGATTGCTCTTCAGCATATGAAGCCATACTCAGAAACAATCCCAAGACAACAACTAATTTTTTCATATTTAGTCTCCTCTAACTATCTCAATAGTATCAGTATAACCATATAAATTTGAAAAAATTTCTACTGCACCACAGGCATTAGTAAGTCACTAGTGAGCAAGTATCCAAACGTCGTAATGACAATCAAAATGTAGCATTACGAAGCGCTAATAGGCAACTACGTATACACATTGTTCCAAAGCAAAGATCTATGCGAGTCAACGCCATAATTAACTGGCTTCAAATCCATGCTTTCATTGACCACAAGCATCAGCGATACAACAAGAACGCAATACAATCCTGCGATTTCGCATCATAAAAAGCGGACATCGTTTAAAAATAATCGTTCCATACGCACGCCTTCTCACACTTTTATACTAGTTTAAGTGTCTTCCAATCACACTTTTATTAGAAATTGAAGGATAAATACATGGAAACCCGAATCGTCCTCACGCTCTAAATGAATGTCTTCGTATCTACATTCTGTCACTTGCCAAACCACCTCTACCTCAATTTGCCTCTCACACTGCCTTGCTACTTCACAACAAAAACGCCACTCAGCCTCAATAAGCCAAGCGGCGTCTCCTCAATGAAGATTAACTATGTTTAATCCTTCATCGCGATCACTTTCTTGATCTTTTCAACCCCGAAAAGTAACTCATCATCTGTGATCACAAGCGGCGGCCAACAAGCGCACACGGTCTTTAGCCGTCAAAATCACCAAGCCTTCCTTAAGTGTCTTCGCTTTAATATCTAGGAACTTCGAACTTTCAGAGCGATCCCAATTAACCGATCTATCTGATCTGTCATAAACAGTGGGATGTTTAACACATCATCATCGAGTTTCAGATTATCCATTGAGATCCGGATACGGAGTTTGACTCGATCTGTAAACAACTCTTTGAACTTTTTGAGACTCCTGCTAGTCGTGTTGGATTCGGACTTGACCTCAACAGGAAAAATATCGTTTTCTCGCTGAATCAGGAAATCTACCTCGAAAGGAGGATTTGTCTGCGTCCAATATCGAGGCGTTACCTCGAACTGTGTCATTAACGTCTGAAGTACGAAGTTTTCGGTCAATGCACCCTTGAATTCAGTCAATAAGCGATTACCCTCGCCAAAGGCAGTCGGTGCGAGTTGTGCTAGTCGGCGTAGTAGTCCAACATCGACAAGATATAACTTAAATGCTGAAAGATCATCATAAGCAGCTATAGGTAGCCCAGGCGCTGTGCTGCGATAGATCTTATGCACTAGACGGGCATCCACCAACCACTGCAAGGCATCCTCATATTCACGTGCCCGTGCTCCTTCTTTAACTACCTTGTAGATAAACTTTTTGTTTTCTCTAGCCAGTTGAGATGGTATGGACTTCCAAATCATTGAAATCTTTGGAAACTCGCTGACATTTGGATGTTTAGAAAAGTCACGCTCATAAGCAGTTATTATCCCGGACAGCGCTTCCTGCATAGCATCCACATCTCTTGCTTCCGTCCACATCTTGACGGATTCAGGCATACCACCAGTCACGTAGTACATTTTTAACTTTTCGTACAACGGATTAAAGAAGGCATCAGGAATCGGCTCAATGGTATCCACCCTCGCCAAATATTCCGCTAAGTTCTCATCTCCATTGGCCAATAGAAATTCAGTAAAGGTCATCGGATCAATTTGCATGACGTTGACTTTACCGACAGGAAAAGAAGATGGCCTTGCTAAGGCAATGCCTAGAAGAGAGCCAGCGCAGGCAATATGGAACTGCGGAGCATTCTCACAGAAATACTTCATCGAATTAATGACCTTGGGGCAGTCCTGTACCTCATCAAAAATAATGAGAGTTTTTTCTGGAAGAATTTTCTGACCGCTTGCCAGCATCAGATTCTGCAAAATCCGATTGACGTCTTTAGTGGTTTCAAAAAACTGCTTATATTCTTCGTTTTCATCAAAGTTGAAATAAGCGGTATTTTCGTAGTAGCGTTTGCCGAATTCTTTCAGAATCCAGGTTTTGCCAACCTGGCGCACACCTTTCAAGATCAAAGGTTTGCGATAGGGTGAATTCTTCCAGTTCAGTAGCTTCTTTAAAATTAATCGTTCCATACGCTCCCCTTCTCACACTTTTATACTAGTTTAAGTGTCTTCTAATCACACTTTTATTGTATATGGAAGGATCTATCAATACAAACCCTATTATCTTCGCTGTTTAGCAACATTTCTCCGTATCGCTATTCTGTCACTTGCCAAACCACCTCTACCTCAATTTGCCTCTCACACTGCCTTGCTACTTCACAACAAAAACGCCACTCAGCCTCAATAAGCCAAGCGGCGTCTCCTCAATGAAGATTAACTATGCTTAATCCTTCAGAGCGATCACTTTCTTGATCTTTTCAACCCCGAGAAGTAACTCATCATCTGTAATCACAAGTGGCGGCAACAAGCGCACACGGTCTTTAGCCGTCAAAATCACCAAGCCTTCCTCTAAAGCCTTGGCCTTGATATCGGCTGCCTTTTGACCTTCTACGCTAAACCCAATCATGAGACCAAGACCAGACACATCTGTGACACCTGGAAGCGCTTCAAGCGCCGTCTTCAAGACTTCTCCCTTACGTGCAACCTCCAGCAAGAACTCATCATCCACCGTTGCAAGCACCGCCAAAGCGCCAGCACATGCCACGGGATTGCCTCCAAACGTTGAGCCATGCGTACCTGGCGTCAACACATTCGCAGTTTTTTCGTTCATCAAGGTGGCACCTATCGGTAAGCCATTGCCTAAACCTTTAGCTGTTGAAACCAAATCAGGCTTCAAACCAAAGTGCTCAAACGCAAACCAGTGTCCGGTTCGACCATTACCTGTTTGAACCTCATCGACGCAAAAAAGCACATTTTTTTCGTGACATAACGCTTCAAGCGCTTTTAAGTAATCCGCATCCAAAGCGCGTACACCACCTTCACCCTGAACGATTTCTACCAAAACGGCAGCACAATCTTCTTTGTCGAGCTGCGCCTTCATGGCGTCAATGTCACCCGCTTTGACGTAGCGAAAGCCTGGCGTAAATGGCCCAAAGTGCGTATGAAAAGTATCTTGACCCGTGGCGGTCACTGTGGTCACGGTACGGCCATGAAAGCTATTCACCAAGGTCACAATGGGATGCTCACCCTCCCCCTTGACGTCATTTGCCCACTTACGAGCGGTCTTAATCAAACATTCATTGGCCTCAGCACCAGAATTAGACAAAAAGACCTTATCAAAACCCGTTCTTTGCGCCAAACCCGCCGTCAGTAATGCGGTCTTTTCGTTATAAAAGAGGTTCGATGTATGAACAAGCGTCTTGACTTGTTCAGTCACATACTGGGTCCAGGTCGGATGTTGGTAGCCAAGGCTCATGACGCCAATGCCACTCCCAAAGTCCAAATATTGTTTACCCGCTTCATCTTCGAGATAAACACCCTTAGATGACTTAAAAACGACCGGTGCACGACCATAGGTATTGGCCGCATAAACACGATCCAAAACTTCAACATTAGACATGGTTTCTTCCATGATAAAGACCTCCTCATTGAAGCGAATACACTCTGAAAGTCGATTCACTTCAGTATTTGTTACTTAAATGGCCATTCAACAGCTTTAACACGTGACCATCGTGCCGATGCCACCTTTCGTGAGCATCTCGACCAAGATACTGTGGGGCAACGTTCCGTTAATAAGAACGACCCGTTCCACGCCTTGAGCAATCGCGTCGCGTACGCAGGCCATTTTTGGAATCATCCCGCCAGATATGACGCCATCTTGAGTGAGGGTGTCGATTTCGTCGACCTTCAAGCGTGAAATGAGACTTTCCGGATCATTGACATCACGCATCAAGCCATGAATGTCAGTCATCAAGATCAAGCGCCGGGCATGAAGGGCTGCCGCAATAGCAGCCGCTGCCGTATCGGCATTGACGTTATAGCTATTACCCTCATCGTCCCCCGCGACAGACGCTATGACCGGGATATAACCTTGATCAAGCAAATCTTCGACGAGATCCGTATTGACGTCCGTCACCTCACCTACCCAACCAAGGGCACTATCCTGAGGCTTCGCCTTTAATAGATTGGCATCGAGTCCACACAAACCCACGGCACGACCGCCCTCACTATTTAAGAGTTTGACGAGGTCTTTATTGGTCTCACCCGCGAGCACTTGTTGAACCACACGCATCGTCACATCGTCCGTCACACGTAACCCATTCACAAATTGCGTCGGAATCGCTTGCGCGGCCAGGGCTCGACCAATAGCCGGTCCTCCACCATGCACCAACACAATGCGTACACCAATCATTTGCAAAAGGACTAAGTCATGCATGACCTGGCGTTGGCACTCGGGGTTTTTCATGGCATTACCACCATACTTCACGACCACCGTTTGGTTGCGATAAAGTTTCACGTACTTCAAGCTGTCACTTAAAATACCGGCGACTTCAAAGTCGGTTAACGTCGTCATGCGCATCTCCTTTAGGAGCGATAGTCGCCATTAATCTTCACGTAGTCATAAGAGAGGTCGCACCCTAAGGCGGTGGCGCACCCTGCCCCCTCTTTCATCGAGACCAGGATCTTGACTTCGTTTTCAGTCAAAATCTTTTTAGCGAGCGTTTCGTCAAAGTCGAGCGCTTCACCCTGGTGGCAGACATCAATGACACCAACTGACGATGCAAAGCTCACATTCGTGCCACTCGGATTAAAAGCAACGCCGCTATAACCTAAAGCACAAAGTACACGTCCCCAATTGGCATCTGCACCAAACATGGCGGTTTTGACTAAGCTTGACGAAATGACGCTCTTTGCCAAAGCACGCGCTTCGTCTTGTGTCTTTGCGCCCGTCACAATGCACGAAAGGAGTTTCGTTGCGCCTTCGCCGTCACGCGCAATGGCGCGGCTCAAATGCGTGGTGACGAGGTTGAACGCTTTCGAAAAAAGATCAAAATCCTCGCCTTCGGCATCAATTACAGGGTTGCCAGCTAACCCATTAGCCATCACGCTCAACATATCGTTGGTCGAGGTATCACCATCGACTGAAATCATATTAAAAGTGTCTTTGACATCGTGACTCACGGCCTTTTGAAGCATTTGCGGCGTGATCGCACAGTCTGTCGTCACAAAAACCAACATTGTGGCCATATTGGGATGAATCATGCCAGAGCCCTTCGCAATGCCACCGATCGTAACGGTCTTGCCGCCGATCGTCACTTTGACGGCGCAGTGCTTAGGCACAAGATCAGTCGTCATGATGGCCGCAGATGCATCGGCACCTCCCGTGACTGAAAGCGACTCAACCAAAGCGGGCATGCCGTTAACAATCAGCGCTAAAGGTAACGGCTGACCAATCACACCCGTTGACGCGATAATGACATCGTTAGGATCCATGTCGGCCGTCTTTGCGAGCGCTTCACACATCGCGTTGGCGATCGCTTCGCCATTAGGTGCACAGGTATTGGCATTACCCGAATTACAGAGCATTGCCTTAGCATAACCATCCGCCAAATGCGCTTTCGTCACGGCAATAGGCGCGCCTTTCACAACGTTTAGCGTATAGACCGCGGCCGCTGCTGCACGCACGTCAGACACAATCAAGGCCAGGTCTTTTTTAGATTTATTGCGACGTAAGCCACAATGAATCCCGCTTGCCTTAAAGCCTTGCGGTGTACAAACGTTACCTTCTGGGTCAAATTCAAACGCACCAGCTTGCGCCACATCGAACGTTGTCATGGTTTTATCCTTATTTTGAGTGATCGTCTTGATCAAAATTGATTGAATGCTGTCTGACGGGTGGTTAACGACTTGGCGTGACTCAGCACTAAGCCCGCTGTGGGTTCGAGTCCCAACATCACATTGAGACATTGAAGGGCGGTACCCGATGCCCCCTTACCCAAGTTGTCGTAGAGAGCCATGAGCGTGACGCGCTCGTTGTCTCCATAGACACTCAAACGAATATCGTCAAACCCTGCGAGCGAATTCATTGCCGGGAGTGCTTCATCGTCAGTCGCCACAGTGACGGTTGGATATCCTTGATAGGCCTCACTTAAACACGTGACCACATCTTCTTTGGTCACCCCAAGTACGCCAAGATCAAGCCCAATGGAGACCAACATGCCACAAGGCGTATCGCAAACCATGGGCACAAAAACGGGAGCACGGCTTAGCTCTGCATAGCGCATCACTTCAGGTAAATGTTTATGGTGCTGCCCTAAGGCATAAGGCTTGGGTAACGACAACGCGTCATGGGGCATACGGTCAGAAGACTCATAGGTCGCAATCATGCTTTTGCCGCCACCCGTATAGCCCGTCAAACTTGTGACGCTCAACGTGATGTCCTTCGTTAATATCCCTTGACGACGTAAGGGCGCTGTGAGCATGATCATGCCGGTCGCATGGCATCCAGGCACTGAGACTCGGTTCGCTTGATGAATCAGCCCTACTTGAGAGGACTGTAACTCAGGCATCCCATATACCCAGCCTTCGGCCACACGATGTGCACTTGAAGCATCCAAAACGCGTGTCTTTGTTTGGTTGGCCAAAGCGACCGCTTCACGCGCAGCCTCATCAGGCAAACAAAGAACCGTTACTTCTGCTTTAGCCATCGCGCTCAGTCTCGCATCTCGATGGCGGCGTTCGTCGGCTGGGAGTGAGATGATTGTCACGTCACTACGTGTAGCCAAACGGTGCTTTAACCTTAAGCCCGTTGTACCGCTTTCTCCATCAATAAAAACCGTTGCCATCGTGGTGCCTCTTCATTCAAGAGTCGTGTTTAAACCCAAACGTCTATCCCTTTGATTACGTCTTAAAAGTGAACGCGACGATGATCTCGACCGATCTTAGAGAGGTCGTTTTTCTCTCGCGTAGGGTCAATCGTAATCACGTTTAAAGGCGATTTTCACGACGGCCAAAAGAAAATTCACGCCTTTTTTGCGACGCATGAAACGCCCTCCGCACTATCGCCTAATTTCGAGATTTTCCTTGAACAAGTGGCGTTTATATGTACAACCATTGGTCGACTAAAGGGACAATTTCGCTGATGAATAAGAAAATTGTTGGCAACAAAAATCGAGCCTTGTTATGCGTTTGTCCTTGCGCACCTTAGGTCGTTCGAAATGGCTTGCCTTGAGGCCTGATTTATTCGTAGCACTCTCAAGGCCTTGCTTTTAGAAAGCATCATTAATGCGAAGCGGGACCTCAGTTAAGACGCTACATACCATTCTGGGCATAGCCATTGCACCAAAGTCCGATCCACCATCCTCGGGCTTTGGCGCATCTCAAACGCACGCCTTTTGTGCTCGCCAAAGTCGCCCGAAATCACCCATTTGTCGCCAATAATCAAGCGTTAGCGTCAATACCTTAATCGACACAAAGTCGCCTCAAACAACTGTTAGATAAATGTTGAGCGACCCTTCTACCAGGCTAAATTCGTCCTACACTACGATCAAACGGCACACATCCAAGTAGGAGGAATTAGCAATGCCTAATCACTTTTTAAAGCTCTCTGACTTTACGGGCGAAACCTTACGCTACATGCTCGAACGCGCCAAGGTCATTAAATCCATGCAAAAGTCTGGCGTCCCTTACGAGCCTTTGCGTGGCAAGGTGCTCATCATGGTCTTTGAAAAGGCCAGCACCCGTACGCGTGTGAGCTTTGAAACGGGCTTTTATCAGTTAGGCGGTAATGTTGTGCATTTGGCCACTGAAGGTTCACAGATCGGTCGCTCTGAATCTATCCCAGATACGGCACGTGTCATTAGCCGCATGGGTGACCTCATCATGATGCGCACCTTCGGCCAAGATCGTTTGCTTGATATGGCCAATAACAGTAAGGTCCCCGTCATTAACGGTCTCACGAACGAATATCACCCCGTCCAGATCATGGCGGACATTCTGACCTTTGAAGAGCACTGCGGTCCCATTACCGGTAAGACCGTTGCTTGGGTTGGTGACGCTAACAACATGTCTTACACCTGGATTGAAGCCGCTAAGCTCTTAGGCTTTAAACTTCATTTCTCAAGTCCCAAGGGTTATGAACTCGATCCCGCCTTGACGATCGAAGGCGACCACCTCAAGGTCTTTGATGATCCGATTGAATGCTGTAAGGGTGCTGACCTCGTTACGACCGATGTTTGGACGAGCATGGGTTACGAAGAAGAAAACGCAGTTCGTAAAGAAGCATTCGCTCGTTGGCAAGTGAATGCTGAATCGATGGCGGTCGCGAACCCCAATGCGGTCTTTATGCACTGCTTGCCTGCTCACCGTGGTGAAGAAGTGACGGCTGACGTGATTGACGGTCCGCAATCCGTTGTGTGGGATGAAGCTGAAAACCGCTTGCATGCCCAGAAAGCCATCATGGAATACTGTCTCTTAGGCGTACTTGACGGCAAAATGAAATAACTCGATCAGGCGGTTGTCAAAAAAGGCGGTTTGGAATATATCCAGGCCGCCTTTTTGTGTCGAACTTAAATTATCTAATAATGCTATGCAAAGGCTAATTGAAGACCAACTCTTCCTGTGAACTTTCTTGAATTTTGAGTCGCTCGTCAATATCTACAGTTTCAATCGACCACCCTTTTATTTGACAAAGTTTCTTGAAAACTCCCATCCGATTTACATCGTTTATTTCTCTTAAAGTTACTACGATGCTAAAAGGTATTTGCTTTTTAGAAACTGTTTTGTCACGGTGAACCATCTCAATTGCAAATCCCCAAGCATCTGTATATGCCGTTAAACCACGTGATATTATTTGACGTTCGACCTTGACGTTTTGCCACTTCTGGAAAATCTCTCTTAGTTCCTTTTCAAAAATTTTTTCTCTCTTAGTTCCTTCATTCAGTCGTTTTATTTCTGGTTTTCCTTTATTAACTTTCACTCGACCGAAACGAAAACTTAATTCATTAGTTGTATAGTCAACACCTTGCTCTCTGGAGCAGTCTGGAAAATAACACATAGTCGCCCTAACATCAAATGAAAATTTTCCATTTTCATCCTTAGGAATTGGGATCATATAGTGAAATGTATGGTACTTTGAAGCTACCCCATGAATGATAAACCTGATTTCGTTATTCTCTGAACGAAGAATATTATTTATATGTGTAGGAACTACGCCAAAGCCGATCTTTTTCCAACTCTCACCCATATTTTTCTTCCAACCAAGAGCGCTATCGATGATGAGTGCTTTAGCCACCTCCCGCGAGAACCCCATTTTATGAATTAAAAACGCAAGTTTTCTAGAAATCCATGGTGCAGCAAATGAAGTACCAATTACTTTGGCCTCGCCAAGACTATTACAAACGCTTATACATTCCTTTCCTTCACCTCCAAAATAAGCCACATCTGGTTTAATAAAGTAATGTAAAGCAGGGCCTTGCCTAGTGTATGTTGTTGGTTGACCATAACCGTTAACAGCACCAACTGTTAATCCGTTAACAGCATCGGCAGGAGAACCAATTCGGTAATCATTATTTTTTATTGTCCATGGGCGATTTGTAGCAGCAACAACAAATATAACATTATATTTAGCTGCCAATTCATCCAATACCGCTGCAGCTGGTGAAATTGAATTAAAACGAATTTCAGTACTCGCCCCCAGTGACAAATTCCAAACCACGATATCTGGATTACTTATGACAATCGTTTTGATTTTTTTCAAAAGCTCAACAACACTATTACGACCTTCTCTAGCTATGCCGAAATGTCGTACACGAAACCGACCGCAACCATCCTGCAATTTTGGGTTACTTGTTGGACCATCGACAATAATCGAACAGACTTGAGTTCCATGCTTAAAATGTTGGCTATTTTCAAGATCCGACTCTTCCAGCTCGTTATGCGACTCTATCCATTTGCTGAAATAAACCTGTTTTGACACCTGTGTATCAAGGACACCGATTATTGGCTCATCTTTAGGATCAGGTATCTTTATGGGGGCAACGGGTTGCTCAACTGAAATAACTTCAGGAATCAGTGTCAAATCCCTCGCTTGCATACTAATTAAATAGGGAACCTGTGCCTTGATAAGATCTAAATTATGAGGATCTAATCTTACCGTCAAACTATCCAAAACATCGTCTGGCATCAGATTAACTCCGAGTTTGGATAAAATAGTGTGCACTGGCACCGCTGTTCGGTAAAATGATACTATTCCATTTTCTGAAACTTCTTCGACATCTTGCTCAATATTGATTTTCTCTACCCAGGCCGCATCCCTTAAAATTACTTTAAATTTAGTTTTACTTATAACAGTCTGATCAAGTATATCTGCCTCGATATTTCTAAAATCACCTTCTCGAATCCATTCCCACCCCTTATTTTTCAGATAATCAATAATATATTTTAGATTATCAATACAAGCATCTAAATGATCTTTACGGAAAAAATGCGTAATAATATGATGTTCAGGCTTACCATCATGAAGAGCAAACTTAACTCCTCGAATGCTTGCTTTGGCACTCTCAATTGAATTAAGCCCGAGTAAATAGGTAGCACGCCCTGACTTCGGAACAAATTTTTTATAATGAACACTTAAAAGAATACCACCGATTTGGTCATGTTTTTTCCAAAACTCCCTAATCTCAACAAGTTGATTACGAATTTCATTAAGATGTCCAATTGGATAATCTTTTCCTTTTGGAAAACTAATCCCTCCACCAAAACGAGTATGCGATTCATCTTGGATTGCACCTTTTAACATAACAATATTATTCATTACTAACTCCGAAGATCTCGAGCCACTTTGCTTTTAGATACTCCTGTTAAAGTTTGAATTTCTCGTACAGTAAACCCTCTATGATGCAATTCTTCAGCCGTTAGTGCTCTCCCATTTAAAACAGATCGATACAATCTACGAATGCAACTATCTGCTTCATCTGAAGAACTAAAAACTAAACTTGATTTAATATAATTTTTTAGATCACCAGGGTAAGGTAAGGAGTCAAGTAATAAAAGAACCTTATGGTACAGTCGCTTTGCAGGTTGTTTTCTTTTAAATTGCGCGCAGTAGTGCTTCATCAGACTATCCGCAACCATCAAGAGATCCTCTTTTTCATATCTATTGAAATCAACTACTGCATCAAATCGTCGGATTATTGCTTTATCCATATGCTTATGGAGATTTGTCGCTGCAATAACCACGATTCTCGAATCCAAGCTATCTAATTGTTTAAGAAAAGCCGACGTCACTCGTCCCATCTCTCGAACATCTCTAGAGTTGGTCCTATCCATCGCTATAGCATCAAGTTCGTCTAAAAAAAACACTGAATGCTCAGCTATCGTACCTTCACTCATTGTCCGAAAAGCTTCTGATATATTTCGAGCCGTCTCGCCTAAATGACTATCTATCAGTTGAGTAAAATCCAAGATAAATAAATCACGGCTCAATAGTCTAGCAATTTGCTTTGCAGTTTCCGTTTTACCAGTTCCAGGTGAGCCAATAAACAAAAATTTATTAACGCCACGTTTTTCAGCCACTGCATTGACGACTCCCATGACATCCTCAACAATAATTTCAGGAAGAGGCAGTGGCTGATCACTCGGTGTGCTTTTTTGCCAAAATCCAGGTAAATCGATTTCACAACTATCTTGAGGAACCCAAGAGTCACCAGACAGCTGAAAGCGAATAAATCTAGCGATCTCGTGATCTCCCATCTGTTCAAACTCGTTCGCAATATCATAGGCCTGCGACCGAAATCCCGATTCATTACCTTCGACGTGGTAGCGAATCAAATCGACAATCACTTGTTTTTTCATGACGCCTCCCAAGCACTTGTTACACTATGGGACATAATATCTGATTTTGGGACATTTTTAATTTTCCTGGCTAAAATTCTTTTACTGCCTAACTCTACTGTTCGGTTCAGTCTTGATGCACTGCTTGCCTGATCACCGTGGTGAAAAAGTGACGACTGACGTCATTGACGGTCCGCAATCAGTTGTGTGGGATGAAGCTGAAAACCGCTTGCATGCCCAGAAAGCCATCATGGAATACTGTGTCTTGGGTGTGTTGGACGGTAAGACCAAGTAATCCAAAAAGGCAATCAACACCGAAGCCGGTTTGGATGACTCCCAAGCTGCCTTTTTATTGTTCATGGTCGATCAACGCCATCGCGTAGCAACTACGAAGGATTTTTGACACTTTCTTCATTCAACAGTCTTCTTGACAAATTGTATATTTTTTCATTTTTTTTCAAAAGGTTTTCCAATTAATTCCTTTAGATTTCAATTACTTGCACTATTGACACTTAGTTAATAAATAGTTGTGCAATCGCTATAATTCAGTCATCTAGATGAGGACTGAAAAATGCTTAATCAACCTACCATTGAAGAGTTGCGACTTCATCTCCAAGCGTTGGTTCAAATGCCACATGAAACAGAATGGGTCGAATTTAATACAAACCCTGACTGGGAGAAACTTGGAAAATATATATCCGCCTTATCCAACTCTGCAGCATTACTTGAGAAGGAATGTGGTTACATTGTTTATGGCGTTGATGACAAAACCCATGAAATCGTAGGTACCCATGTCCATTTTTCTGGCGCTACGCATAAGCAACAAGAAGTCGAAAGTTGGTTGCAGCAAAAACTTTCACCAAAAACCGAATTTCAACCTTACGAATTTTCAACGGCAGAAGGCATACCTGTTATTCTGATCCAAATTCCTGCCGCAGCAAACACACCCGTGAAGTTTGATGGCGATGAATGGATACGAGTCGGCTCCACTACAAAGCGACTTCAAGACTTTCCTGAAAAAGAACGCAAACTTTGGCGATCTTTTGATAACAAATCATTTGAATCCCGTATTGCCGCTAAGTCTTTAAATGGCGATCAAGTATTTAACCTACTCTCTGACACTGCCTACTTGAAGTGCATGTCACTGACGAGACCCAAAACGCAAGAAGCCCTTTTGGAGCGAATGGTTCAGGATCAATTGCTCATAAAAGAAATTAACGGTCTCTACTCTATAACCAACCTTGGTGCCATTTGCTTTGCACAAAATCTCAGCCATTTTGATTCTTTAGCTCGAAAGGCACTGCGCATCGTTAAGTATGTTGGCAATAACCGTTTGCAAACAGAGAAGGAGTTTCTTTGTGATCAAGGCTATGCTGTCGATTTTGAAGGCACGATTAGGCTGATCAAAGCTTTGTTGCCTAGTCATGAAATCATTGGTGATGCATTACGCAAAGAGGTCAACATGTATCCTGACATCATCCTTCGTGAATTGGTACCCAATGCGCTCATTCATCAAGACTTCAGAATTCCAGGCACAGGTCCCATGTTGGAAATTTTCGACAACAGGATTGAAATTGTTAATCCTGGACATCCTCTAGTGGACACCGCTCGCTTAATTGATTGTCCTCCTCGAAGTCGAAATGAGGCGCTGGCCTCTCTGATGAGCCGCATGTACATTTGTGAAGAACGCGGTAGTGGTATTGATAAAGTTGTTGATGCGACCGAAAAAGCCAACCTTCCAGCACCAGAATTCGAGGATACAGGTGATAATTTCAAAGTTGTAATTGGCGTATACAAATCGTTTAAGGATTATTCAACACAAGAAAAGCTTGAAATCTGTTATCAGCATTGCGTACTCAAATATGTGAATCATGAACCTATGACCAATGCCACTTTGCGTAATCGCTTCGGTATTGAATCAAAAAGTTCAGCCGCAATCAGCCGTATTATTAAAGAAGCGCTTTCGAGAAACCTCATCAAACCGTATGACCCTGAAGCTGGCCCACGATTACGCCGCTATATTCCGTATTGGGCCTAAGGATATTGCAAGAACCGCCATTGACAGCTACCGACCTCCTCGGTAGCTGTTTTTTTGACCGCGCTCTCGATTGACGCAAGGCCTCTTATGCTTTGTTTTGAATGATCCGACCTGGGTGAAGAAATCTTCGAAGAACAAACCCGTCCAGAACTCTTTAATAGTGAGGATGTTGATCACAACTATATGGTCGCCACAGGCAGCAACTTTATCCTCTCTAACCTCACCGGCGGCATGGCCTGCGGTCCAGTTTGGGGGCAACTTGATCTTGTCTTTGAGGCCTATCCGGAGCGCCTTGAACGTGAAGACAACGAGGGCTGACAATCTCTTTTGATGAGCTGATATATAAATGGCGGCAGCTTCTTGCGAGGCACCGCCATCATGCGTTCAATCTCCACAGCCATTGGCTCATGTACTCGTTCAAACCTTCTTCCAGGCTGTAATCTGCCGCGATGTGCCATCGAATACCAAGGCCAATCGAACTAATGGCTTTTGATGTGGCGTTTCACCGTAACGGTTCTCTAATATCTGCTCGACAGCATGTAAGCACAAAGCATTGGCGTCAATGCCAGATCGTGAAAACTTGAGCTCCAATACCCAATAAAAGTCTTTGGCCAACAATTCGATATCACTACGACCATGCGCAGAATGTACCTCAACACGCGGGCTAAGCTTCATGCCAATGAAAAGAAGTTGCAAACAGGCTTGCAACGCTGCCTCGTTTCGGATCGGATAACGCTCATAATTAATGGCATTGAAAACCTTATTCAGATCGGCAACGACCTGATCGGCATCACCAGACATGAACGCATCAAGTAACTGGTCGACATCGCGATCGTCTTCGTCGGTCATCATCTGTACATAAAGCTGCGCCATCGAAGCCTCGACTTCTCGATTAGGATAGCCCAGGGTTAAAAGTCCGCCTTGAGTGACTGATCGAATGGTCAAATAGCCTGTCTGGTGCAATAGCACGTCCACATCGAGTTGGTCATACGGGCGGCTTGATAGCAATTGTTTAGGATTGAGAGAAACGGTTTCGCTAAAGTTGAAGGGCGCTTTTAATTTTCGCAGTGCCAAATAATTCATCAACACATTAGGTTGTCCGCCCGACTCAAACCAAAAATTCTCAAACGTGTAGTTTCGGTTGAACAAAAAGCAGAGAATGGACCAAGGACAATACATGGTCAGCTCCCTGTTTGCAAGGGTTGATCAAATTTTTCACGGCGCAAGCCCCCAGGCGCTCCATTTAGAGCGCCTTTTTTCCAATCAGCGCGGCC
>CALEAW010000092.1 GCA_937943605.1 uncultured Sutterella sp. | reverse complement strand
CCAGTAAATACTAATTTTTTCTTTTGAAGATAACCTTGTGCAAAATTCAGGCTAGTCACTACCGACAAGTCTAGGAGATAAAAACTATGCAACCAGATCCCAATAAGGCAGATAGTTGATTCACCACGGATGTGACGATTCTAATCCTCTTAGCGTCAAATTAGCGAATTTCCGTCAAGGGGCTCGAGGCACTCGAATTTCTCACAAAGCGTGTCTCTTTCTTACGAAAAATGAAGAGTTCATATTTTCAAATCGACTTGTATGAAATTTTAGCGTCTCTCGCTAGGGTTATTACGATATTACCCACGATAAGCGATCTCAGCATTTGCCTAAAATCCACGGTTTTGATCCAATCTCACAACTAATTTTCCTCATTCCCAGTCGATTTTTGTCTAAAAAGCTCGGACGCAAGCTGAGATTTCTTTAGCGTTTCTCGGTCATGTTCTATCGTCTTTCGGTCATTGTTTCATAGCTAATGGCATCATCAATACCCCAAACGAAAGGCCTTTGAGTTCACACAACACGATTTTTTGCGCTCAACGTCGACGACCCCAGCCTGTGGAAGAAGACGAACTGTCGGCCTTCTTGTTTACACTTTCTTACACTCATTCCCTTTAACTTCCGTATTTTTACGTAAGCAATAAGTTGCTCTAAAGCCACAAAATTGCCCCTCTACAGACCATGACGAGCGGCCTTAGAGTACTCATCTCACGCCAAGAAAGAGACTGAACGACAATTCAGCTTTTGTGACTTTTGCCCTTTAGAGAGCCTAAGTTAATCATTAACACCGACCAGCCAGATCCAACTGAACACACTCAACAACTTCGACAAGCTCGCTTTTCAATGCGAGAGAAGCGATCCCCCCGCTTTATCTCCTTCAATCAACAAGAAAGTACAAAACTAGGTATTTATACGCAACACTTTTTATACCATTGAGGCACTCTAAAGCACTGCCAAGCGCCCCGCTGACGCCACTTTGACGCACCGATGGCACGCTTCAGGTTGGATTCGGACTGCGCCCACGCCGCCATTGATCCTTTAAAATGTCAGGATTCTTTCGTCCTTGGATGCCTCATGCCGATTAGCGACTCGATTCACGATTTCTTTAGTCTACCCGTGCCGACTTTAGGGCCATGCCCCGCACGCCTTGCGTGCCCCTATACGAGTGCCCCTGACGAGCATGCTAAGGCTGCCCAAAAAGCGTTAATGGCAGCAGGTTGGCTACCTGATGGTTTTATGGGACGTGTCGGCGTGCTTTTAGCGATTAAAGACGACGCCATCACGGCTTATTACGCAACGCGACCCTTGTCGGACGTAGGCAAAGCACCGTGGCAAAGCACATTGGCTGCTGATATTTGGCCAGGACTCGAAGACGATGATGTACCAACGATCGTATTGACCAATGGCTTAGGGCAGACCAAAACGTTGCACACCCTGATAGATGAAGTCTTTGCGCCCTTTCCTAAGCGTGACGACGACCATGGGGGTCGAGAGCAAGCCGTACGACGCGCCTTGTGGCGTGGCTTTTTGTTGGATGGCGTATTGTCACCATCTGTGCAACTTCTTTTAGCCTTTAACGCTTCTTTAGCAAAGGGACGCTTTAAAGACTCCCGTCCTCGTGTCATCGGTCTCACCGAATGGTGGGTGGGTCCCTCGCCCGCTTGGGACATTCGCTTTGATCAAACGTTTTATGCGCCAACGTCAGGCGCACGCTTTATTTTGGCTTTTGGGTTAGAGGAACATCCCCACGACGATGCCAAGCCACAGCAAGACCCGTTGACGGTACCGGCTTTGCCGATTCTCTATGAAGATGATCATCTCTTGGTCATCAATAAACCAGCGCGCTTATCGTCAGTGCCTGGCGGCAGTGAAACTGTGAGTGCCAAATCGATCCTTGAAGCAACCTATGGTGAACTCTTTGTCATTCATCGCTTAGACATGGGCACTTCAGGCGTCTTAGCGTTTGCCAAAACCAAAGAGGCTTTACGTCCATTAAATAAAGCCTTTAGTGATCGGCACGCCCATAAAACCTATGTCGCGCGCCTTGAAGGTACGATTGAAGCGACTCATGGGACGATTTCGTTACCCATTGCGCTCAATTGGTTTGACCGTCCCAAGCAAGCCATTCTCCCTGAAGATCAAGGCGGTCGTGAAGCGGTAACCACCTATCGCGTGACAAATACAGTGTCGACCCAATCTGGCCTTAAAACCCTCGTTGAACTCTCCCCGATCACGGGTCGCACGCATCAACTCCGTATGCATTGTGCCCACCCCGAAGGGCTAAACTGCCCGATTGATGGCGATCCCTTCTATGGGCATGGTGGGTTACTTGAAGAAACACGCACAAGACGCTTATGCCTACACGCTGCGTCCCTTTCGATCGTGCATCCCATGACGGGCGAACCACTCACAGTGGTCGCACCCGCTGACTTTCCGAATTTCTAAGAGGCGCTTTATGCATCGTCTTGGTAGGCATCTTCGTTGGAATCATTTGTTTAAACGACCGCGATTAATCGTGAGTAGCTTGATCATGAGTACGCTCATGCTGACGCAACCAACGGTTGCTGGTCCCATTGTGTCTGATGATGCCTTACGCCAAAAAGGGAGCAGCGCGTTCTTTACCACTCAACCAATCAACGACAAAGTCTTTAAGCGCATTAACGGCCACTCTTGGAAAGCGGTTTGTGGTCACGACCGTCAAGACTTTAGATATTTACGAGTACTTCATCACGATGGCCACGGGCATATTCGACACGGTGAATTGATCGTCCATAAAAGTGTCGCCGCTGACCTTATTGAGATTTTTGAGGCGCTCTATATCCAAGGCTATCCGATCGAGCGCATGGTCTTGATTGACGACTATGGCGCTGACGATGAACGAAGCATGATGGCTAACAATTCGTCAGCCTTTAATTGCCGTGTCGTGAAAGGCAGTCGCAAACTGTCGCCACACGCGCGTGGCATCGCGATTGACATCAATCCCTTGTATAACCCTTACGTCAAAACCAAAAACGGTCACACCATCGTGCAGCCTGAAGGCGGTCGAGTCTGGATCAAACGTGGTCCTCAAGTACCCTATGGTATTGAAGAGGGTGACCTGATGCTACAGCTCTTTAAAGAGCGCGGTTGGATTTGGGGTGGTGACTGGAAGTCACTCAAAGACTACCAGCACTTTGAAAAGCGTTTGAAGCCTTAATTAAGACCGACACCTTTTTCGGCTTTGGCTTTGCCAAGAAGGTCGGTCTTCATGGTCATAAAACGCTCCATCGTAAAGCGCTTACCGTCATCAAAGTACGAAGCGGTTTGCTCAATCGCAGCTTGGCGGGCTACTGCGCCTCCAAAGTACGACCATTGCAAGCCATACTCTTCGATCCAAGCGACGAGGTCATTCGTCATGGCGTGCGTGAGACCGTCAGGTGACGTCATCGGTTCACGGTAGAGCGCCTTCACTTCTTCAACCGCCGCTTTATATGCCAAAGATCGACTCTCTTCAGCATCTACCGCATCAAACGATCGTGTCACCGGGTTAAAACCCATAAATGGCACCATCAAATCGACTTGACGTTGTGCGCGGCGGTCACACTCGGCATGCATCCAATCCGGGATCGCCGGCAAGTCGTGAGGCATGTCGGCAAGCGTTGGTGTCAAAAGGGTTGAGGTCATAGTGTGGCGTTAGATGAAAGTGGTGGGGCAAAGAAAAGGATTGAAGCGCATAGTACCTGGTTCCCGTGAGCGCCATCTCACTTTTTTTGGAAAAAAGCAAGGCGAACGTAAACCACACACCAAAAACCCGCATCAAAGTCTCACACTTCAACGCGGGCTTCGTGGTTCAGACGGATTGACCGACCATTAGTAGCCGTCATCCGCCAAACGCTGGGCATAGGCACAACCCAACTCATGCTTATTTTCACAAGCCTTTTGGTACCAGGCTTTGGCTTTTTTCATGTCCTTGGCAACACCATTGCCGTCTTCATACATGAAGCCTAATTTAATTTGTGCCATCGCACTATTTTGTTCAGCGGCCTTCATATACCAATGTAAAGCCTTCTGGGCATTCTGTTCGACGCCATTGCCCTTCAAATACATCGTACCCAAAGCATACTGCGCTTCAACCACACCCTGCTCTGCACGTGCCTTTACTTCAGCCACATTAGGCTTTGCCTGAGCAACGCTTGCAAGCGTCAACGCCGCCAAACTCGCGGCTAATGTAAGGGCGATCTTTTTCACTCTGTTGTTCTCCAAAAATGACACGCAAAAACACCTTACGTGTCGGGTCTTATTGAACATTATCTAGAAAAGCCTGACGAGGCGCTTAAGAACTTAAAGAAAATGCCCCGTCACGCTCTCTTTCACGTCTTTAGCGCCTAAAGGCACACCCGCATAGACTAACTGGCCACCCGCTTCGCCGCCACCCGGCCCCAAATCAAGCATCCAGTCGGCACTTCGAATGACATCTAGATCATGCTCAATCACAATGACCGTGGCACCCGATTCAATCAAATGGTCAAAGACCGCCATCAAGGTTTTGACATTCTCTGGATGCAACCCTATCGTTGGTTCATCAAAAATAAAGACCGTATCGTCTTGACCACGACCCATTTCGCCTGCAAGCTTTAAGCGCTGCGCTTCGCCACCCGATAAGCCGGGCGTCGCTTCGCCTAGCGTCAAGTACCCTAAACCCAAATCGTCTAACCCCTTGAGTTTGTTTTGCACGGACGGCATGTCGCGAGTCACGCGCAGTGCTTCTTTAACGCTCAGCTCCATCAACTGCGGCAAGCTGATTGAGTCACCATGTTTATTGACACGATGAATTTGACTAGCGGTTTTGCTATATCGTGTCCCGTGGCACGCGGGACACGGCACGTCGACATCCGGCAAAAACTGCACGTCTAAACTAATCACGCCTGTGCCATCACAAACAGGGCAACGAAGTTTACCCGTGTTATAGCTAAAGTCACCCGCCTTAAAGCCAGCCGCCTTGGATTCTAGGGTTTTCGCAAAGGCCTTACGACAATCGTCATGAATATCTGCGTATGTCGCGACCGTGGAGCGCACATTAATGCCAATCGGTGCCGCATCAATGAGTTTGACTTTGGCAATCCCTGGCGCCTCAATGGCCCGCACATGGTTGGGTAGTGGTTCGCCATCACACGCCGCCTTGAGGCCAGGCAACAGGCTCTCTAATACCAGCGTGGTTTTGCCTGATCCTGAAACCCCCGTCACAACCGTCAGTCGACCTTTGGGGATTTTGACGGTCATGGGTTTGACCGTATGTAAACCAGTGGTCGTGAGCGTGATCGTCCCTAGCGCAAACATCGCGTCTTCTGGGATCTGCTTACGCACCACAGCGGGCTCGCCATTGAGATAGGGGCCTATCAACGATTGAGGATTCGCCTTCACCGCTTCTAACGTCCCTTGCGACACCACAAAGCCACCGTCACGACCGGCTTGAGGACCCATTTCGATCACCCAATCGGCCTCACCCAAGACTTGGGTATCATGGTCGACCAAAATGACCGAATTACCGTCTGCCACCAAGTCATGCATCACACGCTTGAGCCCTTCAAGGTTTGCAGGATGTAGCCCAATCGAGGGTTCGTCTAAGACATAAAGCACGCCCGTCGTACGATTGCGAACCGCACGCGCGAGCTGCATGCGTTGACGTTCACCCGTTGACAGGGTACTACCCGCACGGTCTAAAGACAAATAACCGAGCCCCAAACTCAGGAGCCGATCAGCGGTTTCGATAAACGTTTCACAAAGTCGGTTTGCCATAGGGCGCATGACGTCGGGCAAGGTGTCTGGCACCTTTTGGACCCACTCAACCACATCCACCAATGGCCACGTTGACACTACGTCCAAACTCACGCCGGCAATCGTAGAAGCGCGAGCCGCTTGGCTATAGCGCGTCCCACCACAATCAGGACAGACATCGGTTTTTAGAAACCTTGCCACACGCTTCATGCCACTTTCATCTTTGACTTTGCTGAGGGCATTTTCGACTGTACGCACCGCACTAAAGTACGTAAAGTCCAATTCGGCGGCGTCGTTTGAGCCTTTTGGATGATAAAAGATATGCTTTTTGACCGCTGGTCCATCAAACACAATCGCTTTTTCGTCGTCCGTCAAAGTATTGAAAGGCACGTTCGTACGTACCCCCATCGCACGACAGACGTCGGTCATGAGTGACCACATCAACGTTTTCCACGGCAACACCGCCCCTTCGTCAATCGTGAGTGTGTCGTCAGGCACCAAGGTCGTTCGGTCTACCGTACGTACAATCCCAGTCCCATCACACATAGGACACGCCCCGCGACTATTGAACGAAAGATCTTCTGCGCCTGGCGCATCAAATGTCACGCCACAGATGTCACACACCAAAGGCTTTTCAGCAGCCACATCTAAGGTGGGCGCATGCACATGGCCATTAGGGCACACGTGCGCGCCCAAACGCGAAAACATAAGGCGCAAAGTATTGAGTAATTCGGTACCCGTCCCAAACGTACTACGAATACCAGGCACTGCCGGTCTTTGATGTAGTGCCAAGGCAGCAGGGACATGCAAGACTTCATCGACATCTGCTCTCGAAGCTTGCGTTAAACGGCGACGAGTATATGTCGACAAAGACGCTAAGTAACGTCGAGAACCTTCGCTATAGAGCACCCCTAAAGCCAACGACGATTTACCAGAGCCTGAGACACCCGCGACACCAACGATTTGGTTAAGCGGAATATCCAGGTCAATATTCTTGAGGTTATGTAAGCGTGCACCACGTACTGTGATTTTGGCGACCATTCGAGACTCGATTGTTGTTTGGCATTGATGACACCATTATCGACCTCGATGTCGCTTTTAGACAAGTAAGGTTGTTTCGTCAAGACCGTCGTGTCGTGTAGTGTGGGCTTTTTAAGACTACCCTAACGTCATCGTCACCGACCTCATCAACCAGCCCCGTTCACGCACTTATAAAGGCTCAAAACGCTGATTCTTCTTAGCCTCGATTTTAAGCTTGTCATATTAACGTGACGAACAAGGTTCGACGGGTAGTTCACACTAGCCTATCCTTTGCAAAATCTGCTAATCTAGAGATTGCGCTATAAATGACCGTGACCGTGGAGGCATGATGGCAACGATAGAACAAAAAGCCCAACTAGTGGATCTCACCGGATCCTTGGGTATCGTTGTGATGAAATCAATGTCGAGCGCAACCTCTCCGAACGACGACTTTGATTTTTTGCTCTCCGCGCGTAATACGCTAATACCCGCGGCACCCACCAACATTGATTACGATGCGTGGCTCGATCGTCTTCAAAAGATTGCCAAGAAGTATTCGGACGTATCTAAATAGCGTTCAATCGATCCATTGATCGTAAACAAAGCCCTAGGCCAATCATGACTTAGGGCTTCGTTTTTTGCTTTGAACTTGATCTTCTTTAGAGTTGCGCCACAGTGTCGTCAGAGGATTGAAGCGAAAGTGGGCCGAAGAGTTCGACAGTTCAGGTCTCAATGGTATGCATCTCCACATCGCGCCTTTAGCCATCCTATCTTGCTTGCGTAAAATGCAACCCTTCTCTACAATCTTTTTATCATTTAACGCATTCTCAAACAACGACACTAGGCTATGACTCACATCACTTCTGACATTCTTTATTTAGGACCATGCCCAGAGACTCCGTCCCCGATGACGCTCCCCTATGTAGATGCCTTTGTATCATGCGGCTTTCCGTCACCCGCGAGTGACTATGAAGCAGAAGACTTTGATTTGAATGGCTATTTCGTACGTAATCGCTCGTCCACTTTTGTCGTCAAGATGGAAGGTGAAGCCTTGATTGATGCGGGCATTACACCTAACGACATTTTGATTGTTGACCGCTCGCTTGACGCGAAACCCGGTGACCTCGTTTTGGTCTTTTATGAGGGTGAATATCTTGTGCGTCGCTATCGTTTAGAAGGCCACCAACCCTCACTACACCCCGATAACGCCAATGGTCTTTTTGCCGTCATCACCCCTACAATCGATGAAGAATTTTCGATTGAAGGCGTGGTCACTGGGCTCGGTCGCCGTTATTGGTAATGCGCTTGACGGATCACGAGGGGTCACCCATCTGGGCATGGCGCGAGACTTCTCAACGGTTGTGAATATTAAGCTCTCGCGCCCTCAGTCCTTCTTGATCGGTCAGTTTTTTGGCGCTAAACCATACAAAAAGTACGCGGGTTGTGTACCATCATCTTCAGGTGGCAATTCTTTAACCACACAATCCGCGATACGCGTTAAACCACGGCGTTCATAAAAGCGCCAGCTGCACCACGTATCGGTTTTAAGTAATGTCCATTCGTTTGCAGCACGCGCCGCTTTGAGCGATTCAAAAGCCTTCCACAGGCGGCTTCCTAGCCCCTGCCCTTGTACGTCTGGGTTCACGACAAAGAGCTGAACCCAAGCAGCGTCTTGAGACCTAATCCCCTGATCCAACAATGCCCTTTCAATCCAATTGCCGCCATAAAACCAATCGTCTTTAAAGCCCTGACGCTCGTTAGGAGTGGTGACAGCTTCCCATGCAGCTTCTACGTCGTCATCGATGGTCTTCCATGTCGGATTCATGCTCATAGGTGGCATACCTGGCACCGTCGCAAACAAGTAGCCAGCGACTTTGCCATCAAACTCCACCACAAACGTGTCTGTTGAGGGTTGCAGATGGTGCTGAAGGTACCAAGCTGCCGTGGCATCTTCGGCTTGTGGGTGCGCAAACCCCGAAAAATCCCAGACGCGTTTAAGGAGCGTCAAGCATTGCGGTAAGTCGGAAGAACGAAGAGAACGTAATTGCATAGTAAGGAAATTCTTTGCCTACAAAGGATGACTATTTTAGAAGACATCGAGGCGTTTTTTGGCGCTGCTTTTGATTGACACCTTGCTAGTGTCATTAGGTGTTAATCCTCAAAAGAATGTCGTATCACCATCACACTTCTCACTGAACGTAAAAAGTGATTATTTCTGTGTGATATTTCAAGCCCGAATTTTCACATAGTATGATAACTATCTGATTCTTATTTGATTTCAGCAAGGACCGCCCTGTTTTTGGCCTCGTTTTATGCAACACGTCACAGAAGAAACGCATTATCGCTGTCGTTTCTCGTCATCTATAGACTCCAAATACTCCTTCTTTTACCTAGTGAATCTGTAACTAAGATAAATATTGTAATATTTTGTATATCATCTGACGGCCAGATGTTTCCGTCCGTAATATGCAAATTTGTCGATTCGTCATACTTTCTACTTAAGTAGAAAGACTCAATACCTTTTGAGAATCGAAAAAGCGGAAGAGCTGTTATTGCTAGCGGTTCTTCTTGAGATTAATTTCTTTAAAGACCTAAGAGAAGAATCATGATTAGCAAGAAGAAGTTGACGGCCATTGTTGTGGCTGGTTTGTTTGTGACGCCGGTGATGGCGGATGTAGACGGTATTGGCGCTTATGAGGCAGGCATTCAGGGTACACAAGGATACATTATTGCAGACGACTCGCTCTTTGCCCAAGCTCTCGAAAAATCCCAAACAACAGATCACAAAGACGTCGTTAAACTGTTCGTAAGGGAGTCCAACTCTGACACTCAAAAAGACGGTACAACGACCCTTAATTTATCAAACAATAACGGGTACAAGTTGAAGGCTATTGACTTCGACAGCAATTCTGGTCAAAAAAATCCTAATCACCGTGCCACTCTCAACATGAATGGGACAAGCTTAGATTTATCTGAAGGTGTTATCTTCAGAAATGCCGCTGATTGCATTGCTCGCAACTCTGATGGTAGTTATGATCAGTCTAAAGTGAAGAATCTCACTAACACCGCTACGCTGAATCTCACCAACAGCACCTTAAAGGGCGATGTTATCAATAAGTACTACACGTATAACGAAACGCCTGCTTTTTTCCCAGTCTCTTTAAAAACCAGCACACATGTTTCGTTGGAAACTTCTAATTGGGTTGGAGATCTTAAAGATGTGTATCACTTCAAGCATCCAAGCTTGGGGCAACCTGTAACACCTGACGACGTCCATAGCGAATTCATCGTTAACCTCGAAAACGGCTCTTCCTGGACGGGCGGCGTTGATGTTGCCA
This sequence comes from uncultured Sutterella sp., assembly GCA_937943605.1. GTDB lineage: Bacteria > Pseudomonadota > Gammaproteobacteria > Burkholderiales > Burkholderiaceae_F > Sutterella. The sequence continues at coordinate 23,338 of CALEAW010000092.1, read as the reverse complement.
AGAAGTCCACGGTTGAAGTAACCCTCGACGACACCTCTTCCTGGACGGTCAACAAGGACAGCAAGGTTAACTCCATCCAGTTTAGTGGTGCCGCTGCCGCTTTCAAGGCTGCTGCCGATAAGAAGGGCGTCGTTCTCGCTGATGGCGTTACGTTGACGGTCGCTGATGGTTCCAAATCCAGCACGATCGACGCCCTCCACACTGGTGCTGGTTCTACGCTCGCTGTTGAAAAGGCTAATGTCACGCTCAAGAACTTCGCCGGCAAGGGCGACATCGTCTTGAACAAGGACGGTAAGGTTACTGTTAACGCTGCTTCTGACAAGGTCAACGCTACCTTTACGTCTCTCGAAGGCTCCAACTTCACTGCCAATGACAAAGTCGACGTCAACGTAACTGTTGCCGGTGCCTTGGTTGACGAAAAGGGCATGGACGCTGTCATCGCCGAATACAACAAGAACAACAACTACACGGGTAACGGTACGGTCACCTTCTCTGGCGGCTTGATCAATGACACCGTTACGGGTAAGAACAATGCCCAGGGTGACTTCGTTGTTCAGAACGTTCAGAAGAACGCTCAGTTGGTTTCTATTGGCGAAAGCACCGCCATCACGATGATGCAGTGGCGCGCTGACGCTGACGACATGGCTCAGCGTATGGGCGACCTTCGCAACAACAATGGTTCTGTCGGCGTTTGGGCTCGTACGTTCGGCGGTAAGGCCGAAGCTGGCCATGTTGACAACAAGTACTACGGCGTTCAGGCTGGTGTTGACACCCAGGTTGCTACGACTGGTCCGAAGCAGTTCGTTGGTGGTGCTGTGTCCTACACGACTGGTGATGCCACCTTCGCTAACGGCACGGGTGACAACTACATGGGCACGTTCACGGGCTACAGCACCTGGCTCTTCGACAACGGTTCTTATGTTGACGTCGCTGCCAAGGTGGGTAAGCTCAACAACGAATTCGACCTCGCTGTTGAAGGCAAGAAGCTCGCTGGCAAGTACAGCACCCAGGCAATCGCTTTGACGGTTGAATCTGGTCATCGCTTCCCCGTCACCAACCTCACCTATGTTGAACCGCAGGTGGCCTTCACGGCTTCTCACATCTTCGGTGAAGACTACGGTGCCACGAACGGCGTGACGATCGAACAGGATTCGATCAACTCCTACGTCGCTCGTGTGGGTGTTCAGGCTGGCTTGAACTGCCCTGACAACATGGGTAGTGTGTTCGTTCGTGCGTCTTACCTCTATGACTTCGACGGTGAAACGTCTACGGTTGCTCATAAGGCCAATGCTAAGGACGGTAACCGCTTCGATCAGGACTTCGGTGGCGGTTGGTACGAATTGGGCCTCGGCATGAACGTCAACTTCACGAAGAATCTGTACGGCTACGCCGACTTTGAATACGTGACTGGTGGCGAAATCAAGACCCCGTACCGTTGGAATGCTGGCGTTCGCTACGCCTTCTAATCAAGCATTTTAAATTCACCTGTTGATTTAAAATAGCTTCAAGGCTACTACCCTCTTCTGAGTGTAGTGGCCTCTTTTTTTGTCTATCAATCCTTAGTCAATGCACGACCAAAACGTCATCCCAATTGGTCGTATAGCATGGTGTCAAGAAGTCTCGCTTCATCTCCCATTTGGTAGAAAGTGCCGAACTTGCGGTTTTAATAATCCCTTTGCCATATAAGTCGGTCAAAGTATCCATCACACTCATGAGTTCTCGACGCTTAGCGCGTTGAATGTCTACCGATGGATCATCAAACAAAGACTGCGATAAGGTCGGCGCTCCTTCGTCCACTAATTGAGAGAGGATCACACCGGCACGACGATATTTGATCCCTGGGCGCCAAGCTTCTTCTACCAACGTACAGGCAGCATGCGTTAGGCCTAACGTGTCGGACGTAGGTCGATCAAACTCGATCGTAGGCGACGCAAAGTATTGCGGATCGTCCGTTCTAAAGGGATCAGACTGAAATTGCACCGTGAGACGCGTCGCTTCCGTGCCTTCAGCTCTCAAGATGCGCGCAGCTGAAGCCATATGTACCGAGACCGCAGCGAGCACACTATTTTTGTCGGTAATCAACTCACCGAAACTACGTGAGCGCACGATCTGCTGCCGTTTAGGTGGCGTTTCTACAAGCGGGAAACAGACTTCACCTTGCAGTTCTAGCCAAGTGCGCTCTAACACGACCCCACCTAACTTACGCACGGTGGTTCGAGGAAGCCGCACAAAATCTAAGACATGCTTGACGCCTAAAGCTTGGAGTTTAAGGGTTAGGGCCCCACCAATCCCCCACACTTCATCGATGGGTGTCATGGACCAGGCTTTGGTTTGTCTAGCTGGCGTTAAATCGTCCCAATTAAGCACAGACTTAAAGGCGGGATAAATCTTTGCGTAGTGGTCACAAAGCTTAGCCAGGGTTTTGGTGGGCGCAATGCCCACACATGTCGGAATCCCTGTCCACTTTAAAACACGGTCATGGACTTGAAACCCTAAGGTGGTAAGGTCAATCGGCATCCCGGTAACATCCGCAAACTGCTCATCAATCGAATAGATCTCTTGACGTGGCACGAGAGTACGAATGGTAGTCATCATGCGGTTAGACATGGATTGATAGAGTTCATAATTACTCGAGCGCACCACAATATGATGCTTTTCAACCAAGTCTTTAATCTGGAAGAGAGGCACACCGCGTTTAATGCCTAAAGCCTTCGCTTCAGCGGTGCGCGTCACCACACAGCCATCATTATTCGAAAGCACAATCACGGGCTTACCTCGAAGCATCGGTTCAAAGACACGATGAACCGACGCATAAAACGTATTGCCGTCAATGTGAAGAAAGCGCATGATGGTGAACCTTGATGTTTGCGTATACTGATATAAAAGTCATTTTAACCTGACAACATTTATTATTGCAAACATGAATAGAGACTCAGCTTTATGATAGGCTTTGTCGGCATACTTTCTAATGACGCTCTCATGCCAGTCCATCAAGCCCTTTTCGATTTGATCCTTGCGGGTGACCCTCAATCGCGCGTACTCCTCCCTGATGCCGAACTTCAGACGGCCCAAACGACGCTCCTCACAACAGCCATTGCGTTTGCCAATACTGCGGGCGGCAAAAATCTCATGTTCGCTTATGTAAATTTATGCTATATGTAAATTTTTTCATGCAACTAACATAAGCCGTACGTTGAACATAAAGACCAACCAAACACACCTCTTTCGTTCATCCTTCACAAATCTAAGCACTTCGCCCTATTCGTGTTAGCGTAAATCAAAGCATCGGTTCGACGTCATGAAGAATTTTTAAGCTTCTGCTAAGGTATTTCATATCATTTTTTGTGCGCGCCTTTGGTGTTGCACATTTTAAGTATTGGAGATCGATGATGTTAAAACGCAAAATCGAGGTACACGACCTCGCAAGGCAAGCCCTGATGAACATAAATGCCCGTATTGCGTCCACTTCTTCTTCCTCCTCAACAACATCCTCATCAACATCCACACGTTCACTCTAACGTGTGCGATTCCTGGCGTCGCTAGACCACCCCGGTTTCATTAGCGAGCCAACTCAAACTTTCCTTTTCTTTTTTTGAAATTTTTGTCGGTTGATATCGCGTTTTAGGCGCATTGCTTGGCTGAATTACGCCCTCATTGCACCCAAAATCCGTCGAAAAAACGCCAAATCACGCTAGACGTGCGTCTTTAGACGACCAAACTCGCCTTCAACCACACGAACCCTCGTGGAGACACCAACATGGACCTCATCAAAAACTGGAAGTTGCATCTTCTAGCGCTCGTGATCGTGATCATTGCCGAGTCGATCGGCATGCTTCGCTTTGGACTCGTTGTCCTTTTGCCTTTGCTTTATGCCTTGGTCTTAGGCGGCCTGATTTCTTATCCGAAATTCAAGATCCTCAAGATGCCTGAAATGGATCGTGCAGCCAAATTTATGCCAATTGCCATGTTGGTCTTGCTCGCCAAAATTGGGCTTGGCATCGGTCCCAATCTTGAGATGCTCCTCAATTCGGGCTGGGCACTCATCATGCAAGAATTTGGGCACTTCTTTGGCACGTTGATTTTTGGTTTGCCAGTTGCCTTGTTGCTTGGCATGAAACGTGAAGCCATTGGTGCCTGCTACTCGATCGACCGTGAACCGAATGTCGCCATCATCGGTGAAAAGTACGGTTTAGATAGCCCAGAAGGTCGTGGTGTCATGGGCATGTACATTTGCGGCACGGTCTTTGGTGCTCTTTGGATCTCGATTCTTGCGGGTATCGTTGCGGGGCTTGATATCTTCCATCCGCACTCGTTAGCGATGGGCGCTGGCATTGGCTCTGCTTCGATGATGGCAGCGGGTACCGGTTCGATCATTGCTGCGTATCCTGAAGCGGCTGAAACGGTGGGTGCCTATGCGGCTGCTGCCAACTTGATGACCTCGGTGCTTGGTATTTACTTTGCGCTCTTTATTTCGTTGCCAGTCACGGTCAAGATCTACGAACTCGTGACGGGCGATAAGCGTACGGCCTAAAGCAAACGCCAATAATCATAGTAAACACAGACACTACATTGAAGGATATCCATCATGACCGCCATCTTCAGCCATATTGAAAAACTCAAGGACTATATCTTCATTCTTCTTGTCACGGGACTCTACACCTTAGTCGCCAATACCTTTGGTTATAACGGTGATATCGCACAGGGTGCTGTTGGCATTCTCATCATTGTCGCGATCGCGTTTTTTGGTGTCGTCATTCAGATGTTGCCTGGCTTCAATAAGCTTCCCGTGGTCTTTTGGGTTTCGATCACGGCCGTGATCGTCTCGATTCCGAGTTTCCCGGGCGGCATCTGGATTGTTGAACAGACGCAACACATCAACTTCCTCGCAACCACCACGCCCATTTTGGCCTATGCCGGGCTTTGCTTAGGTAAGGACATTGAAGCCTTCAAGCGCCTCTCTTGGCGTATCGTCCCTGTCGCCATGGCCGTTGCTTCGGGGAGCTTCCTTTGCGCCACGGCACTCGCCGAATTGATGCTTCACCTTGAAGGCATTTTCTAAAGCGCACAACCATCATGATGCGCCTCACGACACACCGTGAGGCGTACACTACGACAACAGTATTAACAGAGGAGCGGATCGCTTCAGCAGATCGTCAAACCTGCGACTATAGCGACCCAACAGACATCCATGAATCAAGCAACCATCAAGCAAAAAGTTTGCGACGCCATCGTGGCACATCGTGCTGAGATTGAAGCCATTGCCGAGGCTATTCTCGCTGAACCTGAACTCGGCTTTAAAGAAGTCAAAACCTCCCAAAAAGTCCAAACTGCCCTTGCCAAACTCGGCATTGAATTTACGACGGATCACGGCCTCACCGGTGTCAAGGCGCGCTTAAAAGGACGTACGTCGAAGCGCACGATCGCGATGCTTGCAGAACTCGACGCAATCGTTTGCCGTAACCACAAAAATGCTGACCCTGTGACGGGCGCTGCCCACTGCTGTGGTCACAATATTCAGATTGCCAACATGATTGCAGTCGCTTGTGGGTTACGAGACGTCATGCAAGAACTCGACGGTGACGTAGTGCTTTTTGCGGTACCTGCCGAAGAATATGTCGAAATTGATTGGCGTGGTGCCCAGCGTCAAGCCAAACGCCTTAAGTACTTGGGTGGCAAACAGCAACTCATCGCAGAGGGCGCTTTTGACGATATCGATATGGCCATGCAAATGCACGTTGCCACGGGCACGGATTTTAATCTTGGTGCATCGAGCAACGGTTTTATCGGCAAACTGATTGAATACCATGGTCGTCCCGCGCACGCTGCATTTGCCCCAGAAGAAGGCATTAATGCGCTTAACGCCGCCATGATGGGTGTCATGGGCGTGAATGCCATTCGTGAAACCTTTAGAGACCAAGACCATGTGCGCTTTCACCCGATCATTAATGCAGGCGGTGACCTCGTTAACGTGATTCCAGACTACGTCAAGATGGAAAGCTATGTGCGTGCATCTAATATTGACGCGATGGCGCGCTACAACAAGGCAGTCGATCGTGCGCTCAAAGCGGGCGGTGATGCGATCGGCGCAACGTGCACCATTCAAAATTTGCCTGGCTACCTGCCGCTAAGACCAGACGAGGCCTTCCGAGACGTGTTGCGTGACAATGCGGTCGGTCTTTTTGGCGAAAACAATGTGACCTTAGGCGAACATAGTGCCGGGTCAACCGACATGGGTGACGTGTCGCACTTAATGCCGGTGGTGCATCCTTGGGTGGGTTGTGTGGACGGTGTGCTTCATGGCGCAGACTACCAGCTACGCGATCGTGAGGTGGCTTACATCAAGACGCCACAAGTCCTTGCAATGACGATCGTTGATTTGTTGGTTGATGGTGCCGCTAAGGCTGATACCATTTGCAAGGCCTTTAAGCCACAACTCAATCGTGAGTCTTATGTGACGTTTATGGATGAGATCAAATAATCGTCCTTCGACAATCATCAAAGCCCTGCTAGATCCTATCTAACAGGGCTTTTAGGGCGAGCCACGGCAAATCGTAGGCGTCGCCCGAAGGCTTACGCTCAAGCTAATTGAGCGCAGCTAGGCAATTATTTTTTGCCCACAGCCGTTTCAGCCGCGATCACACCCGAGACAATCGCCCAGGAGTTCATCATGGCGGTCATAGAGTCAGCGCCGTTGGCACCACCTACGACACAACCTGCGCCATAGAGACCTTCGATAGGCTTACCGTTCTTATCAAGAATGCGCATGCCTTCGCCCGCGCGTAAGCCACCCAACGTGGTCTGGTAACGCACCTTCTGTTCGACAATATAGAAGGGACCATCACCCAAACCGCCGACGATCTTACGACCGAACTGCGTGTCCTTACCGTTGGCGACCATATCGTTCCATGACTTGACAGTGGCAGCTAAACCTTCAGGATTGACGCCCATGACTTCAGCGGCTTTCTTAAGGTCGTCCGCCACGGCCATCACAGGATGACCGTTATTGACGATCTTCGTCCACTTCATCAGAGACGCTTCATCAGGCACTAAGCGGTCTTCAAGCGACTTGTTGACGTATTCTTTCCAAGCCTTGGCATCCATCACGATATAAGCGATGTGACCAGGTTGAGCCACTGTTGTATCGGTGAGTTCACCGAGCGACGCCAATTCATTGACGTATCGCTTACCGTCACGGTTCACATAAATGGCACCTGACTTCTTCATCGTATCGGTCGACGAAGCGGTTGCGGCGAGACCGTGCCCAGGCACTGTTTCAACACCCTGCGGATACATCTTCACGAGATCCATATTGATGGTATCAGCACCGATCGCCGTGGCCATCTTGTAGCCGTCACCCGTTTCGCTATCAAGACCATAGAAGACGTATTGATTCATTTCTTTCGGGAGCATCGACTTCACAGCACCAAAGCCGCCCGATGCCAAAATCACCGCCTTCGACGAGAGTTCGACCGTATTGCCTGCCGAATCCGTCGCACGAACACCCACGACGCGACCGTCCTTATCACGCAAAAGTTCTTGTGCGCGAGTTTCAAGCATCAGCTTGCCGCCCATATGCTCGAACTTTTCACGCATGAGTTTCAAGAAGTTGACCGAACGCCCTGTTACGCCCAATTGACGGTTCGCCGAATGGTCGGGGTATTGAGTTGCAGCGGGACCATACGGAATCTTGAGGTCATAGACGAGCCAGTCAACCACGCCGCCCACACGTTCAGTGACCTGCTTTACCATCAACGGATCATTCCGATTCTTACCGACTCTAAAGATATCCTTCGCAGCTAGTTCAGGCGAATCCTTCGTTTCTTTGAGGCTTTCTTTTTGGAAGCGAGAGCCCGTTGCAATCAGGGTCCCAGCGTTCAAAGCCGTTACGCCACCAATCATCGGCATTTTTTCAATCAAGATGACATTGGCACCAAGCGACTCAGCACGGACAGCAGCTGACATCCCTGAGCCACCCGCACCGACCACAATAATATCGGCGTGATCTTTAATGAGTTTGGTTGCCACCTTCTTCTTGACAGGAATAGCAGCAAAGGCATCTGGATCACCGCCCGCTTTGCGAATGGCATCAGCTACGGCCAAACGAATGCCCTCACTTGTAAGCGTAGCGCCTGAAACAACATCCACATTGAGGCTTTGCGCGTCAACAATACTCTGTGGGAAATTCGTGAGCGCCGCATCCGAAATGCCCGGTGTTTCGACGTGTTTAACGACGCGAACTTGAGCGAGCTTGCCGCTCGCCACTTGGAGTTCAACTGTGACTTCGCCATTCTTACCTTGTCCGACACCTGTGTAGGTACCATCGGTCATCGCGGCAGATGCTGGGAGAGCCATGACAGCAGAAACCGCCATGGCAAGCGCTAATGTCTTAAATTGAGGCATAGTCCTCTCCTTTATTTAGAGACAACACGCACAAGGCTTGGTCAGCACCTTGTACCGCCTCATTCTAGGCTCTCGCGCTACGATTAAACAATCATCTCTACGAGAGACATTTCCCTAATAGACAGATGTTTATATCGCGATAAGTGGCCGTAACCCAATTAACACACGCCATAAAAAAGAAAAACACCTCAGCGCTACAGAAGTGCTGAGGTGCAAAGCCGTGATGTCTCATCCATCACGGCACTAGGAAGTATTGGGTTTGAAGGGCATTGCCAATCGCGCAAAGTGCGTACTCAACGCCCTTCTCTACTTTTAACTTTTAAGTGCTCTATGACGCACGTTTAGGCAAAATCGGTTCCACCGACTTGTAGCCCGACAACCCTAAAAGCGTCAAGAAAATCATCTGTGGACCCAAATGAATGTCTTGGCGAATAAAGTATTCATCGGTCGTATGGCAACTCTTCTGAACGCCGCCTGCCGACAAACATGTGGCCGGAATCCCTAAGCTCACGGGATAGTTAGCATCGGTCGACGAGGCACCATAGTTCGTGAGTTCAATCCCGAGCACTTTTTGAGCTGCACGCGAAGCTTGCAACACTGGGCAATCATGCGGACGCTGACCCGCAGGACGGTCACCAATCTGGGTCTTCGTGAGCGTCAAGAATTTCTTATCGTCGTCCACTGGCCACATGGCGTTTTCTTCAGCGACAGCTTCTTCAAAAATGCCAAGGATTTGCGTTTCGAGCTTCAAGAGTTCGTCGTTATCGAGACTACGGATGTCAACGTCGACCTCACAATGAGGTGCAATCGTATTGACCGACGTACCACCCTTGATCGTACCGATCGTATAAGTGGTCTTGGGATTGTCGACTGGGCGAATGTTGGCGATACGGGCACCCGCGCGGCACATTGCATGAATGGCGCTTGGCGTCTGGCCAAAAGCAGCATAGGAGTGACCGCCCTTACCATCAATCGACAAACGCCAACGGTGCGAACCAATGGCTGCCCACAAAATACGACCGACGTCCGTGTTGTCGCACGCAATGAAGCCATCAACATGATTGTGCGAATTGAACCACTTCGAGCCACGGATGTCGCCGTTACCTTCTTCGCCTACGGTGGCGACAAAGTAGATATCACCCTTCGGACGCACCCCCGTCTTCGTAAAGCAACGAATGGTCTGTAAAAGCGCACGCACACCAGAGCAGTTGTCACCAATACCCGGCGCGCGATAGATGTTGCCTTCCTGGACGACCTTAATCGGCGTCCCTTCAGGAAAAACCGTATCCATATGTGCACCGACGGCAATCACCGGACCCTTGTCCGTACCACGCAAAAGACCTACGCAGTTACCGATTTCGTCAAGATGCACGTCTTCAAGACCATAGGCCTTCATCAAACCCGCGAGATACTTGCCACGCACTTCTTCTTTGAAAGTAGGCGCAGGAATTTCGCAGATCGTGCACTGCTCTTGCATCGCAAAGGGCTCTTCGTCAAGGCAAAGTTGCAAGCCCTGTTGGACTTCAGGCAATGCTTTGATCGCGTCGATAGCCACTAAAACGTCAGCCTTTAATTCAGGAATGGTTGTCATGATCGATCATCCTTCAACTTAAAGAAGAATCAAAGAGGTACCAAAGGCCGTCACGAGCCCTAGAATCATCACGGGCACGGTACGACGAACGACTTCAAAGGGCGACAGGTCAGAAAGCCCGGCCACAGCCATGGTGACACCCGAAATCGGAGACATCGAGCGCGCGATCCCTGAAGCCAACTGCACAGGCACAGCCATCACAGCGGTCTGCCACATCACAGAACCCGCAGCCTGAGGCAAAAGCGGCGCAAAGGCAAAGAAAGCAGCGTTACCCGAGCCCGTCACAAAGGCAGCCAAAGCCATGATGAGGAACATCGTTAACAACATTGCAACGCCACCCACACCTTCGAGCGAAGCTGCGTTTTCAATCAACATCGTGATGCCGCCCGTGGCCTTTAAGCCAGCGGCAAAGACTTCAGCACAGACAATCAGAATGACCGTTGATCCAAAGACCTTACCCATACCCGTAAACATCGAACGCGTATTTTCAACCGCCTGCTTACTGTCACGACGAGCAATCAAGTCAAAGACGAACGCAATCATCGTGCAGGTTAAGAGAGCCGTCACGAGTTCAAGGCGCACGCCCTGATAAACGAGCTTCGAGAAAGTAAAGAGGAAGAAAACTGGAAGAATCGGCAAAATAGCGAACCACACAGGCGCATCGACCTGATTCGCTGCACCCTTCGTTTCGACCGTACCGACCAGACCAAAGTCAGCTTGCGTCAGACGACCCGAAGCGAGGTCACGCTTATCGAACCACTGCTGAACGGCCCAATGACCAGCCGCAATCACCACAGCCGTACAAAGACCCACGGGCAACTGATTCTTAATAAAGAATTCGATCACATCCATCTTGGAGAGTTCTGCGGCGAGCAAGGTGTTACCAGAAGCAGGTCCCAAGTCCAAACACGAGGCCGTCACGATCACAGCGGCCGCAGACAAGCGAGAGACACCAACTGAAACGAGCAACGGATAGAGCGTCACCATCAAGAGCATGCCTAAGCCCGTCGCTGACGGAATAAAGACATTGAGCATCTGCCCTAAGAAATAGCCAATGCCGAGCAAGACATACGGCGCATGAATGCGAGACAATGGCTTCGTGCAAACTTGCACCAACGCTTTGGTCGCACCGATCTTATCCATATAAGCAGCAAAACCGCCAACGACCATAATATTCATGCCGAGACCCGCTGCGCGACTCTGAAGAATATTCGTTAAAACCTGGATAAGGTCAAAGAAGAACGTATTCGTTGCTTTCTTGCCGGTTACTAACGGATCACCCGTCATCAAACCAGAAATCACGAGCAAAGCAAGGCCAACCATGAGCAGGGCCCACGGTGCGTAATATTTTTTGAGAATGAGGAATGCCGCGATGACTACACCGGCAGCGGCCAAGACTAAGGACAGCATAGAGCCTCTTAATAGTTATGTTGGTTGGTCAGAATGAAGCGCTTTGTTGAGGTCACTTCACCAAGGAAAGGACTTTCTTTAATGAGTGCCAAAGAACTAATCAAACTAACACGTATCATTGATCGTCAGCTTTAAGGCACACTAAAATGGCACATGCTACAGTCAGAACCTACAGCACCACCAAAAGAAAGTGCAGTGCACCACTAGCATTAGATCGATCAACATGCAATCCATCTATGGTCCACGCTAAAAGCACTCCATAATCATCTAGATAAAAAGTCGCCATAACCACGCAATCGCTACAACATTTATCATGTACATGAATTTTCATTTCTTTGGAGTCATGGATGCCTAATCCTATCGTTTGCCGTAATCCGCTTTACCAACAGATCAAACAAATTTTGCTCGACGAAATTCGCCAAGGTGTTTGGAAGGCTGGCGAGCAATTACCCACAGAAGCGACACTCGCGGAACGATTTGGTATTTCGGTAGGCACCGTGCGACGTGCGCTTGGCGGCTTAGAGGACGAAGGCATCATTAATCGTCGTGAAGGTGCTGGTACCTTTGTTCGTACCTACAAAAATACGGGAAGCGCCAACCAATTCCAGATCTTTTCTGACATTGACGGCAAACCACGAGGCTCTCGCAAAGAACTCATTGCGCTCTCAACCGTGCCTGCGCCAAACTTTGTGGCGGATGCTTTAGGACTACCACACAAAACGCCGCTCCTTTTAATGGTGCGAAAACTCTTTGGCGAAGTCGGAGACGAAGAAGAATTGATCACAGTCGACGAGAGCTACCTATTGCCAGAACGCTTTGCCGGTCTTACTGCCGAGCATTTTAATAAACACTTTCGTCACGACGACTCACTCTATAAGTTCTATGACCGTGAATTTGGTGTCGTCATCATTCGTCAAAAGTGCAAAGTCTGGTTTGAGCGTGTGCGTCCTGAAACCGCGAAGCGCCTCAAGATGCCTGAGCATCTCGAAGTCTTGCGCACGGATCGCATTTCGTTTGACATCACGAAGCAGCCTGTCGAATACCGCATCAATCGCGGTCGTGCACGATGCACGCAGGTCTCGTTTGATGTCATGGTTTGAGGATTCGTCGGCTATTTGAAGATATCCGTATGTCAATCAAGACCGTGCCGTCGGCCACTAGAAAGCACACAAAACACTGAAACCGACCATTTTACTAGTGTTTATAGGCTGTTTAGCCTAAGCCATTGACCCTGTAGACAGACCTTAGCCTCAAGCGTAACCTGAGTCATAGATACATCACGATTGCGAAAAACAGCCCATCTAGCCAATCAAACATAGGTGTGAAGTTAGATCAAACCTTGATCGCCGTGTTGCACTTTGCACAGGGCTGTTTTCGCGTTCTTTGTTTAACGAAAGACTCACAGGATCATTATGAATAAACAACGCAAAGTTGGCATCATCGGTTTAGGTCACGTCGGTGCTCATGTCGCGTACACGCTCTGCGTGCGTGCGATTGCTGACGAACTCGTACTTGTTGACATCAACAACAAAAAGCTCGCGAGCGAATGCCAAGACCTGCGCGATGCCGTGGCCTATCATCCGCATCGCGTCACGATTAACTCAGGCACCTATGAAGATCTGGCTGATTGCGACATCATCGTGAATGCCGCCGGTAAGATCGACCTCCTTCGTGAGTCGCTCTCTCGCGTGACTGAAATGGACTTTACGATCCCGCAGGTGCGAGACTTCTGTCCTAAACTCAAGGCTGCTGGCTTTAAGGGCGTCTTTTTAAATATCACGAATCCGTGCGACATCGTGGCTCATGAAGCAGCCAAACTTTTGGGACTCCCCAAAGGCCGTGTTTTTGGTACAGGCACTGGCTTAGACACTGCGCGCCTGGTATCAGCGTTAGCGCGTCAAACTGGGATCGACCATAAGTCCATCACGTGCTACATGATGGGTGAGCACGGTGCCAAGCAATTTGCACCATGGTCAGCTGTTAATTTCCACGGTATGCCGCTTGACGAATGGGCAAAGACCGATGAGCGCTTCCGTTTTGATCGTGATGCTCTTCAAAAAGAAGCGATCGGCGGTGGCTGGGTCACCTTCTCGGGCAAATTCTGTACAGAATACGGCATCGCCAATACCGCTGCCTTCATGATTGATGCCATCTTCCGTGACGAAAAGGTCATCTTACCAGCCACCGTTGAACTCACGGGCGAGTTTGGAGAATCGGGCCTCTTTGCGGGCGTCCCATGCTTAATCGGCAAGGATGGCGTCGAAAAGGTCATCGAAATCCCGTTGACGGATGACGAAACGGCCACCTTCCATGAATGCTGCGAAGGCATTCGCGCCAATATGGAACACCTCAAAGACATTCCGTAATTGGATGACAAGTCATTATTTACCATGGGCGTATCCACCAACCACGGGCAAGATCCCGGTGGTGAGTACGCCTCATTGCGTTTACCAAAGCGCAAGGATGCCTTCTCAGACGCGTTTAAGTAAGGTTACTTAGGTCGAATTTGTCAGAATCAAACATACACCCTATCGTTAACACCTAAAACAACACAACCCATTTAGGTCGAATAATCTTGGAAAATTACAAGATCACCCAGGTTATTTGTAACTCTTTGTAATAATTTATTTTTGCAAAACACTGAAGCCAGGCGCTCAAAAAACATATTTTGTAATTTTACAAAATCGTCTTTCAGCCTATTTTTCTAGCGATATCTAGCGCCTCATCGACTTTTAGATGACAACAGCATCTCCTTAAAGTCCCTATCAACATCCCTCATCATCACATTTCGACCTACCTAGGTCGACTTGTCAGAATCGAAAACCGTCGCTAATATGCGCTTATCGACCTAGTTAGGTCTAGTTCCAAACAAACTTTTAACCCCTTTTTGCTTTGACAACATCATGAAAATCGGCTTTATCGGTGCCGGCAAGGTCGGCACAACCTTCGCCATGGCATTCGCTGAAAACGGTTTAGATGTCTCTGGTTTTTGGAGTCGTTCGCAGCAGTCAGCGGCCTTCGCGGCAGGTTTAACTGTCACGCATGTCTTTTCTGACATCGCTTCCCTCGTGCGACATTCGGACGTTCTCTTTATTACCGTGACGGATGATGCGATTCATGGCATCTATGACACACTCACCCACCTCCCTTTAGAAGGGAAAGTGCTTTGTCATACGAGTGGGGTCTACTCTGTCGACGACGTCTTTCCGAATCGTGCCGCTTACGGTGCTTTTGGCATGAGCATTCATCCCCTCACGCCCATCCACAATAAAACGACTGAATGGCGTTCACTTCGAAAGAGTAGCTTCTCGATCGAAGGTGACGAAGAAGCGATCTATCCATGGATCAAAATTCTTCGTGACCTTCATCTTGAAGTCAAAGTTGTCACACAACAGTTCGCTCAGCCAAAAGCGCTAGCGACGGACCTTGCTAGTCAAAACGTTTATGAGTCCATCGGGGCTCAGCAGTCTAGGATGCTCACCAACCTGGCGCCAACACTGCAACAAAAGGCCGTAGTTACTACGCGTACATTCGAGCGTCCCAAGTTCGAGCCCGCGTCGCTTCGCCATTCAACGCTCACGAGTAAACCTGCTCGTCAAGGTTATTTGGCATCGGCCTTTCAATGCTTTGAGAAAGCCCGCACCAAACACCCGACAACGGTGGTTGACTTACTCAAACACTGGTTATTGCAATACGCCTAACCGCGCGATTGCCTCTTTTCGGGTTGAGTGCTCGCACTCAATCCATGGTGGCGAGATCAGGCTCACCACCAAAAGGAAGAACGATGAGACCTGTCCTTCCACGTCATGATTTCTAGGCGACGCCCGGAAAACATGGTTTTTATTCTCGCTTTAGGGTCGCCGCTCTCGCTCGCGGCGGCCCATTTTTTTTGTTTTAGCTTAAATAGCCGTCACACGAGGCCCACAGACTGTTCCCAGCATAAAGCTGCCCTACTATCGCTTCAACAGTACGATTGGGATAACCTAGTAAGAAGTTACCGGCCAAATTGACGGACCGAATGGTCAGACACCCTGTTTGCCAAAGCCAAGTCTTGATGTCGTCAGGCTTCGGCATTGCACCGCCCATCAACTTTCGCGAACTCATCGGCACCGTGTCTTCAAAAGCCATCAGTTTCTCTAACATACTCAAAGCCATCGCGCGCTTGATGACGGCCTTGTCGCTCGCTGGCAGGTACTCATCGACTATCCTCTCGAATGTTTGACACTCAAGGAATCGGATGACGAGCCACGGGCAATACACCTGCGTTTTCGCCGCTTGATCAAACGTGTAACCACCACAATGCACTCGCATCTGCTCGATCAGTGCTTGCAAAGAAACACCAAGCCTTGCTGCAGCAGCATTGAGCGATGCGCCAAAGTACGCCATCAGTTCGTCTTCTGTAAACCCAAGCAAAGTGCTATAGGTAGGATCAAAGGTGATGTCGCTCAGTTGGTTGATGCCGGCAAAGAGCGTCGAAAAATTCAATCGCCTGACACCCGTGATGAACAAAAACCGACAACATGCGTCCTCCGACTTCAGGAGACTAAAAAATTCGCCAATGACCTTTTGAACACCTATCAGTAAAGCCTCATGAGGCTGCGCCTTAATCAAAGGCGCATCATAGTTGTCGATCAAAATCACTAGCGACGTATCAGGCTGCATTCTGAACCACTTCGCCAATTGATAGACAAAAGATAGCGCCTGACCATCCCACTCAAAACCCATTTCGGCTAGCGCGCCTGACAGCAAGGTATAAAACTGCTGCCGAAAAAGATCAACAGTCCCGAAGTCGGTCACCCGCGCAAAATCCAAACGTATCGTGTTGTACGTCTTCTCTTTCCACAACTTTTCGATCGCTAAGCCTTGAAAATCCCGCAATCCGTGCTTGAAAAGCGCCTCCAAGATCGAAACCAAGCATGTCTTACCAAAACGCGGTGGCCTTGATAAAAAGCATTTCTGTCGACCAGTAGCCAATTGATAGACGATCGCCGTCTTATCGACAAAAGCCGTCGGTGACTCTCGTAAGGCCATCACCGACAGAGGGTTGGTTGGCAAGGAAAGCAAATGTTGCATCGTTCTCAAAGACTCTCACAAAACACCTTGGCGATTAAAGCACCGAATCGGCCATGGGTCAACTTTGTCATCTATCAATCTCACCGTTTTTATCTTGATAGTTCGGCAATTGTCAAGACCATCGACCAAGTCCTGAGGGATCATAAGCACACGAGCAGAGCCAAAAAGTGTAAGCTTTATTGCACCAAAACGATGTAACAGCGGTTGCATCCACAATCAAATCCCACAATCAAAAGGAAAACTATGCTTACACGCCGCGCTTTTATTCAATCTGCCACGCTTAGCGTTGCCGCACTTTCTATGTTCACATTAACAGGCTGTGGCGAACCAAAGCGCCCTTGTGATGTTGCTGTGGCTTTTGTTGAAGCACTCTACAAAGGTGATGCCGCAGAAGCCCTCAAGTATGTTGACCTTGAAGGCGCTGAAGAACCTGCTTTGAAGCTTGCCGAAGAAAAGATTTCCGCCGCAGCTGCTGATGCTAAAGAACGTGCCGATAAGCAAGGCGGTCTCAAGGATGTGACCGCCATCGCCAAACCTGGCGAAGCTGAACTCTCGAAGGGTGTCCTCCGTATTCAGGTGAAGGCTGCTTTCGGCAACGACACGTCCAAGATCGAAGGTGTGAAGCTCGCCAAGAAGGGTGAAACCTGGAAGGTCCAATTGGGCTTCTAACGCAAAAACATCGCGTCGAATCTCGCGCCTGTGACTTTAAGCGCCGAAAACCACATCGGAGCGCTTAAGGCTACAGGCTTTTTTTGTTGCCTATGAAAACGTCGTCACAGACAAAATCCTGAGCCACTAGTCACACCACGTTAAGAGCAGCCTGTGTGTGCCACAAGCGTGACTTTATGCAAGCATCCAACAAGCGCATCAAAAACTGTGTATATTTAGCAGAAAACTATCACTTTAACCACTTTGACACTCAAACATAACACAGACATTAAGGAGGAATATGTTTACTCGTCGTAGGCTTATCGCATCAGCAGTCATCGGCATGGCAGGCCTTTCTATGGTCACTTTAACGGGTTGCAGTTCTGAAAGCCCGACCGACGTCGCCCTAGCTTTCACCAAAGCCATGTATGAAGGTGACGGCAAGACCGCGCTCAAATTTGTGGATATGTCAGGCGCTGAAGAAGCGCAAGTGAAGTATGCCGAAGGCAAGATTTCAGCCGCTGCGCTCACCACCAAGCAACGCGCAGAAGAAGATGGTGGTGTTAAGGACATCACAATCCTGAAAGAACCTAACGAATCTGACGCCTCGAAGGACACTGTGTCCGTCAAGCTCGAAGTCCTTTTTGAAAATGGCAAAACCAAGCGTGAGAACGTCAGGCTCGTCATGAAGGATGGCGTCTGGAAAGTAAAACTTTAATCCGCACCTTTAAAACCTATGCCTGTGACTTTAAGCGCCGACGACAACATTCGACACTTGAGCTCAGGCATTTTGTTAACGTTTTAAAGGCTCACGGACAGAGTGTATGCGTCGCCTAGTCAATCACTCCAAGGCAACGCCAACAGCATCATAATCCGTGTATATTGGTCAAAAAACTACATGAACTGCTTTTGACATATAAACTCAACTACGACATGAAGGAGGACTATGTTTACTCGTCGTACTTTTTTCGCCACTGCTCTCCTAAGCATGGCCGGCCTTTCTACGGTCACCTTAACAGGCTGTAGTGACCCAGAAACACCTACCGAGGTTGCCGTCGCTTTTGTTAAAGCCATGTATGAAGGCGACACCGACACTGCGCTCAAGTACGTGGACTTTGAAGACCATGATTCAGCGGAAGTGAAGTTGGTTGAAGGCAAGATTTCCGCTGCGGTGGCTGAAGCCAAAGATGAAGCCAAAAAGAGAGGCGGCATTAAGCGTATTGAAACAAGTGACCCTAAAGAAACCGTGAAAGACATTGTGCACGTGGATTGTCGGGTTATTTTTGGTGATGGCTCTAAAAAACTCGAAGACGTGAGACTCACCAAGAAGGGTGCTACCTGGAAGATCATGATATAGGCGTCTCACGTGAAGACCACACCATCAAACAATGTGCCTCAGCACCAAGCGCCGAAAACCACCTCTCGACGCTTGGTAGCAGGCCTTTTTATTGCCGTGACCTTATGTTTGGCCTTAGGGACGGTTGGCGTTCATTTTGTCATGACGACTGGCATCGCTGACGACATAGGGACACAAAAAACTAATTCGGTGCGTCCGCTCACCTTAGCAGACGTCGCAGACATGCCACCCTTAAAAGTGGGAGACCTTGTTTTTCGCTGGGGGTTTGGTACCGAAAGTAACCTGATCGTCAGAGCGCAATCCGAAGCGCGCGCGCCCTACTCTCACGTTGGCATGGTGACGAAAATCAATCCAGTCGTGATCACACACGCCACAACCACAGATGATCCCAAACACCGCGATCAAGTCATCCAATCATCCCTTGAAGCCTTCTTGCAGCATGGGCACCGCTTTGGTGTAAAGCGCCCTCATTGGTCAGATGACATTAAGGCACAAAGTGCGCTACGTGCCGAAAAACGCTTGGGCACCCCCTTTCAACTCTCGCCCGACAACCCCGATGCTCTCTATTGCACGACATTGGTTACGCAATCTTTATTGCCTGATCTAGTGCTTGATGTCCCGCGAGACCTCGTTGATGTTCCTGTCATTGGTGGTCACTACCTTATGCCCGCTGCGCTATGGGAGCATCCGGGCATGACGACTTTATACGAACGTTAAAGACGCTGCGAGCATGAGTCGTAGGCTGCATCATTGGCGTGGGTTTTGAGTCTAAAGCGTCGTGCGTTTGCGTGCACTTCGCTACAATGTAGGCTCCTTACCTTCATTGTCTGCCCTAACCATGACCCCCGACATTTTGCATCACTACCCTACTTTTCCTGATGATCTGATTGAAGCGGTCAGACTACGTCGCAAAGCACTAGGCTACTCATTAGACGCCTTATCTGAAGCCACAGGCCTCACCAAGAAAACCTTGATTCGTTTAGAAAAAGGCGAAGACATTCGCATGAGTTCTTTTTTGATCGTGATGCAAGCCTTAGATATGACGTTTGACTATACCTTTCAAACGCGTATGGCCCTCATAGCCCATCACGACAACCAGCCATAACAAGCGCCGCCAAGGTGCTTACTCTTGACAGCGCGCTGTGAGTGTTCAGTGATCTTTCCTTTATATTGTCACAACCTGATTGATAGGCAAAAGCTGCACGGGCGCCGTCAAACGTTCAACAGCCATCACGCGAACTTTACGGGCCGTGGACTTGGTTGCATCTCTAAATCCAGGACGCACGTAGTCCATCGAGTCGTCCCATAACAGATCCTTCTTGTCGTAAGTTGCGCGTCCTAACAACTTCGCACGCTCTGCTGGTGTCAAATAGTCTGGCTTAGTCTGAGACGTCGAGGGCACCGCTTTAGCCATAAGGCGATAACGTACAGCCGGCACTTGATTATCCTTGGCTCTCAAAATGACTTCAGCTTCATATGCTTCGATCTTCGCTGGCGTCCAACGCACCCACGGTAAAGCACGAACCGTTGCGCCATCGAGCATGGCATCCGTCAAGCCTTCGGGTAGCGCTTCACGCGTATAGCAATCAAAGACGACTTCTTCAAAGACCTCTGGCAAACGCTTGTGGTTATCGAGTTGGCGAACCCAATCGTCAAGCGTTAAACCGTTGACCGACACCACATCTACCCACTGACCACGCGTCACGCGGGCATTAGCTCTAACCCATTGCAAAGCACGACGACGTAATGCGTCAATGAGCGGCGTCTCCACAGAAGAAAGAGAAGGCTTAACAAACACGGCTGGCATGAAATTTCCTTTGAGCGGTCGTCTGACGATAGGGTCGATATGCGTCACAACGACCGAGAAGCAATAGTGCTTTAATTGTAGCGGATCGCAGCGCTACAATATTGAGATTGGTTCTCAATAACAATATTCAAGCATCATCGCTCTACATCAGCCAGCAATATCGATTCGACGCAACAAGGATCACCTAAAAATTCTTCGCGATCTTGTAAAACGCTAACTGATCGGCGTTTCCCTCACCAAAAGGACTAGATCCGATGCACAACGTTCAGTCTCTCGCAATTCCTTTAAGATTGAGTTACGAAATGCCGCGTATGATAGAGCGCTTTAGTATTTTGTTGTCACGACTTTGGCGTTTTTCAAAAAATAATAACCCCATCACGCTTTGTGACGACATCAACCATCGAAATGACCCATTGTAGGTCGAACAGAATCACGCCGATCAACCATCGGCACCAGTCGACTTTTGCTTTGCTTTCGCTCCGAGTTCAAACGGAGTTACGTTCGCTCTGAGAGAGGTGGGGATCTCTTAGTGTGAAACACCGGACGTAAACCGTCTGGCTCACCCCTGGAGCCTGTCAGAAGTAAAGTGAAAGACGAAGGGGCTGGCTCACTTTGGGTCAGCCCCTTTTTATTGAAAGTTTTCGGTGAGGTTGTTTGCTTAAGCCTTGAGTTTGATAGGCTCACCCACCTTTTCAGGCGCCTTCGTTGGACGCACAGACGACCAACAAACAAGTGACCCTAAAACCAACAAGCCAACGCCCTGCCAAAAGGTACTCGTGAGTTCTGCGCCAATCCAAAAGGATGCAAAGACACATGACAAGACGGGCGTAAAGTACGATCCGATCGCAAGCAACGTCATGTTGCCTCGCTGCATCCCATAAGTCCAAACGCCATAGCCTAGCCCCATGGCAGCGGCACCCAAAAAGACGCCGATCCAGCCAGGATGGAACCACTCGAGCGGAGCGCTAGGCGTCAACGCCCAAATCAGCGAAAACACAACCATGTCGTTAAAAAAGATCACGACCGTCGGATTATTACCGTCAGACCAAGCGCGAGTCATGGAGCTATAGCTTGCCCACAAAAAGGCACCGATCAACGCAATCGTGTAACTCCAAGGGTTAGCGCCCCAGCTTGCCAAAAAGCCCATGAGATCAAAGCCTTTTTCACCGCCCAAAACAACAAAGACACCAGCCAAGCATATCAAGACACCTGGCACTAACCACCATCGAGCGCGCTCACCGTTAAAGAGCACCGCAAACACGATGGTCAAACATGGCCATAGGTAGTTCACCATTCCGACCTGAACTGTTTGCTCTGCGTTTTGTGCCATCGAAAGCGAAAAGATAAAGCAAAGCGCACAAAGATTCGCTGATCCAATGCCAAAGATCAGGTACTTGAGCGAAAAGCGTTTAAGGGGTGGTTTACCAAAAAGGAGCAACAAAAATAAAAAGGCCACGCCATACATGATGGTGAAGCCTGGTCCAAGGCCAAAATCTTCCGTCACACCACGGACGATTCCAACACTCATGCCCCAATGCGCGGGCGCCAACAGACCAATACAAGTCGCTTTAACGACGGGCGTCATGTTTCACTCAAGCATACAAAGATAGAAGTCGCTCAACATGCAATAAACACATCGAACGCGCCTTATGAACTTCGAAGTCTATACCTTCTTGATGGCGCTTTATTGCATGGATTGTTGCAAATTCTATAAAGACCGGCGGTAAGTATGAGTGACATTGACACGCATCTCATGATGTCGATCACGCGGCAAAAATTAGAAAGCCTCTATCGTACGAACAACCTTCACGACCTTCAAGATCGACTTTTGGCATTTATCTCGTATAAAAAGCCTTTTTGTAGTCTTTGGCGACTCAAATTCTCTTCAAATTCTTTAGATTTACTTTTCATAAATTTTATGAAAGCGTGTGCGATTTGCTCGTATTTTTCAAATGCGCGCTAACCTAACAAGATATACCCTCTGCCTCCCCTACTCTTTCAAGCTACCCAACAGATTTAATCTGTTAAAAATGAAGCCACACTTTTCTTTGAAAAAGTCAAATATGAGTGTTTTATGCGTGTTGCTTTCTCGTAACAGCTATCTTCACACCAAATTACATATACGTAAGAACGCAAACGATCTCGCCTCTAACGTTTATTGCCATTTTCAAAATAATTCTAGGGTTAACACTAAACGATATTAATGAAATATCTTAGAGACTTTGAAGGACGTACAAGTCGTACGGATAATCGAGGGAGAACCCTAAATGAACTCTACATTCCGAGTAGTTTTTAACAAGGCGCGTGGCGCCTTGATGGTCGTGAACGAAATCACATCCTGCGTTCAGGCCAAGGGCACCAAGACTGTGGTCGCCACCGCTGCCGCCTTGATGGTAGCTGGTGTTGCTCAGGCAGCCGAACCTTCTCAGCTGACTGAAACACCCCAGGCGCCTGAAGCAACGGTAACAACTAATTATGTTGGTAAAACTGGTTTAACCGCTGCCGAATTCGTCGAACTGAAAAAGAAAGCTGAGGCGTCTAACGCTAGCGACGAAGCTAAACAAGCCTTCGAAAAAGCCAAAGCCGACATGCATCTCGGCGCTTTCATGTATGTCGACAAAAACACCAAGAAGTTGGATGGCTACACCTTCAAGAACAATAGCTTCGAAATGAAGCGTGGTCTTGTGAAGGTCTCTAACGGTGCTACGTTAGAAGTCACTAACAACACCTTTGAAGGCAACACCACAGCGTTTGGTCAGATCAACAACTACAAAGGTAAGTTAGTCGTTGATCAGTCTGTCTTTAAGAACAACACTGCTCGCGCAAACGGTGGTGCCGTCTATTCGACCGATGGAGAAACCACTATCACGAACACCAGCTTTGAAGGCAATAAGGCCACGGGTGTTGCAGGTGGCGGTAAGGGTGGTGCCGTGGCGGTTTCTGGCGGCAAGCTCACACTCACGAACGTCGACTTCACAAAGAATAGCGGTCAGTTACACCTGAACTTCCCAAAAGAATGTGCACTCAAGACAAAAATCTGAGCAGACATTAC
>CALEAW010000091.1 GCA_937943605.1 uncultured Sutterella sp. | reverse complement strand
GAAAAACCCCCGAAGACCATGTACCGTTAGTATCTAGTCAAGCGGGGGTTTAGGATCATATGCTTACAGCAAAAGAATGCGAGCGTTAAGGTAACTACAGATGCCCTAATACATGTTAGATGTGCCTAGGAGACAAGCTGGCACATCCTTAGGACTACCTATAGAACGAGTTATTTAGCAGCGAGTTCACCGATGAGCTTCACCATGCCATCGAAATTACGGATGGACTTCGTCATGATGAGATACTTGCCATTCACAACATAAGCTGGGATGCCTTGCATCTTGGCGACGTCGTAGCAAACCTTCCAGCTGTCAGCCAAGGCAACAACCTTCGGATCCTTACGAGCGGCCTGGAAGTCTGCATCAGAAATACCCGTTGCATCAGCAGCGGTCTTCAAGAAGGCAGCTTCACCTTCATTCCAACGCTGACCCTTCTTGTGATAAGCCTGATACCAAGCGCCCTTGGCCTTCTTGTAGAGAGAATCCTTATCGGTTGACTTGAGGCCAGCAGCTTCGTCACGAAGTTGGCACATAGCAAGGTATTCGGACGCAACGCGACCATACTTACCCTTCGTTTCAACGTGCATCGGCACGAACTTCAAGCCAACTTCTTTTTCAACCTGCGGGATCACACGCGGATCAACGCCAACGTCATACTTGAAGCAGAAGGGGCAATCATAAGACCAAATCTTAATGAGGGTCTTTTCAGCATTGGGCAACGGCTTATCGAGAACGACATAGTCTGTACCTGCTTCAAAAGCAAAAGCAGAGGTAGAAACAGAACAAACCAACGCAGCAGTAGCGGCGGCAGTTAGAAGCGTACGACGAAGCATGATTATGATGTCCTTTTAATGGTCGTCTTATCTTGAAGCAAAATGCCTCAAAATAAAGGTCTAAATTAAATATGGCCTTTCAGAAACAATCCCTACAGGTCTATGTTTCACAGTGTATTAAAACTAGTCATTGTGTACCATGACCATTTTCCCGAAAAGAAATTGCAGTTTACGAATAAGCATTTTTCGAAAATGACAAATTGGTTCTGACATCTCTTCAATCGAAAACTGAACTGGCACACTGCTAATGCAACTAAACGATCAACGTCCTCAGCCACCATTGTGGCAACTGAGGACGTAATACTGACTATTGAGAGTTAAGCTTACTTACCACCGAAAGCCTTCTTCAAGTCCACAGGCATAGCCTGATAACCCGAAGTGCTTTCAAATTGGATTTCGACCGACGGTTCCTTGGCGCCCCACTTGAATTCGTTGATATACGGATTCGGCGCAGACTCGAAGGCACCCGTCTTGAAGTTATACGTAGCGCCAGCCGTTGCCGAATAGACAAAGATAGAGTTCTTGTCATCGTAGTATTCGGTCAAAGAGGTCACAGGGCTATACCATTCGTGGCCACGATCCTTACCGTATTCCCAGATCTGTTCGACCGTCATCTTCTTTTGGTCGATCTTATAGACAACAGCACGGGAGTACTTCATATCAGGCATCGGCGGCTGTTCCATACCTCGAGCGTCACCATTATCGAAGACGGATAAGTAGAAGATGTCCTTATTGGACTTGCTGTCCACACGCCAACCCGTATGTTGCGTCCACGACCAGTCGAAATCACCTTCACACTTAGAATCTTCGCACTTAATGGGTTTGCCATTCTTATCGACAGGTGTCAACACCTTCTTCGCAAAGTCACCCTTCCAACCTTCAGGTGCCCCCATAATCCACTTGACCTTCTTATCGCGGCCAATCTTGATCAAAGCAGACTGATGGCGAGACGAGATGATGATGGAATCGTCAGTCGGGTCATAGTCCACAGAGTTGACATGCACCCAGTTACGACCTGCACCAGAGCCCACAATATCACCAAACTTGTCAGACTTATCCATTTCAGCAAGTTGGTCAGCCGACAAAGTCTTACCTGCCTGGCTTGCGTCAATGTTCAAGCAAACAGCGCCCTGGTCAAGTGCCTTCAAAACGTTGTCACGATACGGATCGAGGATATCCCAAAGACGCCATTCATCAACAACGTTACCGTTCGGATCAACTTCGATGATCACGTCACGGACTGTTCGAACATGCTTACCATCTGGACGAGCGTGGTCAGAGGATGCAACACGCACGAGATAATTGCCGTTTTGCATCGGATCCAAGGCATGAGAAAAGTCTGCGTAACCATCAGGCAAACGACGATTGAAGATTTCGCGACCCATCAAGTCATACTTCACATAGCGTTGGCCATAGCCCCAAGTGAAAGCACCGTCCTTATTTTGGCGGAAGCCCATCATGATGCCAGCCTTATAAAGGTGATCCGGATCATAAATGGTTGATGGTTCCATGTACCAACGCAGTTCACCCGTCGTATCGTAGATCGCATTTTGCGGATAACGGTTCCACTCAAGCGCACCACCCATTGGGTTATTCCACACTGCACGCGTCGTGTTCGGCGTAGCAGCGATCATATTATTGATGAGATAGAGACGATCACTAAAGGCCTTATCCATCTTTTTCACGGTTGCCTTCGGGAAGACGGACTTCACACCAGCATACCCAGCGGTTTTGATATTGGCAGGACCGGCATAAATGCGATAGGTTTCCTTCTCAACGCGCTCCGTTTTGCCTTCACTCATCTTTGTGTAAGAGACTTCGACGGTGTTGCGGTAATCAGGATATAAACCAAAAACAGGAATACCACCGTGCGTGCGAACCTGAGTGTCGCTTACCTTATAGGCAATTTCCTGACCACCCTTCTTCGGCACAATACGAACAGACACGTCAGTGACTGTATAACCACCATTACGAATCACAGCCGTCAAAGGTGCGATACCGTACGGGTTCATATTGACAGCACCGATCTTACCAGTGGTTGGATACGTCACGTGAGGGCCAGAAGCACCGCCGATCGCCATAGCGGGTCCTGAAGCAATCATCATACCAGCAAGCGCACAAGCAGCTGCGAGCGCAGATTTTTGGAAAGTCATCATCTCATCCTTTTTGTACAATGTAGGCGTCAAGATTGCTAACGCCTTTGTGGTCGACGCACAAAGTTTAGATTCGCAACCTTTTTCAGACCATGCCTATTTGCCTCAGGCATCTTGCACAACATGACCAATCCTTTTTTCGAAAACGTGAAGTTCTCGGCACTCACGATTGCTGACTTGGTTTTCTTTGCGACGCTCTATCAGACCCTATCGCTTACAGAGACCGCCAATCTTGAAAATATGAGCCTCTCTACGGCTTCTCGAAACCTTAAAAAACTTCGAGAAACTTTTAATGACCAGCTTTTTTTACGCTCATCGCCTGAACTCATACCAACATCTCGGGCTGTAGAGCTATTTCCGAAAGTGCTTTCACTCGTTAGTGAAGTTCAAAATTTCGAACCTAAAGAAATTTTTGACCCAGCGACCCTAACGCGAACTTTTAGAATTGGCGTCGTCGATAACGCCATCTACTCTGTCATGACCAATGTCGTTGAGGCGTTTTTCAAAACCGCGCCTCATGCAGGGCTCTCATTTTCGCAAATGAGCGATACGCTCTTTGATGATCTTGCCAATGGTGAATTAGATTGCGCAGTCTACCCTGCGACACGTCCCTTACCACCTAGCATCAAAAGTCTGTTGCTCTATCCAATTAGCTATGCACTCTGCGTGCGTAAAGGTCATCCGCTTGTTGAAGCCTCAAGGGAACGTGGTGAAGTGACGATCGACATGTTGAAAAACTGGCGAAAGATTACCGTCACAAATCGAGGCCAAAACCGCATGGAAGTGTATTGCATGGATGAAACCACCGTCTTAGGAGAAACACTTCAAGAAACAGCCATTACAGTGCCTTACTTCTTGGCTGTCCCTTCACTCTTACGAGCCACTGACTTTACAGCTGTGATGCCTATGCAAACAGCACAACTTTTTGAAGAACGTAACGACGTGGTTGCCATTCCGATTCACCCTGATCCTTCATCAGGTCGAGGACGTGATGAATTCCATACTCGCCTTATTTGGCACGAGCGCATGAACGCCGATCTAGCCCTTCAATGGTTGCGCGGTCTGTTTGTCACCTATGCACGTTGGACTGATCCGAAACGTACGATCGGTAGTCATTAATTTAGATTTCGGTCTTGTTCACAGCTTATAACCAAGCAAAAAACGGTACCAACCCACAAGGCTCAGCACCATTTTTTGACCACAGTCTCAATAGGTTAGCTTAATCAAAACTCTTTTCGTCCTCGTCATCAATCGATGATGTACCTTCGGGATGATCCTGGGCGGAACGAGTACCTCAGGAGGCATTTCTATTACGCCCTTCACACAAGGCGCTTCCCGTTCCTTTCTCGCGTAACCCTCAGCGTTTACCAGTATCAATCCCGCACTTAAATATCCTCTGGCGACAAACTACGAATCGTGATGTCGTACGATTTGAACTTTGAATGCTCCTCTAAAAATGCTGCTGCCTTCATGTGTAAGCGGCGATCATCATACTTTTGAGGATTTAATTTGACTTCAGCAAATTCAATGATCTTTTTGGAGGTATCAACAGCAACAAGATCGATTTCATTGGATCCTTGCTTATCCCACCAACCGTCAACCACCTCCCATTGATGAGTATGACGGTAGGCCTCAATAAACCACCGTTCCAAAGAGCGCCCAAAAAATTGAGGAAAGCGCTCTTTCATATAACGAAGTAACCCTGACCAATTCCCTGCCTCGGCCATGGATTTGGGCGCAAGCGGTGCGATAAAGCTCAACCAAAACAACAGATACTGGTCGACGATCCGGTACTTTGCATTCTTTCTCAAACCACCTTCAAAAATAGGTTGAAGCTTTTCGATAATGCCAAAACGTTCCAAGCGATTAAGATAAGGCGACAGTTGGCTCGCCGTCTCTACACTCTCAAGGAGGTCGCGCCATCTATCTTTACCATCCGCAAGGGCACCGAGTATTTCGTGATAGGTCACCGCTTCAGAAGGAAAGGCATTGGCCAAATATATTTCTCCTTCCGTCCTAAGACACATGCCTTGCGCTGAACAAATAAAAGCCATCGCAGCGTCCATAGAAAGCGCTTGCGCCTCTGCGAGGATCTCGATATAGGTCGCCACGCCACCCGTGATGCTATAGACAGCCAAGACGTCCATGGCAGTCGCTTGAGGATACTCAGCATAGACAATCGTCTTCACCACTTGAGGCGTGAATGCTTTCACAAGCAATTGATAAGAAGGCCGACCATATAGCGGTTGCTGATAGTCATAAAAAATTGCTTTCGTGCCCCGCTCGGTGCCACTCATGACCAATAACATTGGCGTCTGATTTTTATTGAGGTCCCAGACTTTTTGTATCTGACTCCAAATATTCGGATCAATGCGCTCGAACGCCTGACACTCGTCAAAGATACAGACGCAGGGCTTCACTTTCGCCAGAGACATCAAATATTTGAGTAAGCCACCGACAGTCTCAATGGCAGGCGAAACGTCTGTGCGATAAACCGCGCAGATTTCGGCGAGCCAAGTGGACACCAACGCTTTTTGCGTCACGTGTTGATGGGCGAAAAAATAAAAAACCGACACCTCTTTTTGCAGTCCGTCAAAGGCCTTCAGAATCAATGTCGTTTTACCGACTCGAGAGCGCCCCATGACCGTCACCATTTGTGCGACTTGATTCGTTAGCACAACCGTCCAACAGTCTTGCAATAGCGCAATTTCTTCTTCTCGACCGTAAAAGCGCATGGCATCCTCAAAGTATCAAGATTGATTTCGAACCTTACCATAGGCCGAAATACATAAACCTCGTTTACGTAAAGATTACCCTTCTCTCCTCACGAAAAACGGCCCAAGACCAATCGATCCTGAGCCGTCAAACGTGAGTCAAATCGCTCAAAATGTGACTGCCGTCACTTACGCAGCCAACCAACGCAACGTAATGTCAGAAGACGTTGCCGCGGCTTTCTTCACGAAAGTCATGTAGTCAATATGCACGTCACCACTAGCCTCGTCAGAAATCACACGAATTGAGACAAAAGGCACCTTGTTGACATAGCAAACGTGCGCGATGCTACCCGCTTCCATTTCAACAGCGATGGCATTGAACTGATCACGAATCCAATCGCGACGTTCGTGCGTCGCCACGAACTGGTCACCCGTCGCAATCACGCCCAAACGGTGGTTCACGTCGGCAGCGGCACAAACTTGATCGAGCTGACCCACGATGGTCTGATCAGCCGGGAGTTCAACCACATTAATACCTGACAAGAGACCAAAAGGATCCCCAACGGGGCTGGTATCCATATCGTGTTGGACGCAAGCGGTGGAAATTGCCACGTCACCAATATGGAGTTCACCCGTCAAAGTACCGGCCACACCCGAATTGATAATGGCCTTCACACCGAATTTGAGAATCATCGTCTGAGCACAAATGGCAGCAAACACTTTGCCAACGCCACTACGCGCCAAAACCACGTCACGACCTTCGAGCTGACCACAAATAAAATCAACGCCCGAGATCGTTTCAACGGTCGGATTCACCATCTTGTCGCGAAGGATCGCGACTTCAACATCCATTGCACCAATAATGCCAATCATCACTTCATCCTTATTAGAAGTCATTAGAGCGCTTCGCCCTTCTTATTAAAGAGGGGCAAGGGTTCCAAGAAGATAATGTCGTCACGCTTAGCAGCATCGCCTTCAGCCAAAACTGCCATACGACCACAGATCACACCACCCGCCTTTTGAACGAGCATTTCGAGGGCTTCAAGAGACTTACCAGTCGAAATCACGTCGTCAACGATCAAGACGCGCTTACCCTTCATGAGCTTGGCATCTTCTTCAGTCAAATAGAGCTTTTGCATACCGGCCGTCGTAATGGACTGCACATCGACATCAATGGCATCCCCCATATAGAGCTTCATCTTCTTGCGGGCAACAAAATAACATTCGTGACCGGCCTGACGCGCCATTTCGTGCACCAACGGAATACCCTTAGCTTCGGCCGTGAGGATGTAGTCGTAGGCTGGAGCCTTCTTTAGCAATGCTTCGGCGCAGTGAACAGTAAGCTCCTGGTCGCCAAGCAAAATAAAGGCGGCAATATAAAGGTCGTCAGCAATGGGGAACATCGGTAACTGACGCTTAAGACCAGCCACTTCGAGGGGGTAAAACATGAGGCACTCCGTATGACGGTTGTGTAGAAAAAAGAATTCTTTGAGAGGACTTTGAGGCCAAAAGACACTAGCAAAATCCAAAGCTTCACTATTATAGAAAGAGCTAGCAATTTTGGCGTAAGCTCTTTTTTAGACATTCAACAAAAGTCTGTCATCACAGACACTTCTGATTCACACATATTTGCGAGTACTTTTAATATGACAGGGTTCGACATCATTGGCGACGTCCACGGCCATGCAGACGAACTTGAGTTGCTCCTTGACCGCTTAGGTTATGTAGAAGTGAACGGCGTTCGCCAGCATCCAGAAGGTCGACAGGCCGTGTTTTTAGGCGACTTGATTGACCGCGGCCCTGCCATACGCCGTGTTTTAGAGCGCGTCAAAGGCATGATCGATCATGGGTCTGCTATGGCCGTGATGGGAAATCATGAACTCAATGCCCTTCACTACCAAACCTGGGACGAGGCGACAGGCAAATGGCTACGTTCTCATACCGAAGGACACCTCAAGCAGTTTTCTGCGACGCTCGAACAATTAACGGATGACCTTGACGATTGGCTCGATTGGATGCGTACGTTACCTGTGTGGCTCAAAGTGACCGACGCTTCTGGCCAAACGTGCCGTTTTGTGCATGCTGCGTGGCACGAAACCACGATGGCAAAGCTCTACTCACAACCCACAGAAAGCGGTGAAGCACGTTTTAGAGGCCCTTTTGAAGCGCCACGACTCACTGAAGCAGGACTTTTTGACTTTGGGCGACGCAAAGACCCCGTCACCAAAGAAACCCCTTACGGGTACAAAGTCAAAGAAAAAATCCTCACAGGCCCCGAGATCAAGCTCCCGGACGACCACAGCTATCTTGATAAAGAAGGCACACGACGCACAAGTATCCGCATCAAATGGTGGAAGGAACCTGACGAAAACACAACACTCGCCGACATGCTCATGGCGAGTGCGCGTACGCGTGAAGCGCTCAAAACCATGGGCGGCAACACTAAGTTTTTAGAGATTCCACGAAAGAAACCTTTTGTACCTTATCCTGTCGAAGGGTTAACCTTCTTTGGTCACTATTGGTTAGACAAAACTGAAATCGCTCCCTTGACGCCTGAGCTCGCTTGCTTAGACTTTAGTGTTGCGAGAGGCGGGGCACTCGTTGCCTATCGCTACCACACAGGCGACAAGGCACTCTTTGCCGATCGTTTTGTCATTGTCGATTCGCAATCCTTATAACTTCTGAAAAACAAAAAAAGCTCCTTCGTGCCAGACGATTAACGTCAGAACATCGAAGAAGCTTTTTTAGCTAAAGATCCTCTTAATTCTTTGTAAAGGCTAAATCAACACTGATTGGGAACGCCTGATAACCAAACGTATCGTTCAGCTTAATATCGACAACAGGCGTCGTTTCGCCCCATCGATATTCACAGATATGCGGCATCACACGACCCAACTTATTACCTGCCTTCTCAGGCGTAGCACCCAAGCCAGCGGTCGACCAATACACCATCATTGTGTCAGTATCTTCCATATATTTCGTGAGACCCGTCACAGGGCAGAAATACGGATGACCTAGTTCTTTACCCACTTCCCAAATCTGTTCAACTGTTTTCTTCCTTTGGTCAATCTTGTAAACAACGGCACGGCTATACTTCATATCGGGAAGCGGCGGTTGTTCCATACCACGGGCATCACCATTATCAAAGACCGACAGGAAAAGGATATTTTTGTCAGACTTCGAATCGATACGCCAAGCCGTATGCTGAGTCCAAGACCAGTCAAAATCGCCCTCACACTTAGAGCCTTCACACTTTATGGGCTTGCCAGTCTTATCTACTGGCGTCAAAAGAGCTTCCTTAAGTCCCTTCTTCCAGCCTTCAGGCGACGCAAGGATCCACTTCACCTTCTTATCACGCCCAATTTTTACAATCCCTTGGTGACGGGAAGAAATGATGATCGAGTCGTCTGTTGGATCATAATCAACAGAATTCACATGAGCCCAGTTTCGACCAGGTCCCACACCTGCGATATCACCAAACTGACCATTTTCGTCCATTTTTGCGAGCTCTTGAGCCGACAACGTTTGACCAGCCTTTTCGGCGTCAATATTCAAGCAGACAGCTCCCTGGTCCATTGCCTTTACGACATTGTCACGATACGGATCTAGAATATCGTAGAGACGGAAGTCATCAACAACGCCACCATTTTCGTCTAACTCTACAATCACATCACGTACAGTATGAACACGCTTGCCATCAGGTCGACGATAGTCGGCATTAGCGACACGTAAGAAGCTATGGCCATTCTGAGCATTATCAAAGGCGTGTGAAAAATCTGAATACTGAGCCGGTAAAAGACGATTAAAGATCTTACGTCCCATCAAGTCATACTTGACATATCGCTGACCAAACCCCCAAGTCAGTGCGCCATCCTTGGTCTGCTGGAAACCCATCATGTAACCCGAAGACCATGGATCTTTGGGATCACTTAACTTGTCATCCAATAAGTAACCACGAACCTCACCAGCAGTGTCAATAATCCCGATCTGAGAGTTAAAGGCCCATTCAAGGGCACCGCCCATCGGGTTATTCCAAACGAAATGCGCACCGTGTGGCGCGATTGGAGAAAGCTGATTACCGACTAAATAAAGACGATCCTTGAAATCTGGGTGAACTTTTATGACTTCAGTATCGAACATCGTACCCTTTTGATTGCGAGTACCGTTCGAACGGGTGTAAACAGGCGGTGCATAGAACTGATAACTTTCTTTGAATGTTTCAGCCTTGCCAGCGTGCAAACGAGTGTACTTAACTTCGACAGTGTTTATGTAGTCAGGATAAAGGCCGAAAACTGGAATCCCAGCATGAGTCTTCAACTGGCGGTCCGACACCTTGTACTTGATTTCCTGACCATTGAGCTTTGGAACAACGCGAACCTCAACGTCCTTTAGTTCATAACCACCATTGCGAATTACCGCGGTCAATGGTGCAACATCGTAAGGATTTACAATAACTTCGCCAATATTACCTTGAACAGCAAAATTCACGGCCGGGCCCGAAGCGCCTCCACTAGCCACTGCAGTACCCACCGTCATAACGGCTGCAGTCAAGATAGCAACTGTCTTTAATTGAAAAAACATAGAAGTCTCTCCTAGAAATGGTCAAAGAGAACGCATTTGCGTTAGGGAGAAGTCTAAAAATTCCACTTAATATTGCCTATTGTGGAGACTATCCGAGCGAGATCACAAAAATGAAAATGCATTTTTTACTTGTTGTGACAGCGTATAGGTTTAGCCAGTCTCGATTTCCCTTAACTAGGAAAAAACTCTAAACTCGACGATCCCGACATATAAAACCATACACAGAGAGTGACTTATGCAAAACGTAAACCGACAGATCCCAAAAGATATCGATGAAAGTAACCCATACCGTGTGTATCGATTACTTTTAACCCTTTACGAAACCAATGTGTTAAGTCGAGCCTGTGACATCTTAGGACTGTCTGTACCCACTGCTTCACGTCTACTCGGAAAAGCACGTGATTGGTTTGATGATCCTCTTTTTGTACCATCGGCCGGACGAATGTACCCTTCACGACGGATGGAAAGTCTCAAGCAACCTCTTTATGTGGCTATAAATAGTATGGAAGCACTCTTTGTTCGCGATACAACGTTTGATCCGACAAAGGCTGAGGGAATTGTACGCATTGTAGCCATCGATAATGCGTTTTATACCTTACTAACACCAGTAATCCTTGAGCTCAATAAAGAAGCTCCTGGTATTCACTTCCAAGTGTTCGACCGTTTTCCAGACATGATCAAATCCATGCGAGAAGGCGAACTCGATTTGGCGTTTTACTCGATGGAAGGAAAGCCTAGACCAGCAGACTTTCACGAACAGACATTATTCAAATCAAACCACGTACTTCTTGTCCGACATAACCATCCATTAAGCGTTATATCTCAACAACGCCGACTCACCTTCGAAGATGTTGGCCAATATAACCACGTCGGTGTTGCCATTACCATGGCAACTAAAGGTCCTCGCCTCATTATCGGCCAGCAAGCTCAAAATCTTCATGACAAAGTCTGTTGTGAAATGCCCTTCTTCGTAGCTGGTGCATCTCTCGTTGCAGAATCAGACCTTGTAATGAGAACACCTCGTGAAACAGCCCTGCGCTTAGCAAAATCCATCCCATTAGATGTTTTAAGAATGGAAGACACATTAAGTCTTCCTTGGCTACCTGGTTTATTTTGGCATGAAAGCACTGCCAATTCACCATTACTAACTTGGGTTCGAGCCAGAGTGGCTGTCAAAGCAAAAGCCATTTTCGATCTAGCTGAAATAGAATTACCTTTTATTTGAACTTTCTATTTTGAGGATGAACTTTCTATTTTGAGGAGAACGCAGATGCGTTGGCAAGATCTAGAAGAAAGCCAAAACGTCGAAGACCGACGCGGCGCTCGAATGGGCGGTTTTCC
Organism: uncultured Sutterella sp.; assembly: GCA_937943605.1. Lineage (GTDB taxonomy): Bacteria > Pseudomonadota > Gammaproteobacteria > Burkholderiales > Burkholderiaceae_F > Sutterella. The sequence continues at coordinate 918 of CALEAW010000091.1, read as the reverse complement.
GCGTTATACGCGAGGACCGCGCATTCCGCTTCGAGGCAAAACGGGCTTAGCGGTGATTGCAATTGTTGTGATCGCGGGCTTTTATGGGATCGACTTAACGCCCTTGATCACAGGCGGTCCCATTGCCCTACCGCCAACGCAAACACAAAGCGCCCCTTACCAAGGCACAGCGCAAGAAGAAGAGCTTGCGAAATTCTCTAAAGTGGCGCTCAAAACGACAGAGGACGTTTGGACGGAGATCTTTAGAGCGTCCGGCCAAGCCTACCAATACCCTCGCCTAGTGCTCTATAGCGGCGCAACATCGACGGCATGTGGCTATGGCGAGTCAGCAATGGGACCTTTTTATTGCCCTGGCGACCGTAAGGTCTATGTGGATTTGTCGTTTTATAAAGACATGCAGCGTAAGCTCGGCGGTGGCGGTGACTTTGCCTTAGGCTACGTCTTGGCGCACGAAGTTGGTCATCATGTGCAGACGCTCTTAGGCATTTCAGACAAAGTCCACCAATTGCAGCAACGCGCCTCGAAGGTTGAGGCCAATCGCCTTCAAGTCCGTATGGAACTTCAAGCAGACTGCTTTGCAGGTGTTTGGGGACACTACATGGAAAAGCGCGGCATCTTAGAAGCGGGCGACCTTGAAGAAGCTCTTAATACAGCCACCGCGATTGGTGACGATCGACTGCAAAAGGAAGCAACGGGACGTGTGGTGCCAGATAGCTTTACACACGGCACCTCAGCACAGCGCTTACGCTGGTTTAAGCGTGGGTTTGAGTCTGGCAACCCGGGCGTCTGTAATAGCTGGGATGCTAAGACGCTTTAATCGAGCGAAGAAAGAAGAACGCGGTCAATCGGTCACGGTTGGCCGCCCCAAATTTTGCAAATCTAGTTCAGTAAGATCTGACACCTAAACACAAAGCGGCA
>CALEAW010000090.1 GCA_937943605.1 uncultured Sutterella sp. | reverse complement strand
GGGACTGGTCTCATCAAAGTGGGGCTTCAAGTCTCAGAATGCCTGGCTGTTAACAGAATAGATTTCTGACGAGTGACAAAAATTCCCGCCATCACCATGACACAAAATTAATAGCATAGTGATCTCCCCACGGCTTCACGCGTTTCAAAAGTGGATGTTTAATCCAAATGTCAGGCACTGTCTCACGTGTCCCCTTTTTTTGTCATAAATAACCCCTTCGACTTCGAAAAAGAGGTCCTTATCAACTGGGACGGAATAAGTCATGCGGTAGTTTTCTTTGAAACCTCAGTAGTCGCCACAAAGCCTATGGAGACGCCTCATGGATAAACATTGTGTGCTTAAAACCTTATGAGGTATCAGTTTTTAAAGATCATTCTTATTTTTAGATCACAATCCGTTTACAGCTACCGTTTAGCTTTTAAATCGCCCATCAAATCGCGCGCTTAGTTCCTTTGACTATCGGTAAATCACATCAAACTCGTGCATTGACATACTTTAAAGCCACCCGCTCTTTATATTGGTAGGTACAATACTTTCTGCTGATTCTCAATTTGAATGAACAGCCCTCACAAAAAGCCTCAAACAAACCAGGACCCCCACATGTCGACCACAGACCAACAGCGTGTTGCGATCAACAGTCTCTTTAGCTTTGTTGAAGAAGTAACAAGCCTTAGACAGGCCGTGACCAAAAATCTCACACAAGCAAGTTGGATGCTTGATCTTGAAGAACTCAATCATGCGTTGCCTGGTCTCAAAGTAGGTGATCCGTCGTCAAGCGATCCAGATCTAATCTGTCGTATTGAAAAGCTCGACTTATTGCCCTGCCCGCCGCTACCTGAATCCCTTTTGGATTATGTTGTAGGAACGTGGCGTGATCCGAACTGGGAAGAAACCTGGTTACCATTTCCGGGTGAAGTGGAAGCCGCTTTAGAGGCTGAAGACCCTGAGGCTACGCGTCCTGTTGACGCCTTAAACGACAGTATTCGTGACGCTCAAAAGGCGCTATGTGCCACACTCAATGCCGTGCGTGAAGAATGGCGCCTTGAACGTCAAGCGTGGCTCGAAGCACGCGCCCCGATTCTTGCCAACAATCGACTCTTTGACCGATTCCAAACCATGCGTGACTTGGTCTTAGAGTCGAACTTGCGTTATGAATGTGTCTTAGGCAACTATCGCTTTATTTCGGACTCGACCAAAACGCAAAATCCCAATGCGGCGCACTACCCACTCTTGGTGCAGCCGTTGAGCGTTGAATTAACCTCAAGCCGCCGTAATCTGCCGACCTTAGAAATTCGTCGCAATCCCGATGAAGCCGTTCGCTTTTTGACTGAGGTTTTAAAGCCCTTTGCTGATGATGGGATCCAGCTTGATGCGACACAAACAGTCGATGCGTACTTAGAGGAAGAAGGGCACGATGTGCCGTTAATTGGTAACGCGACGCTCGAGCACCACCTTCAGACGATGGCCGTGCGATTACACCCAAGTGCGCGTTGGCGTGAAGCGGATGCCGCACCGGAAGCACCAGACTCTGACGTGAAATTCCGCGTTGTACCGCGTCCGTTACTCTTAGTACAGTTGCGTCCAAGCGGCGTTCGTGAAGCCATTCGTAGCATTCGTGAAGAAATTGCCCGTACTGGTGACGTCCCAGAGCACCTCAAAGAAATTGTGTGCCCTGATGTCTACCCAACAAGCGCACCTGACATTGATCCTACGCCCACATTAGAAGCCAAACTCGCTGCGACGGCCGGTGAAGATGATGAGATTTTGCTCACAAAGCCCGCCAATAGCGAACAGCTTGCCATCGCTCGTGAGATTGAACGTAATAACGTTGTGCTCGTGCAAGGCCCTCCGGGGACTGGTAAAACGCATACCATTGCCAACTTATTGGGGCACTTTTTGGCGCAAGGCAAACGCGTCCTTGTGACGAGCCACACGGCGAAAGCGTTGACCGTTCTCAAAGCCAAACTACCTCGAGAAATTCAGCCCCTTTGCGTCACGATGATTGGTGACCGCAAAGACCTTGAGCGCACCACGTCCGCCTTGACGACGCGCCTCAACACCATGAATACGACGGACTTAGAAGCACGCATTCAAGTCCTCACTGACGATCGTCAGCGCTTAAACGAAGCCTTACGAGACCGACGTCAGCGTATTTATGCGCAGCGTCTACGTGAACGCGAAACCATTGCGTACCAAGGCGAATCTTTGTCACTCACAGAAATCGCCTCGATCCTTCGTGACGAAGAAGCGCTCTCAAGCCTTATCCCTGGCGAAGTGCTTGCAGGCCCCTTGCCTTTGACACCCGACGAACTCGTCACGCTTTATCGCACGAACGGTCGTTGGCCAGCAGACATTTCTCACGATCTGGTTGAACCTTTGCCTGATCCCGCTCAACTTCCCGATGCGGACACGATGCGCGAAATGTATGCCCGCCACCTGGCCACCCAAGAGACGCAGTCATCCATTGCTTTAGGATTCCGTCGTGAGGCGTCGGGCGATCGTTACCTTGTTTTCACCTCGAATGGTTGCGAATGTCTCACCTGTCCCGAAGCAAAACGCGACTTATTGACTCAATCGTTAGATAGCTCAGTACTCGCCACGCTTGATGACCCGATGTGCCGCTTGGCTTTCGACATGGGACTCACAGACCCTAGCTACGTTGACGCCTTTACGCAACTCGAAGCTCAGTTAACTAAGACCGCAGAAATGGGGATTGAGGTTGACCGACTCGCCATGATCGATAACGTCACCGTGACGTTGCCAGACAACGCAGATCTCGAAGCCATCATTCGTGCAGCTGAATGGTTTAAGCAAAATGACCCAAAGGGACGTGTCGGCTTCTTTGGTCGACTCTTTAACCGTGAAGCGCGTGACGCCGATACGGCGATCGCCGCTGTGACAGTCAACGGTCGTCGTCCAGACACGACAGAAGCCTTTGATCAGCTTTTGCGTGTCGCTCGCTATCATTTAGCACGTCACGAAACCCAAGAAGCTTGGAACCGTCTTGCCGACCGTGCTCACGTTGCCCTCTTTGAGACGTACGGCGCTAATCCCGCCAAAGCGCTCATAGACCGTTATGGCACGACGTTATCGGCCGCTGCCCAATGGTGGCATCAGACGTTCTTGCCCTTTATTTCTTCCTGGCTTGAAGCTGGCATTCGTGCTGAACCCATTGAACACTTAGCCAAAGACTGGATGCGTGACACTGATCCTGCGAACGCTGCCCATCGACTAATCAAAGAAATTGTCACGCCAGTACATTCGCACGTCTATTTACAAACGGAACGCGAACAGCTACAAGCCTGGCGTCAAGACGTCAAAGATCAGCTTAACCGTGATTGTTCTCACGCTTATATTGTTGAGCAACTCTCGAATGCGATTCTGACGAATCCCGAGGCCTGGGCGAAAGGCTTAGAAACCCTCAAATCCTATCGTCAAGAACGTGAGGTTTATCGTCAACGTCAGGTCTTACTTGAAAAACTTCAAGCTATGGCCCCTGACTGGGCGATGGCTTTACGTGTAGGGCTTGAGGGCTTTACAGACACTATCCCTTCGAGTGACCTTGACGAAGCCTGGCGCTGGAAGCAACTTGAACGCCTCTACTCGCATTACACCGCCGTCGAAGTCGAAGAACTACAAGCCGATTGCACGCGTTTGTCGGCCGACCTTCGTGAATGCACTGCACAGCTTGCTGCCACCAAAGCGTGGTACGAAGTCAAAAAGCGTCTGCAGGGAACGCCCGCTCTCTCGCATCTCTCTTATCTTGCGACCTATATGAAGCGTGCTGCAGGTAAGAGTAAGAAACATGCGATCTGGCGTCGTGAAGTCAATCGCTTACTCCCCGAATGCCAGCGTGCCGTCCCCGTCTGGATCATGATGCTCCAGGATGCCCTACTCAACTTTAATAGTGCAGCCAAGTTCGACATCATTATCATTGACGAAGCAAGTCAAGCCGATATGACCGCATTGCCTATTCTTTATATGGGGCAAAAAGTTATTGTGGTGGGGGACGACAAGCAGGTCACGCCGCTTGCTATCGGGACAAACGACACTGCGGTCGATAGTCTTGCTCGCCAGTATCTTGAAGGACGCGTCAAAGAACCCAAACTCTATGACTCTCGTCTCTCGATTTATGGCCTTGTGCAGAGCATGGCCTTCCCAGCACATATGCTCGTGGAGCACTTCCGTTGCGTGCCTGAAATCATTGGGTACTCGAATCGTTTGTCTTATAACGGTTCGATTCGCCCGTTGCGTGACACATCGACCTCAAAACTTAAGCCTGCATTGATCCCGTGGCGTACCAACGGCACTTATACCGATGGCAAAACCAACGAAGAAGAAGCGCAGACCATCATTCGTCTCTTGAAGGCCATGATGGCTGATCCGCGCTATGACGGTAAAACCTTTGGTGTCATCGCTATGCGTAGCGGTCGATCAACACAGATCAATCGCATCCATCAGTTGCTGATTGAAAACTTTGACCCTCGAGAAATTGAAGCTCGTGAATTGACATGTGGTAGTTCAGCTGACTTCCAAGGCGACGAACGTGATGTGATCTTATTGTCTCTCGTTGACTCTGCTGCACCAGGCGTCATCTTGCGTAAAGAAGGCGAAGGCACTGAAGGCTCTGCTCGCAAGCGTTGGAATGTGGCTGTGAGTCGCGCCCGTGATCAGCTTTGGATTGTGCATTCCTTTGATGCCAACACCCAATTAAAGCATGACGACCTCCGTCGTACACTCTTTGACTGGGCTGCGGAAATCGAACATGGCGAACCTGATACAGAGGCCATTCGCGAAGCAGCGGATAGTGAATTTGAGGTGCGTGTAGCTGAAGAACTTATTCGCCGTGGTTATCATATTGAACAACAGCATCACGTAGGTAGCTATCGCCTTGACATGGTGGTTCGCTATGCAGGTGAAGCCGTTGCTCTTGAATGCGACGGTGAACGCTATCACGGCGAAGACCAAATCCGAAACGATATGGAACGTCAAACCGTCCTTGAACGTAACGGTTGGCGATTCATTCGACTGCGTGGTGCCGAATACTTCCGCCGTCCTGACGCTGCAATTGATCGCGTGTGTCATGACCTTGCTGAACTAGGTATCTATCCAGAAACAAGGGCCCCAATGAACACGAACGACCTTTTAGCTCGTATTCGCGAAAACATGAGTCGCCTTGAAAACGACCTGCCCCTTTTGGAACCACATGAACCGCTACCCACGCTCGAGAGTGACGCCAATCAGTCTGTGGCAACAGAAGGGACGCACTTTACGCTTGTAGAGGATCACGCCTTGACGGATGAGCAAGTCATCTCAACCGACTCCACGTCACCGGCACCCGAAGAGCAGAACGTTGTGGTGCATGCCGAAGCGGCTTTGGTGCCCCTTGAGGTCAAACATTCAGACATTACGTTAACCCCGGAACTCCGTGACCCGGTCAAAGTGTCCTTGCCGACTCTCACCGATTTAGGCGTTGATGATCCTACTGAAACACAAACAACGTCAACGGAAGTCACCTCCGAACAGGTCCTTGTCGCAGAATCCACCGATCTACACATCGAAGTAGAGCCTGCTGTCGATGAAACCACGAATACTGAAACGCCGCCAAGCTCAACAGAGCGCACGGTGGACTTCCTGATCGATGCGATCTCTGAGGCTTGTATTTCGCGTGGTCTGACGCCTAATATCACTCGTCACACTGACCGTCTGACCATTGAGGTCAAAGGGCTCACCCTCTTGCAAGCACTATTCGTCGACAATGGTTGGCGCTTTGAAATGCCATCCGTTGAAGGCATTCGTGCTCGAGGTGTGGCCAATTACACGCTCGTTCGTGAAGGCTCTTGGAAAGCTTGGGATCTCACCGATGTCGACTTTGCTAATGACAAATTCGTCAAAGACTTCGCAAGCTTTGCAGGGCGTACAGCGGAAGGCCTGAGAGCTTAAACAACAACGACGAAAAAAGAAGAGCGCGACTCCAAGGTTTGGGTCGCGCTTTTTTTTAAAGACTCGTTTAACGTCTATCCTTCCGAACATCATCCTTATGATGATCGCCATCCTCACCTTCGTCCTCTTCGTCATCATCGTGATCGTCGGAACCTTCAATCGGATCATCTCGTTGTTCTTCATCGTCCTCATCGAAGACGTCACCAAAAGGGTTAAGCTCTTCAAGCTTTTCTTGCGTATCACTCAAAAACGTCTCTACCTGTTCGATGACATCACCACCATCAGCCTCACCTGCCACAACAGGTGCCGAACACAAAGTACATAGACAAAGACTCAAAATAGAGAGACGAAAGAAATCCTTCATGGATATTTCCCTAGAAAACGATAATTTTTAAATAGTACCTTTACTTTAACCTTTTTCGCAAAAAAGAAACGGATGCCAAGCCAAAAACCTGACATCCGTTCACTTTTGGTCCCGAAACTAAAGCAAATGCTTTAGATCAAGACGGTCGATTAAAGGAGACCCTTACCGTCGCGAGACTCGGCCTTCTTGACCTTCTTCGTTTCTACTGGCACAACATCAAAGCCAACGACGCGATGACCGTTGATCTGGGTGTAGAGCCAGAGGTCCATCGAGGCACCAGCTACGGCACCCTTGGCCACATCCTTGGCATTGAACGTAAAGACCACGTCCATGAAGCCGTCCTTGTTGATGTCCTTATATTCCATCTTTTCGGCAGCGGCGAAGTTCTTCCACTGACGGGTGGAATTAAGCTGGTTGGCGCTCATACCAGCGCGGGTGGCTTCCATGTTCGCACCAAGAACTTCATGATCCTTAGAGCCTAACAAAGCAAACTGAACAGCATCGTCGCTATCAGCCTTCACAACCTTATTAAGGATTTCAACCTTCATCGGCATCAAGCGAGCGTTTTCGGCTTCCATGAGACCAAGAATATGCTGATAGGCCTTAACGTTGTAGTCATGCAAGAACTTCGTACGGGCTTCACCCTGAAGCTTGGCAGCCTTCTTCGTCACTTCAGCGCGATCAGCCATGAACTTATCTTCTTCAGCCTGAATCAAGGCAGTACGCTTCGCGAGTTCGTCGCCACGGAGATAGTCAATCGCGTTGTTGCTAGCGCTAAAGACGGCATGCGGCGCAAAGTCAGCACGGAAGTCGAACATAGCAGGCGTACCAGCGAAATGTTCCTTGGTAGCCGTCTGCGGATCCAAGAAAGCTAAACCTTCAGCAGGACCAGCGAGCGGATAAACCGGGATATAAACAGACTGGCACGGACGACCTAAGGTCTTCCAAGCTTCGGTCAATGTCGGATCCTTGGCGAGGTTATAGACGATAGAGTCGTGAGACGTCGTACGGCAGATACCTTCGGACTTGGAGTGATAGAGTTCCTGATCCTGACCGATGTAGTCTTCGTGGAGACGTAAGAGTGCGATCGCATCCTTGACACCTAACTTACGATCGATCTTGGCGCTATACGGGAACTGTTCAGGATCGTTATATTCTTTGCCCGTCAAGAACTTCCAAGCAAGCACGTTACGGTTGGCATTCCAACGTTCATGGCGAACAGATTCCTGAGCCACAACCTTACGCCAATTAAAGATCGGGTTCTTGGCATCGTGACGACCATCCTTGATGGCACGTTCAACCTGGTTGGGTTCGATGATCCAGGTGTTCTTGTCGTTCAGGTCGACCTTGTCCATCATGAAGTTGTTCGGAATGTAAACGACTTCGTCGTCCTGAATCTTGCGAGCGACCCAAGAGTTACCTTGGTGAATGGCGAGCTGCCAAGCTTCGTTAGCGTCAGCAATCGTGTAGGTGCGCCCGTCGTGGAAGTACCCAAATTCCTTCAACAACTGCGTGGCAATTTCAACACCTTCACGAGCAGAATGGGCGCGTTCAGCGACCAAACGACGGATACCGTAACCGATACCACCGTCCTTCACTTCCATGCGGTCAGCTTCAAAGATTTCACCGCACCAGTTGGTCGCAACGATCACGCCAGCGTCATTCATGAAGCCGTCAGCAAAGGAGGCGCCATCAGGCACAAAGTTCTGAGTCCAATAGAAGCCAAGCGTCTTTTCGACTTGCGGAATTTCAGCGGCGAACTTTTCGAACTTGATCATTTCGCCTTTCTTATGGGTGGCTGGCGGCACATAGTGCTGCAGATTAAAAAGACGACCACCATTGTCTTCGTTATGCGCGACGATGATGTTGCCGGTTTCAGAAACGGCTTTACCGATCACGAGCGTACTGCAAGCCTGAGCGGTACCTACAGCTGCCAAGAGCGAGGCAACAGCGATAAGAGACTTCTTAAACATCTTTAACTCCTTTGGTCAATCGTATCAACTGAGTCCCTGACGTTTTGGTCCTCTCAGAAAACTCAGCTTGGAGCGGAGTATACAGAGGGCATTGTCGTTTCTCAAGATCGGGATTCTCCGTTAGGAGCAACACGCAAGGGTTAACCTATAGGCATCAACTTAAAGTTGCCATAAACCCTAATATTCTCGTGTTCTAACGATAAGAAGCACACTGCCTTTCTTAATTGACAGCCTCAATCAGGCCATCGTTTACTTTTTGGCGGCCAACTCACGAAGGCGCTTCAGTGTCGCCTCGTACCGCATATAGGTAGGCGTATCGGGCGACATGCCTTCAAGCAGTCGCGCAACGGTATCAGCTGCCGTCTTCCAGTCTTGGTTCGCGGTAGCAGTGAGCGCCAAAAGTTCAAGCGCTCGATTGTCGCCAGGGAGCTTCTCGAGTGCCTTTTCAACGATCGGTTGCGCCTCTTTAAAGTTATCGTCTCCACCGACCGTCACCAACGTGGCGGCAAGCTCAAGCATCACTGTCGGATCGTTAGCGACTTTGGTATTGACGCGGCACGCATTGCGATAGGCCTCCAAAGCTTTGTCATAAGTCCCACTTTCGACATATCGATGTGCCAATAGCACCCAGGCACGACCATCTTTTGAATTTTTAGCAAGATAGTGTTCGATATCAGGCGTCGCCGCTTGGCCTGAGAGCACGTGTTGTGCTTTTTCGAGTTCAATGAGTTCTGGGGCACCCTTGGCGGCGTAAAACCCTACACTCAAAGCGACCATTCCAACAACAACGCAACCCAAGACAAGGGGCCGAGACACGTGACCGTTCGCAGACAGCGCAGTGGTATTCGGATCATGAAACACCGCATCATGCTCTTCGAGCATCCGACGACGAATATCGTCACTCAACTCTTGCCAACGTACTTCAGTGATAGCGCCCTTGCGTCGTTCTTCATCAAGCGCGGCCAACTGACGGCGAAAGGCCTCAACGACTTCTTCACCGTAGGCTTCATCTTCTGCTTGACGGTTATCTGCCGATTGGCCGATACGCATGAGCGACGGGATCAGCATGCCCACAGCAAGCATCAGCATGCCTAAAAGCACGAGATAAAGCAGAATTTCATCAGACATGCTAGGCATCGCTCCAATCAAAAAAAAGGTTAGAACTGTCACTATAGCTGAAAAACGGGCAAATCCGAAGGATCCGCCCGTCATCAGACTTTAAGGTGTTTCAGCTATTACTTCTTAGCACCCTTTTGCTTTTCGTCAATGGCCTTTCTGAGAAGCGCCGTTGCATCGGTTGCTGCCTTCGCAGACTTGGCGAGGCTACGAACTGCCATGTCATGGTTGTGGAAGTAAGCGCCGTTAGCTGCCGTCCAGTATTCCCAATTGATGTGGGCGGATTCGTGGAGCTTGCGAGCCTGAGCAAGCACGTCTTCAGAGACACCCACAGTCTTTGCGAGTTCGAAAGCGTTGAACATATCGTTCATGCGAGATTCAGCTTCGCGAACCTTACCGTCAAAGTGCCCCTTCATCGCATCGATCGCACCAACCATCTGCTTTTCATTCTTGTCCTTGTGGCAAGAGAGGCAGGTTTCCTTTACGTAGTGCTTCGGCGAAGTTGCCCAGTGAAGCGTATAGGTCTTACCGTTTTCGTCCTTGACTTTAGGCATATGGCAAGATGCGCAATCGGCACCCGCCTTGTCATGCTTCGAGCCAAAGTACGTTTCAGCATCAGGATGCTGCATCTTCACGAGCGTGGCGCCCGTCAAGTTGTGCTTAAAGTCACGGAAGCCCACGTCGTCGTAGTAGCTTTCGATCTGGTCGGCATTGACCCATGGGAAGAGATTCGTGAGACGGCTATCAAAGCCAACCTTTTCTCCCGTCTTCACATTCATGCCAGGGTTACAAACATATTCGACGTGACACTGAGCGCACATCAAACGAGAGTCTGGCCGATCAAGATAGGCCACCTTACGTTCGAAGCCACGCACGCCCACATTCTGAACGTCGAGCTTGGCCTGACGAGCAGCAAAGTCCTTATAGACATTTTGCTTGCCATCACGCGTCATCGCATCGATCAAAGCGTCACGCATCAAACGTGGTTTGGCGTTATGCGGATCATGACAGAAGTTGCAGTTCAGGCCGTGCTGAACATTGCGAACGACATCTACAGGATTAGAGCCACGATGGAACTTAGCACCGTCAACCTTGTCGCCCATATAGGCCCAGTCGAGCATCAAGTCCGTGGACTTACACGACCAGCACACGCCGTTAGCCGCAGCAGCAGTGCCTGGCTTATGCGCCTTTTGTTCGTTATTGTCAGGATAGTTGTCCTTCAGGATGTCCCAAGCCTTATAGGACTTACCGCCTTCGAGCGTCGTATAAAGCCAACCGTCTTTCGGTTCAAAACGGCCGCCAAACGCACGGTCGACGATAAACTGATCGATTGCCATGAAGGTATGTGCTCGTGGCAGATCATGTTCTTTTGTAAAGCCATGACCACCTAGAGCACGGTCAAAGAATGGGTCGGGTGCCGGACCGTTAGCAGCTTTTTTAGACTGGCGAGCTGGACGATCAGACGTCATGAAGGCCGACTTATATTGAGGCTCATGGCAAGCGCCACACTGCGCTGGATCCATGTTGACTTGAGGACGCTTCGTCATGTCCTTCAAATGTTCTTCAGTGCCCTTATGGCACGAAGCACAAGCGACGTCCTTATGAACAGCGCCAGCATGTTCCTTAGCGATATTCGTATGACAAGCAGCACATTGATTGGCTGCAAACGCAGGTACACTCATCGCAAAACCGACAAGCATAAGTGCCACAGAAATAGGGGTCTTTTGCATAATTAGGTCTCCTTGGGCAATCGTCAGCACAGATGCGCCAAGATCGGTGCAGACGATCCGCATGTGCCTTGCCTCAACTCAAATTTTAAGAAACCTTATGCGATTCTTAAACCTCCCAAATGGGGATGGATAGGGAAAGCCCCAGGCAAACTAAAATATTCTTATATTTCATATGGTTGCATCCTACATACCTCCTTTGAGGTAATCACTATGAGAGAGATTTACCCCCCCCTCTCTCCCTCTTGCCGTCACGTCAAGCGCCAAACACTCTTTACACCGACACAAAATCGGCAAGTCAATCCGAGGTAGAAGATCCACGCGATTGCGCCCAACCGCCCTCCCCATCTACCCACAAGGGAGTAGAACAAACCACTCGCACCAAATCACAACATTAGCTAATACACGGTCGTTTTACGCATTTACGTCACTTTTTCAATGCAATAACACACTTCACCTGAGCGTATTCCCTTATCTCTTTTGGCACCGTTTCCTCTCTCTTCATGCGTCTATTCGAAAAGAAAGACGATTTTTAAAATGCTCAATACCCCTCTGCCACTCACTAAGGCCTTGACATGAACTACTCATCCGTCATCATCACCACAAATCAGTCCTCGTTTGACCTTGTGATCAGCTCTTTGACCGCCACTGGCTTAGAGATTGCACACATCGACCGCGACAGCGCACGACTGGTTGCAGTGATTGAAGCTGAGACCACCACAAAAGAGGCAGACATCTTTAATCACATTCGCCAAACCTCCGGCGTCGTCGATGTGAGCCTCGTGAATCACTTTTTTGAAGACGAAGCGTAGCCCTCGACTCGTTAACACGCTTGGCACCTTTTGAGGAGACCCCTATGACCATCACGCCCATCAATGAAACTCGCCGTACCCTCATCAAATCCGGGCTCGCAGCAAGTGCAGCCATGACGATCGGCATTCCAGTGACCTCAGCGCAAGCACAAGCTGCCAAAAAGATCGAAGACGGCATCAGTTGGCATAAAGGCGTGTGCCGTTTCTGTGGCACTGGTTGCGGTTTACAGGTCGGTGTACGTAACGGTCGGATTGTGGCCACCAAGGGTGACCCTGATGCGCCCGTCAATCGTGGTCTCAACTGTGTGAAAGGCTACTTTAATGCCAAGATCATGTATGGCCGTGACCGTCTTACGCAACCCCTCATGCGTCGTACCAATGGCAAATTTGACAAGAACGGCAAATTTGAACCCGTATCTTGGGACGAAGCTTTTGACGAAATGGCGCGCCAGTTTAAGCGTGTTTATGCCGAAAAAGGCCCTGCTGGCGTTGCACTGGTGGGTTCTGGTCAATATACGATTCCAGAGGCTTACTGCGCCTCAAAGCTGTGGAAAGGCGGCTTTAGATCCAACAATATCGACCCGAATGCACGTCTTTGCATGGCCTCTGCCGTGGTCGGGTTTTATCAAACCTTTGGCGTAGACGAACCTGCCAACAACTATAGTGACATTGAGCTCGCCGACACAATGCTCCTTTGGGGCAATAACATGGCCGAAGCTCACCCCGTACTTTGGTCGCGTGTTGCCAACCGAAAACTCACAGCTCCCAATACGAAGATCATCAATCTGACGACGTATCGCAACATGAGTTCAGATCTGTCCGATGAAACGATCATCTTGAAGCCTAATGGCGATCTGGCCGTCGCGAACTATCTCATTCGCGAATTGATCGAGCGTGGCGTCATCAACCAGGCGTTTATTGAAAAGCACTGCATCTTTACGGCCGGTGTCACCGATATTGGTTATGGCTTACGCAACACCGACAAGTATGCATATCCGGCCGAACGTGATGTCCTTGAAAAGCAAAAGCGCATCCGTTTGAGTGAAGCCGAAGGGATTGCCATGGGACTCAAGGCTGGCACTGAAGTTGAACAAAAGAATTCGGGCGCAAGCGCAGGCAAACACTGGCAAATCGAATTTGAAGCCTTTAAAAAAGGCGTTGCGCCCTACACGCTTGACTTCGTCGCACCGCTTGTTAAAGGCGACATGGACGAATCGTTGGCGTCCTTTAAGGCGCGTTTAGTGCGTCTTGCTGACCTAATCTGCGACACGAAGCGTAACCTTCTGAGCTTCTGGTGCATGGGCTTTAATCAGCATCAGCGTGGCGTTTGGGTTAACGAACTCGTGTATTCGATCCACTTATTATTAGGCAAGCACGGGCTCCCGGGTAATGGCGCTTTCTCGCTCACAGGACAGCCCTCAGCTTGTGGTTCCGCACGCGAAGTGGGCACCTTCTGCCATCGCTTGCCCTCGGACATGTTGGTTGCCAATCCAGATCACCGCAAAAAGACTGAAACGCTTTGGCAAATTCCTGCAGGCACCTTGAACCCGAAGGTCGGTGCCTCGGTCATGGAAATCATGCGCGGACTTGAAGACGGCAGTATTAACTTCATGTGGACGCAAGTGGTCAACATCCTACAGTCGACACCTAACAACACGCACTGGGTCAAAGCCGCTCGTGATCCGAAGAACTTCGTGGTGGTCTCTGACGTCTATCCGACTTATTCGGCCAAAGCGGCTGACCTCATTTTGCCTGCTGCCATGCACTTCGAAAAATGGGGGCTATATGGCAACGCTGAACGTCGCACACAAGGTTGGCATCAGTTAGTCAAAGCCCCAGGCGAAGCTCGTACGGACGTTTGGATGATGATGGAATTTGCACGACGCTTCACAGTCGACGAACTCTATCGCGAACAAACGCTCAAAGGCGTGCCTGGCGACAAGTTGCCCGACGTCCGTGAAGGCGCGACGGCCTTAGGTTATAAGCCAGAAACCACGCTCTTTGACGTCCTCTTTGCACCTAACGAAAAGCGTCAAGCCGTTTGGCCTGATCCACTTTATCAGACTGAATTGAACGCGACAGGTGAGGCACTCAAGCTCGCCTATTTCCCCGAAAAAGCGCTCTTTAATGAGTACCGTCAATTTACGCTCGGTAACGGTCATGACCTTGCTGATTTCGACACCTATATGCGTGACGACGTTCGAGGGCTTTTGTGGCCTGTCGTCAACGGACGAGAAACACTTTATCGCTTCAACGTTGATTACGACCCATACGCCAAACCTGACAACCTTTTCTATGGCAAGCTGATGAAACCAGTGGCTAAGGGTGACCTTTACGGCGTGACCGATCCCAAAGCAGTAGCGCATCCAGGCACCGCCAAGATCTTCTTCCGTCCATACATGGATCCGGTTGAAGTACCTGATGCTAACTATGACCTCTGGCTTTGCACGGGTCGCATCCTTGAACATTGGCACACAGGCTCGATGACGCGTCGTGTACCAGAACTCGATCGTGCTGCACCAACGGCCGTGCTATACATGAATCCGTATGATGCAGAACAGCGTGGCATTCTTCGTGGCAACTCGGTGCGTGTCACCAGTCGCCATGGCGAATGTACAGCCATTGTCGAAACCAAGGTTCGTAACATCATGCCGCGCGGTATGACTTGGCTTGCCTTCTTCGACGAAAAAGTCATGGCCAATGCCGTCACGATAGACGCCATGGATCCGATCTCTCTTGAGCCCGACTTCAAGAAGACCGCAGTCAAAGTCGTCAAGGCCTAACGGGAGTGCCTCATGGGCAAGGATCTCAAATCCTCACGCCGAGCCTTTCTCACGAAAGCCTGCGAAATTTCTGCCGCTGGCTTCGTGACTGCTTTCGCATGGGGGTCACTCTCTTTAAGGGACACCCATGCGAAGTGGACGCCACGGCCTCCTGGCGCCGTTGAAGGTAATGACTTTCTGGCACTTTGTTCGCGTTGCGGACAGTGCGTGACAGCCTGTCCCTACCATACGCTCAAGCTCGCAGGTCCCTTTGACCCGGCGCCTGGCGGTACGCCCTTTTTTGTCCCCGAAGACATCCCGTGTTACATGTGCCGTGACATTCCGTGCGTCAAGGTGTGCCCGACGGGGGCCTTGTCGCCCACGCTCACCAACATTTCGGACGCACGGATGGGCATTGCCGTCCTAGACCCTGCGTCATGCCTATCGCACCAAGGGTTACGCTGCGAAGTGTGTTTTCGTGCGTGTCCCGAAGAGGATCGCGCCCTCACGATTGAATTGCATCCACGCGGCCTTTCACGCCACGCGATGTTTATTCCGGTCGTTCATCCTGAACACTGCACAGGTTGCGGCTTATGCACGAAGAGTTGCCCAACGGACGTGCCTGCCATTCGGATTGTTGACCGTAAAGCGGTCCTTGGTGAAATCGGTAGCCACTATCGACTCGGTTGGCTGTCTGAGGACGATCCTAAAAACATTCGTCTTAGCGAACCTAAAGAGTCCTCAACTACAGATGCCACACCGAGCGACACGCCTGACGGCCTTGACTATCTCAACGGAGGCCTCTGATGAAACGCTTCCACCAAATGCGCTATACGCTACTACGTCGAGCGGTTCAACTCACGGTGCTTTTGCTCTTTGTAGGCACTGCCCGTTGGGGTTGGACCATGGCGAGCGCACCGTTACTCGACGGTACGCTATCGGCTTCGAAGTTCGCGGGAATCATCCCGCTCACAGATCCGTTAGCGACCCTTGAGCGGCTCGCAGCTGGCCACTTACCGACAGTGACTGCGGGGCTTGGCGCACTGATCGTCGTGATGCTCTATGGACTTTTAGGCGCTCGCACCTTTTGCGGTTGGATTTGTCCGATGAATATGGTGACCGAGACCGCAAGTTGGGTTCGCACCAAACTCGGACTCAAAGCAGATGTCGTGAGACTTTCTCGTCATGTGCGCTATGGCCTTCTCATCGCTGCACTTCTTTTGAGTGCAGCCACGGGCACGGCAGCGTTTGAAGTCGTGAGTCCACAAGCCTGGCTTTGGCGTGATCTGATCTTTGGCACGGGCCTCGCGGCCTTGAGTGTGGCTTCAGCTATTTTTTCGCTTGATCTTGCGCTCATGAAGCACGGTTGGTGCGGTCACTTGTGTCCCTTAGGCGCCTTTTGGTCACTCGTTGGTCGATTGTCGCCCAAACCCCTCGTTCAGATTCATTTTGACGATCAAGCGTGCACGCGGTGTGGCGACTGTCTACATGTCTGCCCAGAACCACAAGTCATTCGCTTTGTCGACCTTGCCAAGACTGGACGTATACCTTCAGGTGACTGCATAAATTGCGGTCACTGTATTGCAGTTTGCCCAGACCAAGCCTTGACCTTTAAGGGGCTTGGCCAACCCAAAAAACAATCCATTAACCACCAATTCAACGCACAAACAAACCCAGATTCAGGAGTTAACCATCATGCTTAAATACACACCTTTATTCGTATCGCTCGCGCTTTTTGGCGGCGTTGCGCAAGCTACTGACAACGACATCATTGGTGCACCGAGCACTATTCCACATCCAATTGACAGTTATTTACCGATTAAAGCGGATGTCAACAATTGCTTGATGTGCCACAAACAGGCAACGTCAGACGATCGTAAGGCAGGCGAAATCCCGTTAACACACATCAAGGAAGGCAAGGTCACAGGTGACCGTTGGAACTGTACACTCTGCCACGCGCCCTCGACACCCGCAGAAACAAAGAGCCAACCAGCCAAGTAACCTAATAACAACAGTAGCCCCTCGGCAACAAAGCAAGGAGGCCGTCGAAAGACGGCCTCTTTGCATTTGACTTCTCTAAAGCTGAGTGTTTTCGTTTAATGTGCTTCTTTTTGCTGAGCTGCCCACACCGCCGCTTCGACACGACTACGGCAACCAAGTTTCTTGAGAATGTGCTTAACGTGTCCTTTGACCGTACCCTCAGAAATATCGAGCTGACGCGCAATGACTTTGTTGGTACAACCCTTGGCAATCAATTCAAGCACATCACCCTCTCGCCCAGTGAGCACAGGTCTATCTTGTACGACTGAACGCATTTTGGCGCGAAGCGACGTCGTCAAAAACGCCATCATCGATGCATCGACAATGATCTGACCTTCAAGCGTCTGACGAATGCTCTTTAAAAAGTCTTCGGGCTCCATATCTTTTAAAAAATATCCGTCGGCACCTGCTTGAATACAGGCCGTCAAGTCCTTGCCCGAATCACTGACCGTCAGAATCACGATCCGTCGAGACGGATCCTCTTCTTTTAAGGTAGAGAGGATTTCAACACCCGAACTCCCTTTCATGTTGAGATCCAATATCGTGAGATCTGGTTCAAACCGTCGAACAAGATCAAGCGCCTCTTCACGGGTGCCCGCCTCACCCACCACCTCAATGGAGGGCTCTAAATCCAGTAATTCATGAACACCACGCCTAAAAAGCGGATGGTCATCAACAATGACGACAGTGTAATGGTCCTTGAAGGTCATGACGGGATTTCCTTTGATTGCGGATACATGACTATTTTAACGATTACGCCTCTCTTTCGGGCACTGTCAGTGTGACACACGTTCCTTTTTCGTGACCAGGCACCACTGAAAGCATCCCATGAAGCGCCTCTGCACGCTCACGCATAATCGAGAGGCCAAAGTGCTTATACTTTTGCGGCGTTGCTACGATACCTATGCCATCATCTTCAATTGTCAATACGAAGCCGCCTTCAGCGCTACGCCTCATGCGTACAGTCACAAGCGTCGCCCGCGCATGCTTTTCAATATTAATCAACGCTTCTCTCAAAATATGAATGACATGGATTTGCTCGTTTGGGCTCAATTCAATCCCTAATAGCTCATTCATCACTGTGGTGGCAATACCAGTACGATTGCGGAATTCCTCAACGGTTTCGTCCACGGCACCATTGAGCCCTGAACTATTGATCTGCAAACGGAAGGTCGTGAGCACTTCGCGAAGCTGACGATAGGCGGTCGCAATCCCGTCAGACAATTCGCTCACCGTCTCAAGCACTTTATTCTTGGCCTCTTCTCGTTCCACAAAGACCTTGAGTCGGTGAATCTGGATGCGAGAGTAAGATAAAGACTGTGCAATCGAATCATGGAGTTCTCGAGCAATTGTGGAGCGTTCTTCTAACACCGCCAACCGTCGGTCGTCAGCCTGCCTAAAACTCCGTTCGATGCCACGACCCACAGTCTGTGCCATGGCCTGAGCAAGGTCGCGTTGCCAATCCTCAGGGGTTTCTTTAAAAGTCACGTCCAAAAAACCCGTTCGAGCTTTATCGGTCGAGAGCAAAAAGTGTTCGCACAAGGGCGCGACAAAGAGATCCGTACTCACGTTATCGTTTAACGCGTACTGTGCAAGGACATAGTCTTTATCACCCTGACCTACTCGAATACGTACCGCCGCCGCGCCTAATTGCTGAGCCGCCTCAGAAAGTAATCCATCGAGCGCGTGGCGTTCAGACAAATTGCGCCAGGTCACCGCTTGAGCGACACGGCTCAAAAACTGCAAACCCGCATTACGGCGATTAAGGTCTTGCGTTTTACGAGCGACCTCATTTTCAAGGTTGCCATATAAGCGCCCTAATTCGTCAACCATGAAGTTAAAACTCGCGCTTAACCGACCAATTTCATTGGGCGCTGGCGCCTTCGTACGAACTGAAAAATCCCCCTGACGTACCGCATCCGCAGCGCGACCGATCTCGAGAAGCGGCTTAAAAATACTTCGTTGCATCATCAGGAGCATCACCAAACTCACGGCAATGGCTCCTAAAAGAATCGCCGTCAAAATGGTTTGTAAGAGCGCCAATCGATCATTCAGGCTATTTTCGAGTGTCTGAACGAAACGATCCACGTCTTCAACGAAGACTGGAATTTCTTCGGTAAACTGACGTCTCGCCTGTAAGTTATCGATACTCGCCTCAGCCAATGGACGTACGCTGGTTTCAAAACGATCCTTGAGAGCGTGATACTCAGCCATCGCTTCATACGGAACACCCTTCAGGAGTCCTGGACTCATCAACTTCGCGCCAAATTCATCCAACGCGCCCAATGTCTTTTCTTTACGCTGATCATAAGACGTAAATGGATCAGCCACAGCCAAAGCGAGCTTATAGCTCTGCATACGCATGCTACCAGAAACGTTGATTGCGCCACCCGACCCGGTCGACTGTTCAGTGAGCACTAAAGCTGGCGTAGCAGCCAACACCGCCAACACACTGATCACCAGCAATGCGACGAGGTTTTGTCGGACAATCGATGCGCGAAGCCAATGAATAAACCGCATGGACAAACTTCCTTCAAAAAACGGGATCGCAGTGCGTGAGAAAAACTGACAAAAAGAAAGCCTGCTGTGCTCTGACCAACCGTTTGCAGGATGGCTCGAGCATCAACAGGCTCTTGACGTTCGATTAACTAGACCGATCGATTACTTAGCCGCAACCGGTTCGGCCTTTGCTTCAGGCTTTGCTTCGCCCTTAGCCTTAGCTAATTCAGCATCAGCAGCGGCATAGTCGTGACCAGCCTTCGGATGGCAAGCTAAGCAATCCATTGGCTTCTTCGGATCCTTATCGAGGTTCTGGTGCAACTTAGCAATGAAAGGCTTCTTGGGGTTATGCATGCTAGAGATATCATGGCAACCACGGCAAGCAGAGAAGTTACGTTCAATCATCTGCTTATGAACGGCTTCGCTCATTTCCTTACGCTTTTCGAGTTGCTTTTCAGGCGTGCTCAAAGAACCCTGAATTTCGCCGATCAAGGAATTCGTACCTGCTCTTGCCTTATCAAGCAACAACATCGTGTAGTCGACCGGACCCACGTGCGGGTTAGAGTGATTCAACAAATGGCAGTCCGAACAACCCGCCGTTGCGCCAGACGCCGTCTGGAAATGCTGGCCTTTCTTATAAGCGGCGTATGTTAAATCCATCGAGTGACAAAATTCGCCACAGAACTTATTCGTGCCAGCCCAGTGCACAACGCTCGTGAGCGAACCAACAAACACGATGCCGATAGCTACACCGATCAGCAGAATGCCTGCAATATACCATTTGGAATTCTTACCCATTTTGAGACCTTTTTGGTTATGTTGATCAAACCGACTGATGTGCGTTTTATAGAGAGTCGATCGGTCAACTGTTATAACGTGGTAGTGTCGATTCAAACCCTAGGGGCGGATATGTATCGACATCAACAACTTTCTTAAAAATTGCTGATCTGCTGATTATAACGCCAACAAGAAGAAATGAAAATAATTGTTACGCTAGGGGTCTCCCTTAGTTGACTGATACAAAGCGATTGGATTATGAACGCTTTATCACAAACCGTCGTACTGAATAGACACTTCTCAGAAGCCAGCAGGCCACTTTTTTCATAAGCTTCCAAATGGGATCCGATCGTCCATAAAGCAACTTTTCTCTCTGACAGAGACAATTGCGCCATCACGCCATCTACGTTTTGTTACGAATCAACATGAGGCCCTTCTTCTAAGCCATCAAAAATACAAACCCGAAGAGTTATCGTTATGGCTTGAAGTCTATTTAGGTCGACCGCATCACGCAGTTATGTCTTTTTTTTCAAACTATGCTCTCGGTCAAGCACTAGTATTTAAGCGTTTATCACGGCCTTATTCTTCACTTTTCACATAACACAACGTGTCATTTTGACGAATCTTTACGTTCAAATCACTAAAGTTTTGGTACAATTCTGAACAGCCGTTCAGGATTGAACACTTTTTCTTTCTCCTGAAGACTCGACATTTAAAAATCAATCACTTGGACAAACAAAGGTACATTGACATGATGTCAACGCGTAAAACCATAACCATAGCGCTCATGTGTGCTTTAGCCTCGACAGCTATGCTGACGGGTTGCAAAGACGATGCCGCAAATAGCCAGGCTGCCGCTCAGCACCAAATGCCTCCCACGGAAATTATGTACGTGACGGCCAAGACCGGTGACCACATGCTCGAAACGGTCCTTTCGGGTCGCACCAGCGCCTTTTATGAAGCTGAAGTCCGTCCGCAGGTCAACGGCATTTTGCAAAAGAAACTTTTTAAGGATGGCGCCGAAGTTAAAGTGGGCGAACAGCTCTATCAAATTGACGATGCCCCCTATTTAGCTGCCATTAAGTCCGCAGAAGCGACGGTTGCTCAGGCTCAGGCTGCTCTATCTAAGGCCGCAGCTGATGCCAAGCGTTCGACCGAACTTTTGAAGGTCAACGCCGTGTCTAAGCAGTCTGACGACGCCGCTCAGGCCGCTTTGAAGTCTGCTCGCGCCAACCTACAGGCTGCGAAGGCTCAGTTAACGAACGCCAAGATCAACCTCACTTACACGAAGGTGCTCTCCCCGATCACGGGTCGCATCTCTCGCTCCGAGTTCACCGAAGGTGCTTTGATGAGCGCCTATCAGACGCAGCCCCTGACGCGCGTTCAGCAGCTCGACCCGATCTATGTTGACGTCACGCAAACAGCCGACGACTTGATTCGTATTCGCCGTGACATCGCGTCGGGTGCTTTGAAGACCGATGCCGATGGCAATGCCCGTGTTGTGTTGAAGTATGACGATGGTACGACCTACGCCCACGAAGGTCGCTTGACCTTTACGGACGTCACCGTGAACGAATCGACCGGTACCGTCAACCTTCGCGCCATCTTCCCGAACCCTGACAAGGTTCTCTTGCCGGGTCTTTATGTTCGTGCACAGTTGATCGAAGGGATTCGTCCTGACAGCATCGTCATTCCGATGCAGTGCGTTATGCGTGACGCCAAGGGTGATGCCACCGTCTATGTCGTGAACGCCGAAAACAAGATCGAAGTTCGTCCGATCGTCGCGACGCGTACCATTGGTTCGTCTTGGCTTGTTGACTCTGGCCTGAAAAATGGCGACCGTATCGTCTTCCAGGGTTTCCAGCGCATTCACCCAGGTGCAGTCGTGAACCCCAAGGAAGCTGATCCAGCCACAATGATTACCAAGACTGGTAAGCCTGTCTTCTAATCGAGCGAGGGTGCAATATGTTCTCACGCTTCTTTATTGAAAGACCAGTCTTCTCGTGGGTGATCGCCATTGTGATCATGCTTACGGGTATTCTGGCCATTCTTGGTCTGCCAATTAGCCAGTTCCCACAGATCGCGCCTCCCCAGGTCGCTATTTCTGCAACCTACCCTGGCGCTTCGGCTCAGACGATTGAAAATACAGTTACCCAGATTATTGAACAAAACCTGACGGGTCTTGACGGCTATCTTTATATGTCGTCCACTTCTGACTCCACGGGTCGCGTGTCTATCACGGTGACCTTTGAAGCCGGTACCGACCCCGACATGGCTCAAGTGCAGGTTCAGAACAAGATTCAGACTGCCTTGACCACGTTGCCGCAGGTTGTTCAGCAATTAGGTGTGACCATTCAAAAGACGTCGGCGAACTTCTTGATGGTTGTGGGCTTTATTAGTAAAGACCGCAGCATGAACGCCACCGACCTTGGTGACTACCTCGTTGCTCACGTGCAGGAACCCCTTGCGCGTGTTCAGGGTGTGGGTGAAGCCCAGGTGTTCGGTTCTGAATACGCCATGCGTATTTGGCTCGACCCGAATAAGCTCGTCAAATATAAGCTCAACCCGTCTGACGTGACGGCTGCGGTCTCTGCTCAAAACGCACAGGTTTCTGCGGGTGGTATCGCTCAGCAACCGACAGATGGTAAACAAGAATTTACGGCCACGATTTCGGCTGCTAGCCTTTTGCAAACGCCTGAACAGTTCCGCAATATTCTTGTGAAAACCACTGAAGATGGTGCCAAGGTTTACTTGCGTGACGTCGCTGAAGTGAAGGTTGGCCAGTCGGACTACAATGCCATCGCTAGCTACAACGGCTACCCTGCTTCTGGTATGGCTATTAAGCTTGCTGCAGGTGCTAACGCCATCGCTACGCAAAAGGCTGTCCTTGCTCGTGTCGAAGAGTTGAAGAGCAGCTTCCCTGAAGGCATGGAAGTGGTGATCCCGTTTGATACGACACCCTTCGTCGCCGCCGCTTTGAAGTCTGTGATCAAGACCCTCTTTGAAGCCATCATCCTCGTTGTTGTGGTGATGTACCTCTTCTTGCAGAACTTCCGTGCAACATTGATTCCGACCATTGCAGTGCCAGTCGTCTTGTTAGGGACCTTTGGTGCTTTGGCTGTGGCTGGCTTCTCGATCAACATGCTGACGATGTTCGCCATGGTGCTCGCTATCGGGCTTTTGGTGGACGACGCCATTGTGGTGGTCGAAAACGTTGAACGTGTGATGCGTGAAGACGGCACTGATCCGAAGACAGCGACGATTAAGTCCATGGGTGAAATTCAGTCCGCCTTGGTGGGTATCGCCATGGTGCTTTCTGCTGTGTTCATTCCGATGGCCTTCTTCGGTGGTTCGACAGGTGTTGTGTATCGTCAGTTCTCGATCACGATCGTTTCTGCCATGGTGCTTTCGGTGCTTGTCGCTTTGACCTTGACGCCGTCTCTGTGCGCCACGATATTGAAGCCCATTGACCATGAAGAACATCACGGTAAGGGTGGCTTCTTTGGTTGGTTTAACCGTAGCTTCGAGAACCTCACGCAATTCGTCAAGTCTGGTGTTGCCAAGAGCATCCATGGCTATGGCGTCATGCTCCTTGCCTATGCTGGCGTTATCGGTTTGATGGTTCTAGGCTTTATGAAGCTTCCGACCTCCTTCATGCCGCAAGAAGACCAAGGCGTCATGATGATGATGAGCCAGCTCCCTGACGGCGCCACCATGGAACGTACTGAACGCGAAATGTCGAAGCTTCAGAAGTTCATGGCAACCTCCGAAGAAAAGTCTGTTGACTCCGTCTTTATTGTGAGCGGCTTCTCTTTTGCTGGTACGGGTCAGAACATGGCCATGGGCTTCTTGAAGCTCAAGGATTGGGATCAGCGTACGTCTCCTGATACCTCTGTCGATGCGATTCAACGCCGCACCATGGGTGCGCTCATGATGGCACCGCAGTTCATGGAATCGAGCACGTTCGTCTTCCCGCTTCCGCCAGTGCCTGAACTCGGTGTGGCCGATGGTTTTGACTTCTACATTCAAGACAACACCGGCGGCTCGCATGATCGTTTGATGGAACTCATGAATCAGTTCCTTGCCAAGGCCAACGCCAATCCAGCTTTGACCATGGTTCGTCACAACGGTATGGCCGACTCGACGCAGTTAAAGCTTGAACTAGACTACGAAAAGCTTTCTGCCTACAACCTCGACATCGCCGAAGTGAATCGTTCGATTTCGACGGCTCTGGCTGGTTCTTATGTCAATGACTATTTGGATCGCGGTCGCGTAAAGAAAGTTTGGATGCAAGGTGACATACCTTCTCGTATGCAACCTGAAGACATTCTCAACTGGCATGTCCGTAACGCCAATGGCGAAATGGTGCCTATCTCAACCTTTGCGAAGTTTGAATGGACCTATGGTAGCCCGCGTCTCGAACGCTTTAACGGCTTGCCTGCTGTGAATATTCAGGGTTCTCCGCGTCCAGGCGTTTCTTCTGGTCAGGCTATGGCAGCCATCGAACAAGTGGCCAAGGAAGTCTTCCCGACGGGTTACGAAGTGGCCTGGAACGGTGTTTCTTACCAAGAAAAGGCTGCGGGTAGTCAGGGTACGGCCCTTTATGGACTCTCTCTCCTTGTCGTGTTCCTCTGCTTGGCTGCTTTGTATGAAAGCTGGACTGTGCCTATCGCTGTCCTCCTTTGCGTCCCATGCGGCGTGGTTGGTGCTTTAGGCTTGACTTGGTTCCTCGGCATGTCCAACGACATCTACTTCCAGGTGGGCTTGGTCACAACCATCGGCCTTGTGAGTAAGAATGCCATTCTGATTGTGGAATTCGCTAAGGAGTACATGGAAAAAGGCAAGGATGCAATCCACGCTGCTGAAGAAGCTGTGCGCGTTCGTCTGCGTCCGATTCTCATGACCTCCCTCGCCTTCGGCTTAGGTGTGTTGCCGCTTGCTGTGGCTCACGGTCCTGGTGCTGGTGCCCAGAACGCGATTGGTGTGGGTGTATTGGGCGGTATGCTTGCTGGTACATTCCTTTGTATCGCCTTCGTGCCGGTCTTCTATGTGCTCGTCGTTCGATTGAGCGGCAAGAAGTCTTAAATCCCGGAATCGGATCAACTGATGCGGACGTTCCTCAAAGGGGACGTCCGCTAACAACAAAAGTTTTTTGTATATGACTAAGAACATGTTGAGGATTCTTCCTCTCGTTGCAGTGATGGCGCTTTCGGGTTGCGTCAACTTGGCGCCCGACCATGAACGTCCCGAAGCACCTGTCGACACTGCTTGGCCTCAGGGTGAAGCCTATACTGGCGCTAACTTACGTCAGCAAGCGTTGCCGGTTTGGCAAGAGTTCTTCACGGACGAACGTCTTCGTCAGGTGATTGAATTGGCTCTCAAGGAAAACCGTGACCTTCGTGTCACCGCCTTGAATGTCGAAAAGGCTCGCGCTATGTATGGCGTTCAGCGCTCTGAACTTTTCCCGACGGTTGCCGCTACGGCTAATAACGCAGGTAAACGTACGCCTGCCTCCGTTGCAGGTCAGAGCAACACGACGCACACCTATACCGCTCAGCTCGCCATGGCTAGCTACGAACTCGACTTCTTCGGTCGTGTTCGTAACCTCAACGAACAGGCCCTTCAGACTTATCTCGCTTCTGACGACGCCCGTCGTTCGATGCAGAGCACCTTGATTGCCCAGGTTGCCATGGGTTGGCTCACGTTAGGTGCTGACCAGGCTCAGTTGGATCTTCAAAAAGAAACGTTGAAGAGCCAAGAAGAAAGCTTCAAGCTCATCGAAGAAAGCTACCGTTTAGGGGCTGCGAGCCAGCTTGACTACGAACAGGCTCGTACGACGGTCGCTGCCGCTCGCGCGCAGATCGCTTCTTATATCCGCGCCGTTGCGCAAGATAAGAACGCGCTTAACCTGCTTTGTGGTGGTGCCGTGCCTGAAAACCTCCTCCCCACGAATCTTGCAACTGGTGTGACGCAAACGGCTGTATTGCCGGCTGGGCTGCCTAGCGAAGTGCTTTTGAACCGTCCGGACATCATGGCAAGCGAACGTCAATTGCGTAGCGCTGAAGCCAATATTGGTGTCGCACGTGCCGCCTTCTTCCCGAGCGTGAGCCTCATCGCTGGTGCGGGTTCTATGGGCATGCATATGTCTGACCTCTTTGATTCGCACACGGGTTTCTGGTCCTTTACGCCGTCGATTAACCTCCCGATCTTTACGGGTGGCCGTAATAAGGCAAACCTCGAAGCGGCTAAGGTTGGTCAGAAGATCGCTGTTGCCAACTACGAAAAGGCCATTCAAGGCGCTTTCCGTGAAGTGGCTGACGCTCTCGCAACCGAAGGCACGATGGATCGTGAACTCAATGCACGTCGCGAATACGCTGAAGCGGCAACGAAGGCTTATGAACTCGCTGACGCAAGCTACAAGGCCGGTGCCGTTGCCTATAACGATGTGCTGACCTCTCAACGTGCGATGGTCGGCGCTCGTCAAGCTTTGATTAGTACCGAACTTGGCAAGACAGCTAGCGCTGTGACGCTTTATAAAGTTCTCGGTGGCGGCACGAATGATGCCATCCAACCGAATCAAACATCAGGCGAGTAATCTATGAGTAGACAACCTAGAATCACTTGCGGTACTGAACGTTCAGATCGACGCCAACAGATTCTTGAAGCCGCCCAGCGTTGCTTCAAGATTCACGGTTTTCATCGAACCACGTTACGAGACATTGCCCGTGAATTCGGTATGAGTGTCGGGCATATCTATAACTACTTCAGTAATAAAGAAGCGATTATTGAAGCTTTGGTTGAAACGCAGACGCAATACTTCATCGACATGCTCGATTCTGACCAATATGATGGATTGAGTCCTGATGAGCGCCTGCATCGCGAATTGTGTGCTGTGGTCGATGCTTATCTTGACGTTGACTCCGCTCAGTTGGCCGTTGCCATCATGAATGAAGCTTTGGTTAATGCCCGAGTCTTTGACATCGCCGTGACTGCCACGACCAAAGTGCGTGAGCACATTAAGCTCACCTATTTGAGTAGCTTAGGCGACAACCGTGAATATGCACCATCTCAAGAAGTGATGGAAGCTCGCATTATCACGATACGTTCGATGCTTGAAGGCTTACGTTTCGCAAGACTCTTTAATCCACATATGGATCCAATGGTGTTGCGTGACCAGACCATTAAGCGTTTGATGGTCTTGATCGAAGAAGATCATCGTGAAGACGTTGCTCGCTTTGAAGCTTTAAAGGCTGAAAAAGCGAAGTAATTCGTAGCGACTTTCGCTTGCCGAAAGATTCACGCAAAAGGTGCATGGCGTTTTCGCGCGATGCACCTTTTTTTCTTATCCCGTTAAGGCAGTCTTTGAACCGCGTCCGTCACCAAATCCCAGAACCTAGAGGCATCAAGTTTCAATGCCGTCCAGGTGTGGCAATCCTCGGGCGCTGGTCGACGGAAATCAGCCACTGTCATGCCTGCTGTAAGGGTGCCCGTTAATTCGACAGCAATCGGGACTCGTTGCGCCTCAACCACAGTTGGATCTATCACATAGGCCACAGCACAAGGATCATGCACGGGTGCATCATTGTGCCCTCGCACCTGACGGTAGCGCTGATTGAAGGCGTCAAGCACTTCAGTCAAGAAGATGCCTGACTGAGTTTTGACTTCACGGATGCGATCAACGACTTCTTGCGTCGCACGCGCTTGATATGTTAAATCGAGCCCCACCATCACCACTTTCCAGGGCTCTCCAAAGACAATCTGTGCAGCCTCTGGATCGTTGGCAATATTGAATTCAGAGTACGGGCCATGATTACCGTAATGGCAAGCCCCACCCATTAAAACCACTTCTTTGACGCGCTCAACAATCCTCGGCTCCAGTCGAGCGGCTAAAGCGATATTCGTTAAAGGCCCCGTCGGCACCAAGGTCACCGTACCAGCAGGCTCTCGCATCACGATATCGATGATGAGCTCTGCAGCGTGACGAGAACCGATCGTCTGGACAACATCAGGCAAAGTTGTGTCATCCAAACCACTTTCGCCATGAGTAAACAACTCTCGACTAAAGTCGAAAGCTTTATTGTCACCTGCCAAAGCAGGCTCAACATAGGGCTTGTTTACACCAGCCCCTGGGCTATCAGCAGATAACCCAGACGTTGCAGATTCCGACCTCCATTGAGGTCGCTGTGCGCTCTGTAACCACAGTACTTGCAAACAAATCGGTGCTTTTGCCGTGTTCCGATGGCATTGCAATGCGGACAGGTTTTCGACGTAAACCGAGGGTCCACGAAGATCACTTCGATACCCACTCGACAAGCTTTGTCCACAATCTTCTGCTGAAGATCTCGAAATGGCCAGCGGTGCAAGCGTGCGCGAACCTTCTGTCCTGCCTTGACTCGCTTGAGGATGTCCGTCAGATCCTCTAAAACGATCAGGCGAATGTTGCGCTCTACCGCGTCTTCGATAATGGACTTGCTGATTTCGTCGTTGATGTGTTCCACATGTCGTTTCTCTCGGCCGGAAGCTTTACGAAGTGCCTGATTGGCGCTTCTGGAGCCATTGCGCTGGAAGCGAGCCCGACTGCTCAGGTATTTGTCACGGTCGTCCTTCATCTTCCCGGCCTCGAAAATTCGGCCAGTTGACAGTGCGGCGGCGTTGTTTTCGCCGACATCGACGCCCATGACTTGATTCAAAGACAAGTTTTCTAGAGATACGTTCTCGAGTTTTTTCTCTATAGCAATGTGCAGTTCCCATCTGGAAGGCGTGCCTTTGATGCCGCACTTCCAAACGAGGTTGCATTCACCAAGCTTGAAAATCCGATTTTCCTTCGGTGTTCCTGCAAGCTCTTCAGCGATAAAACCAGCCAAAAGGCTTAGCTGAAACTTTCCTGGACGAAGGCGAACACTGACACGCCCATTCACCGTATAGATCGAAGCCTCGGTGTAGTTATTGAAGAAGCGAATGGTGTTTTTGTCCAGGTGAACAACGGGATTCCTGAAGCTGATGCTCGGGAGCACCAGCTTCTTATCCGTCGAGAATTTCGGATGGTTGCTAATCCACGATTGGTACATGCTCGATACCGAACGCATGACGTTGCATGCGAGCTGTGAACCAAGATCGGGCATTTGTGTTCGAACCATTGGATAGGCAACTTTGTGTAGGTTGTATCGCTGCCAGAGTCGGCCTTTTCGGTCCGTATCAGAAACTACGATCGGAACGAGCAAATTGCAGGCTTGCCCGTAGAGGCTTCGCGTCTGATGCATCTTTTCGGAAGCATCAGCATCGACCTCCAAGGCAATACAAACAGTACGCACGTCGACTTTGCGTCGAACGAGCTTACCTGCGCCCTTTGATATGTTCAGTCCTTTCAATGTAATGCCTGATGGTTTCCGCACTGACATTGCCTGCTGTACCTACGTAATAGGACGGAGACCACAAATGACCACCGTAAAGCTGATCCTTCAATACTGGGAAAGTTGCGAACAGCTTCCTGGCCGTCGAACCCTTCAAAATCTTTACAGCATCGGCCACGGCCAGAGACGGAGGGATGGTTACGAACAAATGGATATAGTCAGGTTGGATTTCCAAGGTCAGTATCGGCCATTTGCGCTCGATGCAGATCTCGTTAATGGCAAGACACAACGACTTGGCTATTTCACCTGTAAGTATTCGCTTGCGATATTTTGGGCACCATATCACATGGTATGCCGTCTGATATACACAATTGCGATTGAATACGATTTCTACCATAGATAAAATTATATCACATGGTCATAAGAAATACATAGGGCCGCAATTCCTCACCTGACTGAAGTCAGATGTTTCCTTGCGGTGTCTCTATGAAGGCGGCGGTCTCTGGCGCTCTCAATAATGGACGCACTGCACCACGAGCAATCGGGATGTCTTTGAGGCCAGCAATGCCCGCAATCGCCAAAGCGTTTTTGGTTACCTTCTCAATCGTTTGATTACCTGCCACAACAGTGATGGCTAACAAATCGATCTTAGGACTCCCTGCTGCCAACAAAATCGCGACCGCATCGTCATATCCTGGGTCACAATCCAAAATGATTTTTCGCTTGTCCATCACGATAGCCTCAATCTGTCGCACTCGCCGCTTCTTCAGCCGCCACGACTTCGTCTAATGTTGGAATCGAAGTGGCAGCGCCTTCTCGTGTAACCGAAATCGCAGCCGCCACCGTTGCACGGCGCATCGCCGCTTCAAGCGACTCACCGCGTGCCAATGAAGCAACAACGTAACCCGCAAACGTATCACCTGCACCTGTCGTATCGACAGCTTTCACTCGCATGGGTGGCACTCTGAATGCGCCGACATCAGGATCATAACCACAGCTCCCGTGCGAGCCTAGTGTCAAGATCAAACGCACGTGTGGCAGACGCTGAATCAACGCTTCCATCAATTCGTCCTTGTCGAGCGAGCCTTGCTCAACACCCAAAAGTTGCGACGCTTCGGTTTCATTCACGATCAAGGCAAACAGCTTTTCAAATGGTGCATCAGCTAAGCGTTCGTCAAAGGGCGACGGATTTAGCACCGTTCGCAAACCGCGCGCGTACGCTGCTTCGATCATCAACGTCGTATTCGGCAACTCGTTTTGTAGCATGACCAGATCGTCCGCTTGAGCACCATCCAAGGTTTCCATGACGCGTTCAACGGTCACAAGTTCGTTGGTACCTGGAAAATACAAAATGCAGTTTTCACCATCGGGCGTGACCTGAATCACGGTGTGGCCACTCGGCTCCTCCTCATGCACCACTAAATGCGTGAGTTCAATGCCATCACGCTTCAGTGTTTCAAGTAGCAAACCGCCATCTGCGCCAACAGCTCCCGTATGGAAAACCGTCATCCCGGCACGTGCAACGGCAATTGACTGATTAAGTCCCTTGCCGCCCGGATGAACCGCACGATTGATCGCACGTAACGTTTCGCCAGCGTGCAAAAAATGCGGGACTTTATAGACGAAATCGATGTTCAAAGAACCAATGTTAATGACAGCCATGAGCGCTCCAATCAGGAAGATCACAATCAATCATAGCGATTCTATGCAACTCGTTGTCGCTCTTAATCTCGTTGTAACATTAGAGATACACGAAACCGTCTCTTATACACAATCTGACACAATCTCAAACGGGTACGACACACATATCATTGTCTCTCGTGCTACCTTGTTCAGATTAACAATAGCCTCTCTCTTAGTGCTGATTTACAGGTTGCACCATGCTCGAAAGTCCGATTGATTACGCCTTCCAAGACGCCAAGCAGATGGCTTTCTTTTTGTCGCAACCAACGTCATTTCAGCCGATTTTTGACGAACTCGCACGTCATCGCGGCTTTCCGTACACCTTTGGCAATCACGTGCTCTTGGGGCTAGGCTTTAAGCCCCGCCTCTCTGTCATCGCCTTGATGACCTTTGCTCAGCAATTTGCGCGTCTCAAAACCTTGACCAATGCCTCTTCGCAATGGCAAGACGATTACTGCCGCGCCTATTGGTTGATGCTCATCCATCACGGTGACACCTTGCTCGACGGCTCCACGCACTTTAAGACGTACACTCAAACGTTGACGCCACTATTACCGATTGCGATCGACACGGGCAAATGTTTGAGTATTCCGACTTTTGAGGCCGACGCAGGTCGCGTTTTGATTGAAGGCCTCAATGTTCGTCAGTCCGCCAATATCGACCAATTAGTTCAGCGATTGGCAACGCCCTTTTGGCGAGTAGACTTTGATCCGAGTACCCATCAAGAAGCCTTTCGACGCATGATGAACGACAGTTGGACTTCACACAAAGAAAAGCTTCCGAGCTTTAAAGCGTACGCTTAAGCGATACTGCGGCAGGATCCTTTTTGCCATAACGCCGCAAGTCCCGCAAGGTTACGGCACCAGAGCCACGGGTAGGTCTTCTGTAGGGCTTTGAAGAGCTCCATCGAAATGTCGATATAACGATCATCTCCCTCACCATCGACTTGATACAACATAGCTGGGAGAGCACCACTATCGACCGAACACATTGGACTAACCATTTTTGCTTTTCCGGCAGAGAGTTCGAGAAACGCACTTGAGTCGCTCGCCATCAAATACATCACCACTTCGGGCGAAACCCGCAACACGACCTCTGTTGCTGACTTACTGACTCGTCGCAGATTAAACCTTTGAAGTTCTTGACGTTCACCACGCTCACTTAACTCGATGATCGCACCCATCACTTGACTGCCAGACCGACAACTCTTGAGAAACAATTCAGAACGCGCATCTTGAGTAAGCTTAAGTTTGAGCGTGACTTCTTCACCCACCATCATCTCGACTGAGCATGGACCACTTAAAGTGTCCAATTTCCTTTGATCAGCCTCCGAAAAAAAGCCCACCGAAGCATAAGGTGTTGCATACTTATTGACCAACTGATCCTCATAATCGATGTATTTCATACGCAAGGACACCTCACCTTGGGCATTCCGACGGCGAATGGTATCGACATACCAACCGATGGAGGCCCGACCCATCAATACCGGATCCATCAATAAAATCGGGGATGTGCTGCGCTGTGCTACGAGCGTAGCCAAAATCAAAGGTATGCGCTCATAACGAAAGGGCACAAAAGGTTCAGTTTTTTGCTTTAAGAAGGTGCTCTTCCAAATACGAAGACAATTGGCATATCGTTCACTCAGCTCCTTTTCCATAGCCTCATAGAGGGGCGCCTTCAAGTGTTGCTGATGACATGCTAGAAGCGACAACGTTTCAATATGCACACTCATCAATGGATTGCTTTGCATCGTTTGTATCCTTATGGTTAGCAAGTGACTGTCTTTTGCATGAGCGCAGCATTAAGCCTCGCCATCAGGCGAGCTCCCTCTTCTTTTTTGACACTCGCCAAAAAGGCCAATCGACCGCGTAGCTGCGCAACTGTTTCGGGTTTACCGTCCCAAAGCAACGGACGACCTAGTTCCAACGCATGTACTGAGGCTCGCAAACGACGACACGTTTCGCGATTCACACTCACGCGATCATTGACAACAAGGCCAGTACAGCATTGGCGACGTCCCCGGCGGAACACGTTGGTCTTTTTAGGATCCAGTGTTAAACCAATGGGTTTTAAGACACCCTTGGCGACACCTAACAAGCTCACCGCGCCATCATCCCCCGAAAACGTGATGTCATCGGCATAGCGGGTATAGGTACACCCCTTTTTGGAGGCAGCATCGGTCAGCAATTCATCCGTACGCAACAACACGCGATTGAGTAAGGTGGGCGAAGTCGGTGCACCTGTCGGCAAAACACCTTTTGACAAACAAATATCGGCAAGCTTCAGAATCGCACCATACGAAAACCGGTCCCCCAAATCACGCTTTAGCGCATGAACAACCAAACCACGACTAACGCTCGGGAAACACGCATGGATATCTGCCGTTGCGACGACAGGCTGCCCCACATGACGCTCAGCATTGCCCGAAATATTTCGCCCAGGCACAAAACCAAAGGCAGCATCATGTGCACCTAATGGTTGCAACAGCTTGACGTTGATCAGTGACTGCAAAGCCTTCAAGGCGCGTTCTGGCGCATAGATATCGCGCACACCACCGTTTTTCTTCGGAATGGTGCTATGTCGATAATGCGCATCGAATCGAGAGCCAAAGGGAGCCTTGAAGTCCATCATGCCCATCACTTGACGTACTAGTGAGGTATGAGATTTGCCTAACGCCAGGAATAACTCAAACCACGCAGCATCATTAGGCCAATGAGCGACCATGGTTGGCAAGACGCTATCAGGGAGCGTCTGACGTTCAGACCACACAGCACTCAAAGCCTTGAGCGAATGATGTACTCGCAGATAGGCATAGACGTCACCCTTTGTGCCATCTGGCCCTTGATGAGGCCAAAACTTCACATCAGTTGTCGTCTGATCAGCCAACAAGGCGTCCAAACGGGCTTCAGGTTTTAGGGCGTAACGCTGCAAAACGACATCGATCCAACGTGCCAATCCAGGTGACATGACGGCCTTGGCATGCTTCGTGACGTACTGAAGAACCGCCTGCGCTTTTTCTGGCATACATTCGAGCGCAGCGTCCCAAAGGCGAGGCTCGCTGATACCCAGAAGGTTAGAGGCCGTTTCAATCACTTCATCAAAACCTTGTGCGTCACAACGCAGGATGCGATTCTCTGGCCAAGCGCCACCGGTTTTCAAACGATTGACACGAAGCAAAAAGAATAGACGACTCGAGAGGCCTTTGGGCGACGCCTTATAACAGGCATCAAGGGCCTTGAGACCTTCGCGCGCGACATATGCGTCAAGAAGCGTCTGTCTCATATTCGGCAGCAGGGTCTTCAGCACTTTCTTTGGCCAACTTAAGACCGCTTTGATCCATACCTCTGGCAGATGAGGCTCAACCGAATCTTGTTGAATCAACCTCAGTAACGTCTGACGTTCTGGCAACGAGCTCGCCTCTTTAAGCGCAAGCTCGACCACATCTTGTCTAAACGACTTGTCACCTAAAAAGTTCGAGCAACGAAGCAACTCAATCGCAAGCACCTTGTATGAACAATAGCGCCCACCTAAGATCTGGTACGAACGCCCTTGATGGTCTCGACACCATTCACGCTCCAGAAGTGACGTCACAAAATGACGACGGCATTGAGCCCTATGTGTGAGAGCGCAATACGCCTCATGCAACGTATCATCATTGAGACGATCATAGGGTTTGGGGGAGTAAGCTTTACGACCACACCGAGCCAAAATTCGATCGACCAAAAAACGCCTTGGCACTTCTTCGAGGACACGTTGAGTGTCTACATGTGCTACGACAGACCAAAGGTTAAGTTGAACGCACGTCTTTACCGGCAACAGTCGCCAACACTCATCGTTTGGATCAACGAGTCTGAGCGCACTCTGTGGACGTTTTTCAATCAAAAGCGCTTTGATCGCATCGCTTGTTGCCTGATCGACCGTGCTCAAATACGCATTGAGCCAGTCCAACTTGTTTTCTGGCAAGTCGGATTCGAAAACTTCACTCAGACTTTCTAAAGTGATCTTTGGCCAGCCAACAATCTTAAAGATCACTTTGTTGGGAGCGACCTTCCAAAGCGTTGTCAAGAGCATTGGTTCATACGCATCAGGACAGCCTTGCGCTAACTTCTGACTCAATTCATGCGTCGCAATAGCGGTCTTTTCAGGCATACCAACCTTATCCATGAGCGCTTGAAGTTGAGCCTTACTCAAACTTTGAAGAAGATTTTGCTCAACCAAAACATTCACAAAAGCCTTGTAGTCACCTATCGCCCATTGTGGTACCGAAAAACCCAGCAGGTTATTAAGCGCTGTCGCCACACGGTCATCCATAAATTGCCAGGAGCTGCCTTTCTTTCGTTTGAAACGCTTATTGAACGAATGATTAACCTGAGTGAGCAAACGTCTCCTGAGGGCTTTTTGAAGTTCCGGTTGCAACGGTCGCTCGATTAATGCATCAGGCACACGCTCAAAACGTTGATTCAAAGGACCAAAGGTGAGTTTTTGCCAGGCTTGATCCACACCCTCGAGAATGTTTCCAAGACCACAAGCCTTTAATGATTCAAGACGTTGACGTGGTCCAGTGCCGACAAATAAACTGTTAGCAATATCCGTATCGATGAATGCAGAGAGCAAATGCTGAGAAAGAAGGAGCGTGGCCTCAGGCTCGACTTTCGTTACTTGAACCTTATGCGTTTTCAAGTGACAAACTAGCTCAGTCAGCTCTTCTCTCAGCATACTGGACTCTAAGTCCTTAACCGATGGGAAATCTAAAAACAGTCTAAGGACATAGGGAGATGTCCCCTTCGCCCATTGCGCAAAGCGGTAGCGCACCCTCATTGCAAGAGGCAAGTTTGCGCACATCTTCGGTAAGACAAATGGCCCACCATGAAGGAGATAGGTCGCCAAGGGACTCAGAGGCGGAAATTTAGCCTCGATGGCCTGCGCTGCCGAAGCCAATGAACCACGCTTAGCAATGATCAAAATAATCGCTTGCTTTTCTGGCTCGGTTTTAAAAAAGGTGTAAACGAGTCTAAGCGCTTCTGAGGGCTCTAAGGTCGGAAAGGCATTCAACGCTTCGTTTAATCGAGCCTCACCATTCTCGGTGAGTTGCTTGACGAGTTGTTCGTAAAAGTCGTTTGCATATGGATCAAGCGTCATAAAGGCTGAAGTGATTTGCTTATCTGAAAACAACGATCCGAGGCTCACACTGACCCTATTAGCATTCTTTATCTGAAACACTTTTCACACCCAAAAAATAAAAATCACTCGTCACCAGAACGTGTCTACGACGCATTTAGCCAAGAATAAAGAGGACTGCCAACCTACTGTGAC
This sequence comes from uncultured Sutterella sp., assembly GCA_937943605.1. Lineage (GTDB taxonomy): Bacteria > Pseudomonadota > Gammaproteobacteria > Burkholderiales > Burkholderiaceae_F > Sutterella. The sequence goes on along the minus strand of CALEAW010000090.1, from coordinate 4,622 downwards.
GCAATGGATGAGCATGAGAGATAGGAGCTTGATTTAAGTGGACCTTCAGGGCGGTCTCCCTGAACGGTCCTTAAAACAAGCGAAGAGAGCGAAGTGCTCGAAGGCTCTTCACAGCAAACACACCTAGCGATACACCAGGCCAAGCCTAGATTGGCAGACCTTTTTGTTCTCAACTTTGATCGCTTATACGACCCAAATGACCGTACAAGCTATGAACCGCGAGAAACAAAGCAATGTGCCAACTACTCACGCGACATGTCAGCGCGCAGAGCGTCAGAGCGGACGTTTTACTTCCCCCCTCGGCCTTTGGCCGGGGGGCGTGAAACGTCGTGATAAGTGATGCGCGCTGTTTGGCAGCGATCATCCTTCAGGCCTGGCGAGACGCCAGGCTTAGCCTAATTAGCACAAAGCTTCGTTTCCAACGATTGCTAGTTTTTTAAGTCAAAACAACAACTGTTTCCGTTTCACGTATCGATAGCGAACGTTAAGCAGCGAAAGGGGAGCGCTTGATTTTGAGCGCAAGCGGGCATCAAGCGCCCGCCCCTTTCGCTGCTACCCGTGAGCAAGCGATGGATGGAGACGCTTCAATGACGCTTATCTGGCGATACGCCAGACCATAGCCTTATTGTTTTTGAACTTAATGCTCACAACGAACCGCGCACTCAGCGTTCAACCTAGCGACACAAATCGTCGTGACGTGGAGAACTATACCACCGTTTTAGCGAACAAAAGACCTTAAATTGATCCTCGCCTTGAGGGTGGCGCGAAAAATGAAGAAGAATTGCCCTTTATAACGCAACCAGAACCGCCCTGAGCGCAGTCCATTTTCACGAGATGTTCCTGTCTAGAAAAGGCGCCCCTACTCGCGTGTAGGGGCGCCTATTGAAAGACAGAGCCCAAAAGTTTAACCTGTGCCACAACGAAACTTTGTAGGGCAACAGTTCACATTCGACGATACATCGAACTAAAAAACCTTGCGTTATAAAGAGCAAAAAGCGGTATTGAATAGGTCAAAAAAGTCTACATTAGAACATCAAAAGCCCGTCTATTTAACCCTCAAAAATCTGACATTTCTTTGACACAACCCAAAAGGTGAGTCTATTTCACTATCACTGATCCTCCCAACTCCACTTTTTCGCATACTCGCTTTCGTTATTGAACCTAGTCCAACAACGAAAGTGCGTTTTATCGACAGGCGTAAAAGGAGGATTACCGTATGTAACAGAATGTTACTATACATCCGCCTTCGAAGACAACAAGCAAGCAACGCATCCTTACTCAAGCGACTCGACATATCGGCGCCCTCTAAGAGCGCATCCGCAAGTGAACGCTTGATGTCATGCAAACGCAAGCTCTTTTCTTCAATCGTACCTTCAGCCACCAGGCGATAAACCGTCACTGAACGTTCCTGACCAATGCGGTAGGCACCGGTCGCTGACTTGACTAAGCCCAAAAAATATCACTAACAACAATCAAATGTTTCGTAATAGAAATTCCGATGTAATTGAAAATTCCCTACTTACTTAACTGGGTTTACCTTGTTGTACAAATACAACTCCCCTCATCACCAATTCTTGGTACCTATTAACACTGACTTTCGTATCACCGCCGTCAGACAACTGTATTGCTTTGTAAACCTCCTGCAACTTCCAGTGCGACATTAGGCGTTAATAGATATTCAGAAGTTACACATCTGTTACTATTTATTTCTTAAAAATATCACTATTTGTAAGGACTTCTGTCGTATTCACTGTGCTTTGTATATTTCCAATATCGGCATTAATTAGAGTGCCAAAGTTTTTTGGAAATATATGATGAAGTCTTTAACTACACTGGCTGTTTTAGGTGCCTTTACTGGCTCTGCCCTTGCAGCTGATATTACGCTTTATGGGGTCGCTGACGGCGGTCTTCTCTATAAGAATGAGAAGTTCTCCAACAACTACGGTGACACCATTAAGTCTCATTCTTTCGGTCTGGAATCGGGCGTCGGCTCTGCCTCTCGTTTTGGTTTGATGGGTATTGAAGATCTTGGTAACGGCCTAAAGGTCGGTTTCAAAGTTGAAAATGCTTTCAATACCGATGACGGCACGCTCGGCGATGGCCGTCTCTTTGGTCGTGAATCCTCTGCAAGCGTTTACGGTGACTTCGGTACCATCTCGCTCGGTCGCATGGGTGGTATCGGCTCTAGCGCTGGCACCTACAATCTATTTACGGCAAATGCTGATGCCTTCGACGGTGGCAACGCTGGCATGATCGGTCTGTTATTGACGGATCGCTATGACAACATGGTCACATACCAGACGCCTAACTTTTCTGGGATTCAGGCCACCTTCCAGTATTCCTTTAAGGGTAACAATCTCGAAGATTCCAAGCTTCAATCCGAAGGCTTCTATGACCCAGCCACTGGTCGTGAAGGCTCCGCCTCTTCCGATCGCTATGCGTCGTTTGGTTTGACAGGGGCTTTTGGCCCTCTTAACACTGTTTTGACCTACGAATATATGAATTGGGCTTCCAATAATGGTGCCAATCTTCATAATCCTGACGTTCAGGATGGTCAACTTATTTCCTTGGGTGGCAACTATGACTTTGGTGCTACCAAGACCTTTGTAGCTGCTCAGTATTTCAAGGGCATCTCTATGGGTAAAGATGTGCTGACTGGTGCCAAGCCTGGCGGCTATGAAGGTGTCTCCTATTCCAAGGGGTATGCCCTTGGTCTGGGCATGGTCATGAATATGGCTGGCGGCGACCTTACGTCTGCCCTCTACTATCGCGACTCTGACATTGAATGGGATGCCTTCGTAGAACAAGATGCAGCCAAATACTATGGCCTGACAGTTAAATACGAATACCCACTCTCAAAGCGCACCTCCCTCTACTCTGGTGCAGGTTACTCAGAAGAAAAGGTCACTTCTGTTGATGACTACGAAAGCAAGACAAAGACCTCTCAAGCTTTCGTTGGTATGACGCATAAGTTCTAGTCGTTAACTCATAAGAAAGGGCGCTAATGCGCCTTTCCTTACGTTTAACCAAGCAGACAGTTCGTTTGCAACAGACATCTAACGATAGCTTTAACAAATCAAGTTCATAGAAAGTTTATAAATCCAGGCAATTTGTTGTCTTATAGAATTGTCGCATAAACATTACGTCGTCTCTTTTAGGAATTACTATGGTTCAGCTTCCTCCGTCTTCCTTACTGAACAAGAAAAAAGGTAAGGCTAGTTTTAATATCAAGCCATTGATTTTGTGTATTCCCATGTTAACTATGGGCGTAATTAATGATGCACGCGCACTCAATCTTGATATCCGCCAACATTGGGTAAGAGATTATTTAGACTTTGGTCAAAACAAAGGCATTTTTAAGCCTGGAGCGACAGGCCTTGTATTGACTCGAAAGGATGGTACTAAATTAGAGTTACCTAACGTACCATTCCCTGACTTTGGAGTGGTTTCAAGGGGTGGAGCAACCACATCGATAGGTGGTGCCTATGTTATTACTGCCAAACACAACTATATTATTTCCAAGTATGGTGAAAGTTGGGCAGAAGCTGTTCGCAAACAAAAGTGGGGTAGCTCGATATATGACATGCATGGCAAATTAGATGCCACAGGTAGTCGAGGAGACTTTGCTGTTGGCCGTGTCAATAAATTTGTGGTTGAGACGCAAGGGGCTACCACTGGTTATATTGCAAACCTGTCTGATAAAGATTTCAGAGAACGATATGGCGTGATGGTGAATGGCCAAAAAAAGGTTCTTATCTACCGTGCAGGATCTGGCTATTTTGCTATGACGGACAATAATGGCACAGAAAAACATGATGGCGTTAAATGGGTTCCTGAAATGTTAGGTGGAAGCATTTTTGCCTTCGATCATATCCGCCAAAAAGACGGAACGATTGGCGCTGTTAATGTATTTGGTTCCTTTTTGAATCAAACAACAGGCGGCGACAGTGGGTCCGGAGCATTTGTTTGGGACAACCTAGAAAAGAAATGGGTTGTTCTGGGTACATTATTAGGTATTGCATCAGGTGGCAAGACTGATGTCTTCATCTACAATCCGTGGCACCAGCAAACCGTAGATGCTTTTAAAGAACGGTTCACCCATAAAATAGAACTAGCTCAAAAAGAATTAACATTTAGCGCCACTGATAAGCAGTCTTACAGCATTGATAACACCAATACCACATTTGAACGAAACAAGGATCTTTCGTTCTCTGGTGGCGGCACGCTTAAACTCTCTCAGAATCTAGACCTTGGGATAGGTGGTCTTATTTTCGATGCCGATAAAAAGTACACTGTCACGGGAGAGGGCCTTCGTTACAAAGGGGCTGGCATTGATATCGGTAAAAATACAGTTGTCGATTGGCATATCAAGGGCATGGCTGGGGATGATTTGCACAAAATCGGTGCAGGCACTCTCAATATCCATACCAAACAAGAGAATAATTTAAAAATCGGTAACGGTACAGTCGTACTCAAGGCAGAAAAGGCTTTTAACTCTATTTACCTTGCTAGCGGTGCAGCTACAGTTAAATTAGAACATGCAAATGCCTTGGACTCTTCACATAAACGTTAACTTCCAGCGATTTTTTACTCTCGACGCTCAGGAGTGAGTTAACGACCTA